>DASVCN010000023.1 GCA_036381595.1 Trueperaceae bacterium | reverse complement strand
ATGGCCTGCGCGCCTGCTGGCGAGAGCGAGGCGCGTGCCCGTTTGCCAACTATCTGGGCGACGAGGGCGTAGCCCAGCCAGATGAACGCCACCGCCACCGGTATCGCTGCGAACCGCTGGATGGCAAGCGGGAACAGAGCCGCCGCGGGCGTCAACAGGGCAGCGACCGCCAGAAGAGCGCCCGCCCAGCGCGGAAGTACGGCGGCGCGGAAGGTGGCGAAGCCCAGCAGCACTCCACCGAGCATGTACGGCAGCCCGACGAGAAAGTTATAGACGATCGGAAGAGCGCCTATCTCCATCTCGCCGGGCGAGCCGTTGATGATCCCCAGGAAGCTGTTGACGAACGTCGGCGCCTCTGCCGACAGGACCGGGAGGACGAATACTTCGGTGAACACGAACCCGCTCTGCAACCCCCACGAAAGGCACAGCAGCAGGAAGCCGGCGAAGCCCAACCAGCCGGACTCCTCGGCCTGGCGGGCGTATAGGCCCACGATGCCCAGCAGGAACAGCAGGCACATCGCCAGCTTCAGCGTGGTGATGGCCGACCAGGCACCGGTCGAGACCGACTCGAGAACATCCGGCGGATGGATCGGCTGGATGCCGGCGAAGATCGCGCCGGCGACGATCAGCGCCACGCCCGCCCAGCGGAACAGCTTGGAGGTGGTGACCCTCATGACTCCCCTCTTCGGGGCGCGACGAGCGGCGCGCCCGTGGCTTCGCGTCAGGCAGAAACTTCCGTCCGCGAAAAGAAGGCCCAGATAGCGCCGGTCAGCAGGTCGAGAACCGAAACCGACCGGGGCCGCCCTTGCAGAGCGTCAACCTCCTCCTACTAGCGGGTAGGCCGAGATCCCGTTGTGACGTGTATGGAAGGTCTACGAACCTGTTTACCAGGCTTCGCCAGTAAGCGGATGATCCTCCCGGCGCAGGCGTTCGTCAAGTACGGATGCGCCTCGTCGTTCCCGATGACTGCGCCCCCTACCCTGGCAGCCGCTTCCTGATGATACGGATCTGCCCTCGGTGGTTGATCTCGTCCTCGAAGACGTGGAACCACTTGAAGTAGTTGTTACATACGTTGCCGCCCCACCACTCGCCCTCCTCGAAGAGCCACGCGTCGTCGCGCTTCGCGAACTCCGCCAACGTGCGGTCGCGAATCGCCTTGAGCCTCTCGAGGTAGTGGTCGAGATCGAAACCGCGAATCTGCTTCCTCCCCTCCTCGCCCAGGTCGCTGCCCAGTCGCCAGCGCTCCACCTCCTCCCCTTCGATCGCCCAGCCGAAGGTGTTCGCCTGGTAGCCTCGCTCGACCCAGATCATGTGCTCGAGCAGCATGCCTATGCTGTTGGCCTCACCATCAAGGAGGAAGTCGAGCTCTGCGGGACTCAGGCCGGCTACGGCCTCCAGGGTAGTCGACCTGGCGTAGTTCATCATCGCGACCAGGTGACCTATGGTTGGCGAATAGCCGGGTAGCGACTCGATGAGGAACGGGCTGCGGATGGGACTGTCCATGGCTCTCCTGTTACCCGAAGTGTTACATGCCGAGCCTTCTCACTCCTCAACGAACCGCTTCAGTTCGGCCAGCTTGCGATCCCACTGTTCTGAGACTACGTCCAGGAACTCGTTCGCTTCGCGGATGGGCTGCGGATCCAGTTCGAACAGGGTCAGCCGGCCCGAGCGGTAGCTGCGCACTATCCCCGCTCCCTCCAACACCCGCAGGTGCTTGGTCACGGCTTGCCTGGTGAGCGTCGAACTCTCGCTCAACTCGGTTATCGAGCGCCGCTCGCCGCTCGCAAGCTGGGCGATTAGTGCGAGCCGGGTCTCGTCGCCCATCGCCGAGAAGACGGCGGCATGCTCATGAGCCCTGCCTTGGAGCACGACTACGACCTGCTGGCGAGGTAGCTTTCGATCCTCTTCATCTGGGCCGTCCAGCCGCCTTCGTTGCCGCGGTAAGCGGCCTGGCGCCTGTTGGCCGGGATCTCGTCGAAACCCGACTCGGTGAGGTGGAGCAGCGTGCCGCCGGCCGTCTCCTCCAGCCTGAACTCGACGAGCGTCTGGGGCTCTTCCGAGTAGTCCACCTCCGTGTCGATCGCATGGGGATGCCAGGTGAAGGCGAAGAGCGTTTCCGGCTCGATCGCTTCGACGAACACCTCCCATGTCACATGTTCGTAGCCGGGGTTGGTGACGCGGCCCCGGGTTACCTTCCCCTTCTCGAACGGCCCCTCCAGCTTCACCCCGAACCACTCGCCGAACTCGCGATGATCGGTGATGGCCCGCCAGACCCGTGACCTTGGGGCCTCGAGTTCGATGCTCTTCTCGATCCGATCGCTCATGCGCAACCTCCGAGTTGCACTTTAGCGGAGACCGGTGCATTTCGCAACCTTTTAGTTGCGCGTGGACCGGAATGCCGGGTGTGCTCGATCCGGCTGGGTAGACGACGACCGCACGGGGATGCCACTCCATCGCGGGTACGGCACGCAGGATCTCCTTGTGCCTGCCCGCCCCAGGGAGTCCTATTTGAGACCAGTCATGTTGATCCCGCGAACGAAGTACCTCTGCCCCAGGAGGAAGGCGATCACCACCGGGATCAGGCTCATCACGAGACCGGCGGTGAGCAGGGTCCACTCGGTCGTGAACGTTTCGCGGAACACGCTAAGACCTACCGGAAGCGTCCTCATCTCCTCCCGCCTGGTGATGATGAGCGGGTAGAGGAACGAGTTCCAGAAGGTCATGAAGGTGAAGGTGCCCAACGTCGCCAGGGCCGGGCCGGATAGCGGCAGCATCACCCGCCAGTAGATCTGCCAATGGTTGGCCCCGTCGATCCGGGCGGCATCCTCCAGTTCACCGGGTACGGTCAGGAAGAACTGGCGCATGATGAAGACGCTGAAGGCGCCGAACAGGCCCGGGACTATGAGGCCCGGGTAGGTGTCGTACCAGCCGAGGGCGCGAACGATTATGAAGAGCGGGATGATAGTCACCTGGGGCGGGATCATCATCGTCGCCAGGAAGAGCAGGAAGGCCGTGTCGCGACCGCGGAAGCGCAGCCGCGCGAAAGCGTAGCCGGCCATCGAACCGGTCAGCATCTGTCCCACCGTGCAGGCGAGCGCGACCACCAGCGAGTTGAAGAACCAGCGCCCGAGCGGGACCAGCCGGGCCACCTCCAGGTAGTTCTCCGGATGCCAAGTCTCCGGGATCCAGCGCACCGGCAGGCTGAACTCGGTCCCCGGGGCCTTGAACGAGGTCGACACGGTCCAGAGCAACGGGATGAGCATCAGGAAGGCGCCAGCGAGCAACAGGACGTGTGCGCCCACTGTGGCCAGAGGATGGTTGCGCTTCACGCCCTACTCCTCATGGAGCACCCACCTGCGCCTGGCGTACCACTGGACCGCCGTTATGGCGAAGATGATCAGGAAGACGATCCAGGCTATCGCCGAGCCGTAGCCCATCCGGAACGGCGTGTCGAACGCCCGCTCGTACATGTAGAAGACGAGCACTCGGGTGGCGCCGGCTGGTCCGCCGTCGGTCATGATGTAGGGCAGAGCGAACACCTGGAAGGCCGCTATGAGCGCCAGTACGATGTTGAGGAAGGTGGTGGCGCTCAGCAGCGGCACGGTGACGTTCCAGAACTTCTGCCACCGTCCGGCCCCGTCCAGTTCGGCCGCCTCGTAGAGGTGCTGCGGGATCCCTTGCAGGCCGGCCAGGAAGATCACCATGTAGAAGCCCACGTTGCTCCACACGTCGGTGATGATGATCGCCGGCATCGCCCACTCGCGACTGTTGAGCCAGCCCGGGCCCTCGA
Source organism: Trueperaceae bacterium (assembly GCA_036381595.1). NCBI lineage: Bacteria > Thermotogati > Deinococcota > Deinococci > Trueperales > Trueperaceae > Trueperaceae bacterium. The sequence continues at coordinate 333,117 of DASVCN010000023.1, read as the reverse complement.
TCCCCAGGAGACCGAGGAACTGGTTGATCGGGCCGATCGTGGGGTTGAACATCCACCTCCACACGAGCGCGACCACCACCGCGCCCGATATCACCGGCATGAAGTAGGCCGCGCGATAGAGAGCCAAACCTCGCAGAGGTCGGTTCAGAGCCGACGCCAGCAGCAGGGCGATCGCCACTGTGAGCGGAACGGTGAGCCCTACGAAGTAGAGCGTGTTCCACATACTCTGCCAGAACCGCCGGTCCTCCCAGTCGATCTGCAGCCCGGCAAAGTAACCGAACAGCACCAGGGACACGACAACGAAGCCAACGCCCCAGGCGACGCTCAGTTTCCGTCGGGCCAGCAGCCAGATACTCCCCGCTGCCGACAGGAGCAGTATCGGCGCTCGCCAGGCGACATTCCTGAGTGGCGACCAGATCGCCTCCTCCCAGCTGAGGAGTTCGACGTAGTTCTCCAGCCCTACCCAGGCGTCGCGCAGCGAGGCGACGGTGAGCGGGGAGGCGAGTCGCCAGTCGGTGAACGAGATGACGATAGACATCAGGATCGGCCCGACGACGAACACGAGGATGCCCAGCAGGCTGGGCGCGAGGAAGAACACGGCCCAGAGTCCGTCGCCGGAACGGTTCGCCGGCTTGCTACGCTCCTCGCGGCGGGTGCGGGCGGCTGTGACTTTCGATTCGGTAGCCATCGAAGATAGGCCGCCAGGCGGCCGAAGGTCTTAGCTAGGGGTGGGGGAAAGGGCCTCTCCCCCACCCTCAGTCGACTCCTACTGGTAGTCGGACAGGAGGTCTTCGACGTCCTCCTGGATGATCGAGAGACCCTCCTCGACCGACGTCTCGCAGAGCCACACTTCGCTCATGCCCTCGTTCAGGAGGTTGACGAACTCGCCCCAGCCCTCGAAGGTCTCGGTCGGGATTGCCGTCTCGTTCGCCTCGATGAACACTTCATCGCTTGCAGGCGGGACGTCGGGGGTGATGAACGACTGACTCAGTCCAACACTGCGACGCGCCGGGATGATGATGCCTGCTTCGGTCCACCGCTCCATCGCCTCGGGTGAGGAAACGAACTGGATGAACTCCCAGGCCGCCTCGGGCGCGTCACTGCTGCTCGAGATACCCCATCCCGACCCGTCGATGTCGACGATCGAACCTGCTTCGCCGTGGGGGAAGAGGGCGACGTCCCACTGGAAGTCGACAGCCGGATCGCTGTTGAGGGGCGCCACGCGCCAGCGACCGTCGACGATCATCGCGGCGTCACCCTCGGCGAACATGCTGGCGGCATTGCGCTCGGCGGCCTGTTCGGAGGTGGGGGCCACGTTCTCCTCGCAGCGCAGGTCCACGTAGTACTGCAGTCCTTCGAGCCCGGCGCCCTGGTCGAGGGTGAACTCGCTGTGGTCCTCGGCGAAGAACTCACCGCCATTGGACCAGACCCACGGTTGCCAGAACAGGTAGTAGGTGGAGTAGCCGAAACCGAACTGGTCGACCTGGCCGTCGCCATCGGTGTCCTGGGTGAGCGCTTGAGCGGCGGAGAGGAAGTCATCCCAAGTCCAGTCGTCGGTTGGCGGTTCGATGCCCGCCTCCTCGAACATATCCTGGTTGTAGAAGAGCACCAGGTTCGAGATATCACGCGGGATCGCCATCAGCTCACCCTGATAACGGAAGGCGTCGAGGTGGCCCTCGAAGAAGTCCGAGAGGAACTCCTCGCCGGCGAACTCCTCGAGCGGCATGAAGGCGCCCTGGGCGGCGAAGCCCGGAAGCGAGATGTTGTTTATGAAGAAGACGTCGGGGGCGGCGCCCGCAGCGATCAGAGTGGCGAGGTTCTGTTCGTAGTCCCCGGCAGAGGGGATGTGGTTGAGGACGATGTCGATCTCCGGGTGCTCGGCCTCGAACTCGGCGATCAGGTCCTCGTAGATAGCCAGGTCTTCGGTGCCGCCCCAGGTGGCGAACTCGATCTCGGTCTGCGCCAGCGTGAAGCTCGCCAGCAGGGAGAACAGGAGGATGGACTTCAACGGTTTTGACATCACTACCTTCCTTCGCTTCCTTGAATACCTGTATTTTTTGCTCGCATAACGATACTCCGGTGTCGGGGACGGGTCAAACAAGCCGCGAGAACCACAGTTCGGCGGTCCGACGCACCGGGGGCAGCGGCCAGACACACGCCCTATGTCCGAAGAGTTGGGCAGACGGACAGCCGATGGCTCGATAGACTGCCCGGGTGACCTACTCGACCCCGAACGACGGTAGCGAGATGACTGCTGCCGAGAATCCCTCGATCTTCGGGCCTCTCCAAGGCGCCGTGCGCATGCTGATCGTGCTGATCCTCTGCTCGGCACCCTTCGCTGCTCTCGCTCAACAGGTGCCGGCCGAGGAGCTGGTGGGTCGGCTGCTTCTGCTCGCTTACCCCGGCGCCGAAGCGCCGCTCGAGCGGCTCGAAGAGTTCGAGCCAGCCGGCTTCCTCATCTACCCCAGCAACGTGCCCTCCACGCGGGCCGCGCGGGAGGCGACCCGCGCCTTGCAGGAGGCGGCAGACTATCCCCTGCTGTTCGGCATCGACCAGGAGGGAGGTCCGTTCACCACCTACCGGGTCGATGACGCGACCATCTTCCCCGGAAACATGGCCCTGGCTGCAACTGGGGATCCCCGACTGGCTACCGCCGTCGCCCGCGCTACCGGCGAGGAACTAACCTACGCGGGCTTCAACATGAACTTCGCGCCGGTGGTGGACGTGAACATCAATCCCGACAACCCGATCATCGGCATCCGCTCGTTCGGCGCCAGCGTCGACACGGTCTCCCGGTTCGGCCGCGCCTACCTCCTGGGCCTGGAGGAGTCAGGTGTCGCGGCGGTGGCCAAGCATTTCCCGGGCCACGGCGACACCTCCACCGACTCGCACCTCGCGCTTCCCAGCGTCGACGGCGACCTGGAACGCCTCGAGGCGGTGGAGCTCCCCCCCTTCAGAGCTATGGTGGAGGCTGGCGTGCCCGCGATCATGACGGCGCACGTCACCTTCCCGGCTATCGAACCGGAACTGCCCGCCACCCTGTCGTCGGCGGCACTGACCGGTCTCCTGCGCGGCGACCTCGGGTTCGAGGGGCTAATAGTCACGGACTACATGGACATGGAAGCCATCGACGAGAACTTCGGGGCCGGCGAGGCGGCGGTGATGAGCGTGCTCGCCGGCGCCGACCTGGTGCTGCTCGGGCCTGACCTGGAGAAGCAGCGCGAGGTGCACGCTGCCCTGCTCGAGGCCGTACGCAGCGGCAGGCTCAGTGAGGAGCGGGTGCGGCAAGCGGTCGCGCGCGGCCGAGCGGTCGCGGAGCGCCACCGTCCCAGCTGGGACGGGCCGACCCCTGACTACGAATCGCACCGGCAACTGGCGACCCGGGTAGCCGCCCTTGGCGCAACGCTCCTGATCAACGACGACATCCTGCCACTCCCCGAAGACGCTCGCGTCCTGGTAGTAGCACCGCGACCGAGCCTGTTCGGCGAGCCGCCCCACCTAGGTTCCGTGTTGGCGCAGAGCGTAGCCGGGGTCCAGAGTTTCACCGTCTCAGAGCGGCCCACCCAGGGTCAGATCGAGGAGGCGGTCCGCCTGGCTCAGGGCGCCGATGTCGTGGTGCTGGGCAGCTACCACTGGCTAGGCGGGTTCCCGGCCGGATCGGCGGAGCTGGAGGCACGGCTCGCCGCGACAGGCAGGCCGCTCGTGGTCGTGGCCCTGGGGAACCCGGACGACCTCCGCTTCCTCCCCGAACGTCCCGACGCTTATCTGGCAGTCTACGGCTACCGCGGCTCGAACTTGCGCGGCGCCGCCGCGATATTGACCGGGGCAGCCCAGCCGAGCGGGACCTTGCCGGTTCCGGTAGGCGAGTTCCCCATCGGCGCGGGGATGCAGGGCTACTAGGTGCACAGGGCAAGCGATGGTCCCTCAGGCGGTTACGCTGCGGGCGTGGAACGACCCCGCATACTGCTCACGACCTCCACCGAGTTCAGAGACCGCGGTCTGCGCCGGGAGGACACCCTCACCGGCCGCAACTACTCTGAGGCGGTGGCGCTGGCTGGCGGCCTGCCGTTACTCGCCGCCAATCTCGAGCCAGGACTCGTCCACGCCTTCCTGGAGGGGATCGACGGCGTACTCTTCACGGGGGGCGCCGACATCGATCCGGAATACTTCGGCCGCCAGCCGGAGCCTCGGCTAGGCAAGGTCGACCGCCGCCGTGACGAGTTCGAACTCGCCCTCTACCGGGCCGCTCGGGAGCGTTCGCTGCCGGTCCTCGGGGTCTGCCGCGGTATCCAGGTGATCAACGTCGCCGAAGGGGGCACCCTCCACCAGCATCTGCCTGACCTGCCGGAGATGATCCAGCACGACCAGGTGGACATCGGCGGAGCACCGAGCCACGCCGTTTCCCTCGAACAGGAGTGCTTCCTCGCGCGCGAACTCGGCCGGACCGCTCTTCGGACGAACTCGCACCACCACCAGGGGATCGAACACCTGGGCGAGAACCTGAGGGTGGTGGGCCGGACCGGTGACGGGCTGATCGAGGCGATCGAGGCCAGCGCCGGAGCGCCGCTCCTCGCGGTGCAGTGGCACCCCGAGATGAGCTTCCGCGACCATCCGGACCAGTTGCTGCCGTTCGAGTTCCTGGTGGGAGCGGCGCTGGGCCCCAGAGCCTCATCGAGCGAACGAGCCGACGCCAGGCCTGCCAGGAGCTAGCGGCGTCCTCGGCCGACCGGGTCGAGTCGGGGAAGCTCTGCTAGGCCAGGCGCGCCGGTTCCAGTCGAACCGGCGGTGAACCGGTCACCACCAGTTCGCCGAAGAGAGCCAAGGCGGCAGCCCTCAGCGACCGGGCGCGCCAACCGAACGTGATGAGCGCGGGACCGGGCACGACGTTGACGGCGAACGGGTTCCAGAGGGCGAGGTGGAGGAAGCGCGGCGCTTGTCGCGCGAGGCGCATGGCGAGCGCCTGCTCGTCCGCGCCGAGCGCAGTACGGGAGGTGGAGGCGAAGATGAGGAGGTCTCTCCCGTTCGCCGCTCGGAGTGCGGCTTCTGCCGCGGAGTCCGCCTCGCCCCGTCGGTACTCGATCTCGGCCACCTCTGCCCCCAACTCGCGCAGTTCGCCGGCCAGCCCGGCAGCGGGACGCACCGTCGCCTGGGTGGCGGCGCTCTGCCTGCTCGCGCCAGCCGCGACGAGCACGACCCGGGAGCCGCGGCTCAGGTGCGGGAGGTCGCCGATGGCCACGCTCCCAAGGCGGGCTGCATCGCGCAACCGCTCCTCAGCCCCCTCGGGGAAGGCGGCGGCGAGGTCGGCCCCGATGCCCGGGAAGGCGTTCGAGAGCCTCTCGAGTCTTGCCAGTGAGTCCTTCAGCTTGACCTCATCGAGCCGGCCCTGCGCCAGCGCCTCCTCCAACGCCACCACGGTCTGCCGGTGGGTCGTCAGCGGACCGACCTGAGCAGCCATGTCGACGCCCGCAGCGATCGCCAGCACGGCCGCCTCGGGTGCCTTCCAGCGATCGGCGATCGCCTTCATCTCGAGGGCGTCGCTGAAAACGACCCCACCGAAGCCCAGCCGCTGCCGCAGCAGCGCACCGGAAACGGCCGGAGAGAGAGTACCGGGCAGCTCAGCATCGACCGCCGGAAGCAGGATGTGGGCGGTCATGACGGCCGCGGCACCGGCGTCCATCCCCGCCTGGAACGGGAGCCACTCGAGTCGCTCGAGCATCTCCGGGGTCTTCTCCAGCGTGGGCAGGTCGAGGTGCGAGTCGACGTCGACATCGCCGTGGCCGGGGAAGTGCTTGAGCGTAGCTGCCACCCCCGCCGACTGCAGGCCCGTCACGAACGCGGCCACGTGGCGAGCGACGTGCTGCGGGTCCGCGCCGAAGGAGCGGTCGGCGATCACCGGATTGGCCGGGTTGGAGTTGACGTCGGCCACCGGGGCGAAGTCAACGTTGATCCCGACCGCCCGCAGCCCCTTTCCGGTGGCGGCGGCCACATCGTGGGTCAGGCTGGTGTCATCTGCGGCTCCGAGGGCCATGGCACTGGGCGGGTAGGGCAGATCAGGGATGCGGACCACCCCACCCCCCTCCTGGTCGACGGCCACGAGCAGGTCGGCTCCCGCCAGTGAACGCAGCTCGGCCACGAGTTCGGCGACCTGGTAGCGGTCGACGACGTTGCGCCCGAACAGGCAGACTCCGCCGGGACGCCGCTCCGACAGGAAGGCCCGCTCCTCCGGGATGAGGCGCGGTCCGGAGATGTCGATCATCAGGAGTCGGGCTGCGTCCACTACGCTCACTCACCCCAGCGGGGGCGAAGGTCGACGATCTTGCCAGCTACCACCGGCCGGCTTGCCCCGGTTGCCGACGGCAGGACGTTCGCGAGGCCGTGGAAACCGCAGTAACCCATCACCGCGAACGCCAGGGCTTCCCGGTCACGGGCGTCATAGCCGAGTTCGGCGAAGGTCCGAACTGGGACGGGCAGGCGGTCTCGGATCATCCGCACCAAGGTGGGGTTGAGGGCTCCGCCGCCGGCGAGCAGCACCTCGTCGAGCCCGAGGGGGATGACGTGCTCCCGGTAGGCGGCCGCCACCGACTCGGCGGTGAAGGCGCACAGGGTGGCCAGCAGGTCGGCAGGTTCGGGCGTGGGCCCGCTGACGAACGAATCGAGCTCGAACACCTCCCGGCCGGTCGTCTTGGGCGGAGGCAGTCGCAGGTAGGGGTGCTCCAGCCAGCCGTTCAGGAGCCTCTCGTCGACCCGTCCTGCCGCGGCCAGGGCGCCGTCCTCGTCGAACGCCAGACCGGCGTAGCGAGCTGCCGCCTCGTCCATCAGGCAGTTCGCCGGACCGGTGTCGAAAGCCAGTACGCGCTCCCCGGAGAGGCTGGCCGGGAGATAGGTGAGGTTCGATATCCCGCCGAGGTTGTGGACGGCCCTGTTCACGCCGCGTTCGCCGTAGAGGTGCAGGTCACCGAACGGAACGAGGGGCGCTCCCTGCCCGCCGGCCGCCATGTCGCCCTTCCGGAAGTCGCTCACGACCGGCACCCGACACCTTTCGGCCACCAACGAGGCTTCGCCGACCTGCAAAGTAGATCTGGTTCGCCAGTCACGCGAGGCGTCCTCGCGAGGGATGTGGTAGACCGTCTGGCCCGAGATGGCGATGAGGTCGAGCGGCGTGGAGCAAGAGGCCGCCAACTCCTCGGCGGCATCGGCGTAGGCGTGACCCACCTCGGCATCGAGCTGGGTGATGAGCGAGACGTCGGAGGTCTGCGGCTTCAGCGCCCGCAGCAGCCGCTCTCGCAGTTCCGGTCGGTATGGACGGGAGAGGCGTCCCAGCGCCTGCCAGTCGAGTCCGCCGGGTCGAAGGTGGAGCCGTGCGAGGACGCCGTCGACGCCATCGGCCGAGGTGCCCGACATGAGGCTCAGCACCGTCATCGGTGGCAGCTCCCCTCCGCCGGCAGGGGCATCTACCTGGCGGCGACGCACTTCGCCGCTCATCGCCGCTCCCCTTCCGCCGGCTCGTCCCCGGCCCGCAGCGCCTCGTGGAACGCGCTGCGGAGCTCTGAGACGCCCTTCCGCCGCCCCCGGTGTGGATGAACCCGGTTGGTGAGCAGCACGGCGAACGAACCGCCGCCCCCTTCGGCCGGCTCCAACGAGATGGAAGTGCCGGTGAAGCCGGTGTGGCCGTAGCCTCTGGCACCCTTGCCGGCCCAGCCGCCGTCGTTGTCGAGCAGCCAGCCCAGCCCGAAGCGCACGCCTTCTTTCGACCTCACCTGCTCACGGGTCGCCTCGAGCAGGATCTCCTCGGACCCCAGCAGCGGGTCGAGGAGGAGCCAGGAACGGCAGTAGCGGCCCAGATCGGCAGCGGTGCCGAAGAGACCGGCGTGCCCGGCCACCCCCTCCCACACCGCAGCATTCTCGTCGTGGACCTCGCCCTGGAGCAACCGGCCACGCCAGCCGCAATCCTCGGTGGCAGCCACATCACTGCCGTCCACCGGCCCGAAGCCGGTACGGGACATACCCAGTGGCTCGAAGACGTACCGCTTGGCGAAGCGGTCGAGGCGCTCGCCGCTCACCCGTTCTATCAACGCGCCCAGGAGCATGAAGCCGAGGTCGCTGTAGGCGACCGTCTGGGGCCGCTCGAGCGGGGTCTGCAGCAGGGCGGCGAGCGCGGCGCGCCGCAGCGAGGTCGTCGCGAAGAGCGGCAGCCAGGCCGGCAGGCCGGAGGTGTGCGTCAGTAGCTGACGGACCGTCGAGTCGGCCAGGGACGGGGTCTGGAACCAGCCTGCGTTGCTGAAGAAGCGGCCCACCCGGTCCTCCAGCGAGAGTTCCCCTTCCGACAAGAGCCGCACGACCGAGGGCAGGGTGGCGACTACCTTGGTCAGCGAGGCGAGGTCGAAGATGGTGCCCGGAGTCGCCGCCGGACCTCCCTCCCGGACCACTCCCACGGCGAAAGGCCGTTCGTCGCCCGACGCGAACGCCAACGCGCACGACGCGGCGCCCGAGGCCACCGCCCTCTCGACGATGGACCGGGAGTCTGGGGTAGCGCGCATCGGAACAAACTAGCATGGGCTGCCGCAACGCTGTAACGCTAACGGCATGAGACCAGACGTGAGAATACCTTCTGGTAGACTCCGGCGTTGACCGAAAGGGGCAGTTGATGCCGAAGTCCGGCAGTAGCCGCATACCAGCCATACTGGAGAAACAAGAGAAGCGCATCCTCGACGACTGGATGAAGCAGCAGGCGTCTTCTTCGGCATTCAGGCCCGACCTGATCTCGGAGACCGAACTCAGGAGCCAGTCGAAGGAGTTCCTGGGGCTCCTCAAGGAGGCGGCGAAGGACGGCAGCGTCGACAACCTCGAGGCCGAGCAGTGGTCCGACCTGCGGGACGCCTTGGACGAGTATTCGCGTAGCCGGGCCCGCCAGGGGTTCACGCCGGTGGAAGTCGCCACCTACATATTCTCCCTGAAGCAGAGCCTCTTCACCTTCCTCCGCAAGGAGTATGAGAACGAACCCGAGGAGCTGGTGAAGGAGTTGTGGCAAGCGACCACGCTGCTCGACCGATTGGGGCTCTACACCACCGAGACCTACACCCGCTCCAGGGACGAGATCATCGAGAGACAGCGCCAGGAGATGCTCGAGCTCTCCACTCCTGTCGTGAAGATCTGGGAGGGCGTTCTGGCCCTGCCGATGATCGGTACTCTCGATAGCGAACGGGCGCAGGTCGTGATGGAGAGCCTGTTGGAACGGATCGTGGAGACGGGTTCGACGATCGCCATCGTCGACATCACCGGCGTGCCGACCGTCGATACTCTGGTGGCGCAACACCTGCTCAAGACCGTCTCGGCAGCCAAGCTCATGGGCGCCGACTGCATCATCAGCGGCATACGTCCTCAGATAGCGCAGACTATCGTTCACCTGGGCATCGATCTCAACGAGGTCACGACCAAGGCTTCACTGGCCGACGCCCTCTACACCGCCCTGCGGCGTACCGGCCACAAGGTCGGCCCTGTAAACTCCTGACGCGGATGGTAGGAACGGAACGAATACCCATCCTGCGGATGGGCGAATTCCTGCTCGTAAGCATCCAGGTCGACATGCACGACAGGCTCGCCCTCCAGCTTCAGGAGGACCTGACGAGCATGATCACCGCGACCGGGGCCCGTGGTGTGCTCATCGACATCTCGGCGCTGGACATGGTCGACTCGTTCATCGGCCGCGTGCTGGGCAACATCGCGGTGCTCTCACGCATCCTCGACGCCCGTACCGTGATCGTAGGCATGCAGCCGGCCGTGGCGATCACGCTCGTCGAACTCGGGATCTCCTGGCAGGGCGTCAAGACCGCCCTCAACGTCGAACGAGGCATGGAGCTGCTCCGAACGACGTTGGACCAGGCCGATCCCGACGATGGCTAGGTCTCCTCGATGAAGGTGCGGCGGAGCGACGAGCTCGCCGTCAGATCAGCCGACGACATCGTGAGGGCACGGCAGACGGTGCGGTCGTGGGCGGTGGAGATGCGCTTCAGCCTCGTGGACCAGACCAAGCTCGTCACCGCCGCGAGCGAACTGGCGCGCAACATGCACGTTTACGGAGGCGGTGGGAAACTTCGCCTGGAGATGCTCGAGAACGGCAACCGTCAGGGCTTGCGGATGACGTTCGAGGACAAGGGTCCGGGGATAGCCGACGTGGAACTCGCCATGAAGGATGGCTACTCCACAGGCGAGGGCATGGGCCTCGGTCTGGGCGGAGCCAGGCGGCTGGTCAACGAGTTCGAACTCAGTTCTCGGGTCGGGGAGGGCACGAGTGTCGTCGCAACCAAGTGGAAGTAGGGGCTCGGGTGGTCCGCGGAACGGGATCTGGAGGGCGCCAGTGAGCTGGGGCTGGCCTGCGCTGGTGAGCTGGGTCTGGAATGTGCTACTGAACGGGCTCGCATGCTGCCCCTGAAGCTGGCCGTAGCCGACACGAGCCAGGTGGGCGAGGCCCGGCGTCGGGCGTCGGGCCTGAGCCTTGAGTGCGGCTGGCGCGACAGTGACGTCGGGAAAGTCGAGCTCGTGGTGACCGAGCTGGCCAGGAACCTCGTCAAGCACTCCGATGGAGGAGGTGAGCTGATAGTGGTGCCGGCGGCTGGCGGACCCTCCCTCACGGTCCTGACCCTCGACGAAGGTCCAGGGATCCGCAACGTCTCTCAGGCCCTCTCCGACGGCTACTCGACGGCGGGCAGCCCAGGCACGGGCCTGGGGGCCGTGAGACGCCTCGCGGACGAGTTCGATCTCTACTCGTCGCCCGGCCGGGGAACCGCCGTCCTCGCGCGGCTTTCGCCGACAGGCGCCCGAGCGCGTGGACCTGCTCACGGGATGGCTGCCTCCGGCCTGCGGTTCCCGATGGTCGGTGAAACCGAGTGCGGCGACGGGCTCGCCTGGGCCGGAGGGGACGGCCGTTTCCTCGCCTTCGTGGTGGACGGGCTGGGGCATGGCGTGATGGCGGCAGAAGCGGCGGATACCGCGGTACGTACCTTCTCGAAGAACCTCCACCTTCCGCCCGAGAGGCTGATGGAAGCCGTGCACAACGCACTCAGGGCTAGTCGGGGAGGTGTCGCCGCGGTCGCCGAGCTTAGGAGCGACCGACAGTCGATCCGCTACGTGGGCATCGGCAACATCAACGCCGTGCTGCACACCCCGGAGGGAAGCCGCAACCTCGTCTCCTACAATGGCACCCTTGGGCAGGAGGTCAGGAAGTTCCAGGCTTTCGACTATCCCTGGACGGCGAACACGACGCTGATCATGCACAGTGACGGGATGAGCAACCGCTGGGACATCGGCGCTTACCCAGGCCTCGAGCGGAAGTCACCCGCCCTGCTGGCGGCCGTCCTCTACCGCGACTTCGCGCGCGACCGCGACGACCTCTCCGTCCTGGTCGCAAGGCAGTGGTTGGAATGAAGCGGCTTCCCCTCCTGACGCTCGAACTCCGTTACGAGCAGGACGTGGTCACCGCACGACAGCGAGCGAAACAGGTGGCTCAGCTGCTCGGCTTCGAACCGCAGGACCAGATCAGGGTCGCCACCTCCGTTTCAGAACTCGCGCGCAACGCCGTCGTCCACGCCGGATCGGGGAGGGTCGAGTTCGCGCTCGAGGAGGCCCCGCCCTCCCAGGTGCTGGTGATGAAGGTCGCCGACGAAGGACCGGGGATCGCCGACATCGAGGAGGTCCTCAACCCCTCCTCGCATGGCAGCGGAACATCGGCCCTCGGGCTGGTTGGCGCGCGCAGGCTTATGGACGGGTTCGAGATCGATTCCACGCCGGGGAACGGAACGACCGTCACGATAAGGAAGGCGCGGCCGCAGTCGCTGCGGCCGTTCAACCGGACGCAGTTGCAGGAGATCACCGAGACGATCGTGGACTCCCAGCCGCGCACGCCGATCGACGAACTGAGGCAGCAGAACCAGGACCTCATAACCGCCCTCGAGGCGCTCGAACGGAACCAGCAGGAGCTGGTGAGACTGAACCAGGAGCTCGAGGATACCAACCGCGGGGTCGTAGCCCTCTACGCCGAGCTCGACGAGAAGGCGAAGGAGTTGCACCAGGCGAATCAGGTGAAGTCGCGCTTCCTCGCTCACATGAGCCACGAGTTCCGCACCCCCCTCAACTCGGTACTCGCACTCTCGCGCCTGCTCCTCGGCCACGCCGACGGCGACCTCTCGGAGGAGCAGACGAAGCAGGTCATATTCATCAGGCGGGCTGCCGGCGAGCTGCTCGAGATGGTCAACGACCTGCTCGACATGGCCAAGGTCGAGGCGGGCAACCTGCCGGTCCAACCCACGAAGGTCGACCCCCAGGATCTGATGAGCGCCCTGCGCGGGATGTTCCTCCCGCTGGTAACGAGCCCCGACGTCGACCTGGTCTTCACCGGCTTCGAGCGGATCCCCGTCCTCTGGGTCGACGAGCGCAAACTCACGCAGATCCTCCGCAACTTCATCGCCAACGCCCTCAAGTTCACCGCAGAAGGCGAAGTCCGGATTACCGTCGAACTGGAGTCGGAGGCGGTCGTTTTCTCGGTGACGGACACCGGCATCGGCATCGCCCCCGAGGATCAGGAGAACATCTTCGAGGAGTTCCGCCAACTGTCGGGACCGGCGCAGCAGAAGACTATCGGCAGCGGCCTCGGACTGGCCATCTCCCGAAAGCTCGCCGACCTCCTGGAGGCCACGGTCGGGGTCGAGAGCGAGCCTGGGAAGGGGTCGACCTTCTGGCTGAGGCTCCCTACCGCACGGGTCCCGGAGGGCGTCGGACAGAGTGCCGGAAGCGAGGGTCACGCGGCGCCGGGCAGCAGGATGCTGATCGTGGACGACAACGAGATCGACCGTTACATCCTCAAGGGCCTGCTGGCGGACCTGGGCTATCCCGCCGTCGAGTCGGCGGACGGCGAGGAGGGCCTTCGGCGCACGCACGCGGAGGAGCCGGAAGTCATCTTCCTCGACCTGGTGATGCCGGGGGTCAACGGCTTCGAGGTCCTAGAGCGGCTGCGTGAGGGAGCGGAAACTAGTAGCATCGGCGTAGTCGTCGTGACCTCGAAGAGCCTGGACGAGCGCGAGAAGAGCCGGCTCGATGAGTTGGGGGCTGTCCTGCTGCCCAAGAGTGCCTATTCGACGGGTGATGCGGCCGCACTGGTTGGCTCGGCCCTGAGCCAGGCGGTCGCACGCCGCCACGAGAAAGCGAGATGAGATGGACGAGCCCCGGCTGAGTACGATCCTCGTGGTCAACGACGACGAGATCGGTCGTTACGCGATGGGGAGGATCTTGCGGCAGGCTGGCTTCGGCGTGCTGGAGGCGGCCACCGGGAACGAAGGCCTCGAGTTGGCGGCCTCGCTGCCCGACCTGGTGCTGCTCGACGTCAATCTTCCCGACATCAGCGGCCTGGAGGTCAGCGCCCGCCTGAAGGGGGATCCGGCCACGGCTCACATCCCGGTCCTCCACATCTCGGCGACGTTCATCGATGCCGACTCGCAGGTGCGGGGCCTGGAGAGCGGCGCAGACGGCTATCTCACCTATCCTCTCGAGCCGCCGGTTCTCATCGCGACGGTCCGAGCACACCTGCGACTTAGAGAGGCCGAAGCGCAGCGACAGGAGTTGGCGCTGCTCCTCGAGGATGTGGGCGACGCCATCATAGTCACCACGCCCGACCTGAAGGTGCAGCGGTGGAACCGCGGGGCCGAGCGGGTCTACGGCTGGACCGAGGGCGAAGTCGCAGGCCGCGATCTCGCCGAACTCGTATGCATCGACAGCTCGGGCGATGAGCTCGAGCCCGTGCTTCGGGCCCTCGGCGACAGCGGTCACTGGGAGGGCGAGGTCCGCCACCGCAACAGGTCCGGGGAGGAGTTGTTCATCCTCTCCTCGCTGACCCTGGCGAGCGCGTCCCCGGGCAGCGACAAGATGATGGTCATCGTCAATCGGGACGTGAGCGAGCTGCGCCGGGCCGAGATCGAGCGGGAACGGCTGGTCGAAGAGCTCAGGCAACTGAACGCCGAGCTGGAGCAGAGGGTGGCCCAACGCACGCGGGAGTTGAGCAGGACCAACAGGGTGCTGACGAGTCGGAGCAACGAACTCGAGGCCCTCGCCTACTCGATCTCCCACGACGTTCGTGCTCCTCTGCGGGGGATCGACGGCTTCAGCATGGTCCTGAAGGAAGATTACGGTGAGCTGCTCGACGAGCAGGGTCGCAACTACCTCGACCGCATCCGCAGGGCGGCGCGGCTGATGGGGGAGCAGATCGACCACCTCCTCGCCCTGTCGCGACTCTCGCGTTGGCGTACGAGCGCCAGCCGCGTGGACCTGACGGCTCTGTCGCACGAGCTCCTGAGTTCGCTCGCGGCGGATCACCCCGAAGTCGATCTGGAGTTCTCGGTCGAAGAGGGACTCTCGGTGGTAGGCGACGAAGACCTGCTGAGGACCCTGATGGGCCACCTGCTGGAGAACGCTTTCAAGTTCAGTCAACCGTTGGAACGCGTGATCATCGAGGTCGGTTCCACCGAGGAGGGTGACGAGCAGGTCTTCTTCGTTCGCGACCATGGCGTCGGGTTCGACATGAAGTACCGGGACAAGCTGTTCACCGCGTTCCAGCACCTGCATCCCACCTCGGAGTTCCCGGGGGCGGGCGTGGGGCTGGCGACGGTGAGACGGGTGGTCCACCGGCATGGCGGCAGGGTCTGGGCCGAATCGAGCCCCGGCAACGGGGCCACGTTCTGGTTCACCCTTCCGCACGCGCCGGACACGGAGGAGTTGCGGCAAAGCGACCAGGACGAGTTGGCATCGAGGGCCTGAACCCGAGCCCGGAGAGCCAGCTTCCTGGGCGCGCGCCCGACCTAGGTCGCCTATTCCACCACGCGGCTCCCCTCCATCGAGAAGCTCAGAGGAAGCTCGGCGAAGCGGTCCAGTGCGGCTCTGACCTGCGGCTGCTGGGCGTCCGGACAGCATACGAACATGTAGGCGCCAACCTTGCCGCCGGGGAACTGCACGCTCGCGCCGAGTGGGGCGAGGAGCGAGTGTACTTCCGTGACCAGCGGGTCGTTGAAGTTCCCGGGGAGCCTCTGCTTCAGATGTTGCTGCTCTGCGATGCAGCGCGCTATGCCGTGCAGATCTCCTCGCGTCAGGGCCTGCTCGGTCTCCTTTGCCAGCGCCTTGATCTCGTGCATGACGTCCAGCGCGTCATCTAGCCTTCCGCTCAAGCGACTCAGCGACTCCCTGGTGCCGGCCCTCACCCCGGTGGCGAAGAGGAGCAGCGACGCCTCGAACTCGCTCAGGAATCGTTGCGGAAGTTCGATCCCCGTCGCCTCGACCTCGGCGCCGCGGTAGTCGAGCCTCAGGATCCCGCCCCGGGCGCAGACGTGAGGGTCGTGGTAGCCGGAGTTGCCAGCCAGAACTTCTACTTCGATACGCGCCGCCTCCCGTCCCAACTCCGCGGCTGTGGGCCTGACCCCCCGGGCCGTCCAGGCCGCCTGCAGCAGGGCAACGGCTATGGCGCCCGAGGCGCCGAGCCCGCTCTTCCCCTCGACCTCGAGGCGGACCACTACCCGCACCGGCTGGTGGGCGGGATCGACCGCCCTGAGGACCTCCCTCACCAGGTCGTTCCGTATATCGTCCAACCGGTCGACTGCTTCGTGACCCTCGGCATCTACTATCTCGAAGCGGCCACTCCGTGAGCTGCAGAGTTCGACTTCGACCCCCAGACCGATCGTGGCGCTCACCGTCACGCCGCCGAAGCGCTGAGCGTACGCCTTGACGTCGGTGAGCCCACCGGCGAAAGGGAGCCTGAGCGGGGTGCGGACCCGGATCATCCCGCCGGGGCCTCCACGATCTCGTGTATCCGCGCCACCACCCGCCGCACGTTCTCCTCTGCCGACGGGAGCGTTCCGCCCAGGTGGATCCACTCGTCCGTGACGACGTAGCCCACGGCGACGCCATCGTCGATGCACCTCTGCAGGTTCGTCAGCATGCGTATCTCGCCGCCTGGAGAGAGCCGCTCTCCGATCCGACCGAGTACGTCGGGAGACAATTTCCAGAGGCCGACGTCGAGCAGCGGGCCCTCCCCCTCCCAGACGCGGGTGACCAACTCGCCCTCGACCGTCGCGCGCAGTACCGGTGACTCCTCTTCGTGGCCGGGACCGAGGGTCACGACGTTCGCGGCCGGGTGGGCGCCGATCCGATGGAACATCGAGCTCGTGACGAAGAGGTCGGCCTGCCAGGCGACAACGCTCTCCTTGGGCCTGAGCCGTTGGAACGCCAGGTCGAGGGCATGGCCCGTTCCCAGCCTCTGAACCTGCTCGACGTACTCCAGGGTGAGGCCCTCGAACTCCCCGCCGAAGTAGCGCCGCACCTGCTCACCATGGTGGCCTACCACGAGGGTGATCCGGTCGTGACCCGCTCGTGCCGACCGGCTCGCCACCAGTTGACCCAACGTGTGCTCGACGAACGGCTTGAGCCCCACCGGGTACATGCACTTCTGCAGGTAATCGCCCAGGCGGCCGAGCCTCGTTCCCTTGCCGGCAGCCAGGCAGATGAACTCCATGGCAGCAAAGGTAACAGGTCCACCCTCCCCGACGCGAAGGAGCGTCTCGCCCTCGGGACAATGCTCCCTGTTGCAGAGCCGGCGCCGCTCCTAAACTTGGACCAGAACATCCGAGAATCGGATGGAAGGAGAAGCGATGAAAGGGTTCAAGAACAACATCCTCAGCGGACCGAACCTCGTAGCAGGAATCTTCGTCGGGTTCATCGCCGTAGCGACCACCGTGGGCGGCCTCGACGCCAGCACAGGCGGCGCCGTCCCCACCGACACCACGGAGAGAGCCGCAGCAGCGCAGGAACTACGGACCCTTCCGATCGCCGACCTTCCCGTCATCCAGGCCCAGTTGGGCTACGCTCCCAAAGCCGCCCCGGCCGTCGGCCGCGACTACCCGGCGCTCGTCGAAGTCGACCTCATCACCAGCGAAGAGGTCATGGAGATCGCGCCCGGAGTCGAGTACAAGTTCTGGACCTTCAACGGCAGCGTCCCTGGCCCCATGATCCGAGTGCGCGAGGGCGACGTCGTGAGGCTCAGCCTTCGCAACGATCACGGCAGTCAGATGCCGCACAACATCGACCTCCACGCGGTAACCGGTGAACACGGCGGTGGCCGGGCCACGATGACCATGCCCGGCTTCGAAACCGGCATCGAGTTCCGCGCCCTCAACCCCGGCGTCTACGTCTATCACTGCGCAACCGCTCCCGTAGGGATGCACATCGGCAACGGCATGTACGGTTTGATAGTCGTCGAACCTGCAGAGGGGCTGGCTCCCGTAGACCGCGAATACTACGTGATGCAGGGCGACTTCTACACCACAGGAGACTTCGGCGAGAAAGGCCTACAGGCGTTCGACATGCAGCGCGCCATCGACGAAGACCCCTCCTACGTACTCTTCAACGGCGCCGTCGGCAGCATCACCGGCGAGAACGCTCTGAACGCCGAACGCGGCGACGAGGTCAGGATCTTCGTAGGAAACGGCGGCCCCAACCTGATCAGCTCGTTCCACGTCATCGGCGAGATCTTCGACCGGGTCTACGTCGAAGGCGGCAGCCAGGTCAACCACAACGTCCAGACCACCCTCGTACCTGCCGGCGGAGCCACCATCGTAGAGTTCGGCGTCGAACAGCCCGGCCACTTCAGCCTCGTCGACCACAGCATCATCCGCGCGACCAACAAGGGAACCATGGGTGAACTGGCGGTCCACGGCGAGAACAACGACGCGGTCTTCAGCGGCCAGCTCTACAACCGCCCATACGCGCCCCAGGAACTGGCTGAAGGCCAAGGCCACTAGAGCAGGCCCCGGCCGCGACGAACCGCCCGGATCCGACCGGCCCCCACCACCCCGGCACACCCCGCGCGAGAGGCGCGGGGTTCCCTCTGCTGTCCCGGCCCTTACGACCGACCCTCCCTGGGACCAGCCGGGGGCGCTGATGGGCGAACGTCCGCATGCAGTAGAGTCTCCTCATGCGAACCCCCGCGCAGCACGCCCTCATCCGCAACGGACCGATCGCCCTGCTGCTGCTCACCATCCTGCTCGCCGGGGGCGGCGCGCACGCTCGAGGCGCGGCAACTGTCGAGCTGCCGGTGACGCGGCTCGTCCTCTTCACCAGCGGCGTCGGCTACTTCGAACACAGCGGCACCGTCACGGGGGACGCGGAACTCGAGCTGAGCGTGCCCGAAGAAGCGATGAACGACCTCCTCCAGAGCCTGGTGCTTCAGGACTTCGGCGGTGGAACCGTCCGCCCGGTTCGCTACCCCTCGCGCGATCCCCTCGAGCGCATCCTCGCCAGCTACGCCCTCGACCTCTCCGCTGACCCCAGCCTCGCGCAACTCCTCTCGCAAGCTCGCGGCCAGAGGGTGCTGATCGAGACCTCCGACTCACTGTCGGGCCGGATCGTCAACGTCGAACGGGTGGAGGTACCCGAGGAGGAGCCGCTCAGCTACCTTACCCTCGCAACCCTGACCGGACTGAGGCGGATAGACCTGGCCGAGGTCCGCACCATCACCTTCGCCGACCGGGAACTCCAGAGCGAACTGGAAGCAGCGCTCGCCGCCATCGCACGCCAGAGCGAGGAGGACGAGCAGACTCTGACGTTGCGTTTCGAGGGTGAGGGCGAACGGCCGGTGAGCGTGGGCTACGTGCGGGAGATGCCGGTGTGGAAGACGAGCTACCGCCTCCTCCTCGATGGTGACGGCGAAGCCGACCTCCAGGGGTGGGCGATCTTCGACAACCCCACGGCCACCGATTTCAAGGACGTCGCCATCTCGTTCGTCGCCGGCCAGCCGATCTCGTTCGTGAGCTCGCTGTTCGAGCCCATCTACATCGAACGCCAGCACATCAGTCCCGACCGCTCACCCGGGGTGACCGCACGCCAGTTCGAGGCCGACTCGTTCGCGAGGGCGGCCGACGAGGCCAAGTCTCGCGCCAACCTGCAACTGGCCGCGCCGGCTCCCACCCCTCGACCTTACGGTGCCGGTGTCGAATCGATGGCGCAGGGGAGTCGGAGCGGCGCCAGCTTCGAGTACCGGGTCACCGAGCCGGTCTCCGTGGGTCGCTTCGAGTCTGCGATGGTCCCGATCATCAGCACGGCGGTCGAAGCGCAGCAACTGTCGATATACGACCAGGCGTCGCATCCGCTGCACCCCCTGCGTGGCCTTCGCCTCGTGAACGACACCGGACTGCACCTGGCCTCCGGCCCGGTATCGGTCTTCGACGATGGCGGCTTCGCCGGCAACGCCCTCCTGGGCGACGTCGTACCCGGCGACTCGCGGATCCTCGCCTACGCCGTCGACCTCGACCTTTCCGTCAACACGGTCAGCGAAAGTGAGCCTGAGCGGCTCGTCGCCATCCGCATCGCCAACGGCCTCGTGGAGACAGGCTTCCGGCAGCGGATCTCGATCAGCTACGAGATCGACGTGCGGGCAGGAGGCCAGCGCTTCCTCGTCATCGAACAACCGCGTCGGGACGGTTACGAGGTGGTCTCTCCCACCATCCCACCGGCAACTACCCCACAGGCATACCGGTTCGGGGTAGCGATCGGACGCAGCGAAGCGGACCCTCCAGCCGACCCGACCGTGCCGACACACCTCAGCTGTGAGGTTCAGGGGGCGTGCGAACTCAGAGTGGTCCTGGAGCGCGAACTCTCGCGATCGGTGGCGATCAGCAACCTGAGCAGCGAGCAGATACTGTTCTACCTGGAGAACTCCACTCTGAGCGACGGGGACCGGGACAGCTTGTCGGCGATCCTCGACCTGAAACAGCAGCTGGCCGACCTCGACCGTCGGATAGACAGCATGCAGCAGCAGGTCGAAGAGATCTTCCGCGACCAGGGCCGCATACGGCAGAACATGGCCCAGCTCGACCGTGACTCCTCGCTCTACCGCCGCTACCTGGCAGAACTCGAGGCCCAGGAGAACGAACTGGACGACCTCGGTGGAACCGTCGAGGAGCTGCTCGATGAACGTCGAAGGGTCCAGGGTCAGCTCGACGAACTGATCCTCTCGCTCTAGTGGCCAAACGGCCGCAACCGTAGCGAAGCGTGAACGACCGCGATATCTCTTCTAACGGCGCGTGCTGGACTCTAACCAGGGGGTGACATCGGGAAGTGGAAACCGGTCGGTTGGGGAGGCCCGAGAGGATCGCGGTAGTGCGCGCACTGCGGGGCCTGGGCGACATGCTCTGCGTCGTGCCCGCCCTGAGGGCGCTGCGTGCGGAGTATCCGGAGGCGAAGGTGACGCTGATCGGCCTTCCGTGGACAGCCGACCTGCTGAGCAGGTTCGACGGTTACGTCAACGAGTTGATGGAGTTCCCCGGTTTCCCCGGCATCCCCGAAGTCCCCTACGACCCTGCCAGGTTGGCGCGGTTCGTCGCCGGAGTACAAGGCGAGTTCGATCTGGCGCTGCAGCTGCACGGCAGCGGTACCAACAGCAACTCCTTCGCGGCGCTCCTGGGAGCACGGACAACGGCCGGCTACTACCTCCCGGCCCTCTGGTGCCCGGATCCCGAGTTCTTCCTCCCCTACCAGGCGCACGCCCACGAGATACTCCGTTGGCTCGAGTTCCTCGAGTTCCTCGGCGTGGCGCCGCAAGGGGATCACATGGAGTTCCCCGAGCGGCCCGAGGACGGTGAGACGTTGACGGAGGAGTGGCCGCGGTGGCGCGACGCTCCTTACGTTTGCCTTCACCCGGGCGCCTTCGAACCCGAGCGGCGGTGGCCGGCCGAGCGGTTCGCAGAAGCGGGAGACGCGCTGGCCGACGAGGGGTTCACGGTCGTCCTCACCGGCAGCGGCGGCGAGCGGGAGCTGACGCGGGCCGTGGCGAGCGAGATGCGGGCGCCGGCGGTGGACCTCGGGGGCCGGACCAGTCTAGGCGCGATGGCCGCCCTGCTGAGAGGGGCCTCGCTACTCGTCTGCAACGACACCGGCGTGTCCCACCTGGCGGTAGCCGTCGGCACGCCCAGCGTGGTCGTCTTCTCTGCGTCCGATCCGGAACGCTGGGCTCCCCTCGACCGAGAACGTCACCGCGTGGTGGGCCGGATAATGCCGGACAGGATCAACGCCTGCCTGCACACTCCCTACGTCGACGGCCACCGTTGCCTGCGCGACGCCTGCAGCAGCCTCGCTCTGCCCGGCCGTGAGGGTTGGGAGCCGGCCCAGGTCGGCGAGGTAGTGGACGAAGCGTTCGATCTGCTGGGTGTCAGGAACTGAAGGGAACCGGCCTTCCGCTCGGCACGTGCCGAGGCGGCGCTATAGGGGGCCCTTCCCCGCTTTCCTCTGCACGCTCTCTCCCGGCTCGACGGGAACTATCGAGATCTTACCGTCCGTTTCCAGGACCGCCCATCGGACCTGGTCTAGGCGCTCCAGGCCCGACTTGCGCATCTCGGCATAGAGTTCGCTGGGGGAGATCCGCTCCCGGTTCAGGTTCGCCTGGACCAGCTTCCCGTGATGGGCGAGCACGGCGGGCTCACCTTCCGAAACCTTCTCGAAACCCTTGCTCAGGTGAGAGAGCAGGGAGTTGGCGAACACCAGGGCGAGCAGTGTCGACAGCGCCACGAAGCCATTGGTGAGTGAGTAGTCGTTGCCTACGAGCGACTGGGACACGATCTCGGGCACGAGCAGTAGGGCGATCAGTTCCATCGGCGCCAGCTGACCGAACTCGCGCTTGCCCATGATGCGCAGGGAGACGAGTACGAACAGGTAGACGACCACCACGCGCACAACCGTTTCCATGCGCCCTCCTAGGGGAAAACGAAGGTCGCGACGGCGACCTCGACAGGCTCGACGCCCTCGGCCGAGGCGGAGATGATCCCCTCGTGGCGCCAGTAGGCGGCCGGTGTCATGTCGGCGGTGACGAGGCGGGTGGCAGAGGCGGCGATCGTACCCAGCTCGATCCGGTACTCGTCGGGGGTCACCTCGCTCGCCTGAGGAGTGAAGGCGACGTTGGAGAACGCATCCACGTACTCGCGGTCCACCACCACGGTCACGCCCTCCAGGGGCGACTGGCCCCGGTTCGTGACCTCGACCGTGAGGAGATGCGGGGCCCGCAGGCGCGTGCGGGTCGAGTGCCGTACGTGCAGTTCCAGCCTCTCGCTGCTCGCGCCGGTGCGTTCGAAGGTGACTCCGAAAACACCGAACAGGGCCAGGAGGGGCAACAGCACCATGAGCGGCAGGCCGAACCGCTGGAACATCGATAGGTTGCCACGCTGCTCCATCTTCGGAGGTTTCGGCGGTTCAGGAACATGTTTCTGCGGTGACATCGCCCTCCCCGCTATGTGAACGCGATCCGTTCGACCCGGAAGAACGGGACGTGGTATTACGGCGAGTCTAGCGTCAAGTGGCCCTGGATCACGTGCACTCGTACCCGTTCCTCGCGCCGCTGACTACTTCGCGGCAGCACCGAACGGAACCGGTCCCATTGCTATACGCTCTACGACATGGAACGAGCCGAACTGGAACGGCGAGCGAGCGCGATCACGGGCGCTCTGTTCGCCGTGCAGAGCCTCGGATCTGCCGGCGTGATAGTCACGCTGACGGTTGCCGCCATCGTGGGCGCGCAGCTGAGCGGTCGCGCCGCGCTCGCCGGGCTGCCGGCCGGAGTCTTCCAACTCGGGGCGGCGCTCAGCGCTCTGCCCTGGTCGCTGACGACCGACAGGGTGGGCCGCCGCTGGGGTCTGGCGTCAGCGGTGCTGGTCGGTGCCTGCGGCGCCGCCGGCTGCGTTGCCGCAGCAGCTACCGCCTCTTTCCCACTGTTGATCGTTGGCCTCGTCGTGATGGGCTCCGGTCAGGCAGCCTTCCGCCTCAGCCGCTTCACCGCAGCGGAGGTCAACCCGAAAGCACGCAGAGGCCGGGCCGTAGCGACGGTAGTCCTGGGCGGAACCGTGGGCTCGGTACTGGGGCCGCTGCTGGTAACCCCTTCGGCGAACGTGATGACATCCGTAGGGTTGGGGGAACTGGCCGGACCCTACCTGGCGGGAGCGCTCCTCTTCGCGGTAGCCGCGCTCCTGCTGATCTTCTTCCTGCGCCCGGAGCCCAAGCTGTTGGCCCAGCAGGTCGACGCCAACGAGGATGACGGCTCCCCGGTCGCCCCGGCTCGCTCCCTCGCGCGGCTGTTCGCAGACTCGGGCGTTCGCACCGCGATACTCATGACCATCGGCTCGTACGTCGTGATGGTGATGGTCATGGGCATGACTTCGCTGCACATGCACGACCACGCTCATCGACTCGGTTCGATCTCGCTCGTCATCGGGGCGCACACGCTGGGCATGTTCGCTCTCTCCCCCCTCTCAGGCCGGCTAGCCGACGAGTGGGGCCGCCGGCCCACCCTCGCGCTGGGTGCGGTCGGACTGCTGCTCGGCTGCCTCGGTTCGATCCCGTCGGTCGCGCTGCTACCCATGATGGCGTCGCTGTTCATCCTCGGATTCGGCTGGAACCTCTGCTTCGTGGGCGGTTCGGTGATGCTCTCCGATCACCTCACGTTGAGCGAGAGGGCGCGCATGCAGGGGATCAACGACCTGCTCACCGGCATCCCTGCCGCGATCGCGTCGCTCGTGAGCGGGCTCGTCTACGCGTCCGCCGGCTTCGGTTTCATGAGCTGGGCCGGAGCTTCGATCTCGCTGCTCCTGCTCCTCCTGCTCTGGCAGGGGCGTTCAGTGCCGAGTACCCAGGTCGCAGCTGCCGACTGAGACGAACCGGTGGCCGCATACAAGGCGTACCGAGGCCGCTCCTTGGTACGCACGCGTCCACGCTCCACGCGAACGGAACGGCGCCGTGCTAGCATGTCGCCAAGATGAAATTGCTGCTGACCATCGTGCAGGACGCCGACGTGGGTCGTCTGCAGCAGGCCCTCAACGAGGGAGGCTTCCAGTCGACCAAGCTGGCCTCGACCGGAGGTTTCCTCAGAGAGGGCAATACCACCCTGCTGGTGGGTGTCGAAGACACCGACGTGGAGCAGGTGAAGGGGATAATCCACGACACTTGTCGCGAGAGGACGCGGGTGATCCCCGGCGGCAGCCCTTTCCACGCGCCGGAAGCGACCTTCGCCGGACCCCCCGTCGAAGTGCCGGTAGGTGGCGCCATCGTCTTCGTGCTGGGTGTCGAGTCGTTCGTCAGGCTCTGAACGTCACTTGACGACGCCGAAGCTGCCGGCGCTGTGGACGTGGACCATCCCGTCCACTACCCTCACGTAGCCCGCGTTCTCGAGCTCCCGCAGAGCCGCCTGGACGGCCTGCTGCTTGTCCTTCGTGCGGGAAGCGAGTTCGGCGACCGAGCAGCTGTTGCCCATCAGTCCGAGGGTCGAGAACACGCCCTTGGCAGCCATGCTGATGCCAGGGTCGTCGATCACGATGTCGCTGAAGCGCATGTTCTGCCCCATCCCTACCCCGCGGTGTGCGTCAACGTGCATTCTCCCAAGATAATGCACGCGGCGGAGAGTGATGGTAGGGAGCGTGCCACAGTTCGGCCTCCATAGTAGTCAGAGGCACATTCTGGCACTCAGACCCTCGCTGCGGAGAACGCATCTTTCACAATCGCCCGCGCCTCCTCCAGCAGGGCATCCAGATGTTCCTCCCCGCGGAAGCTCTCCGCGTAGATCTTGTAGATCGGTTCGGTGCCCGACGGGCGGGCGGCGAACCAGCCGTTCTCCGTCATCACCTTGAGACCGCCGATTGCGGCGCCATTGCCGGGCGCGCGCGTGATCTTCGCGGTGATCGGTTCGCCGGCGAGCTCTCGGGCGGTCACCGAGTCGACGTCGAGGTTCGCCAATACCTTCTTCTGCGCGTCGTCGGCAGGAGCTTCGGAACGGCGGTAGACGGGCGAGCCGAACTCCTCCTCGAGGTCGCGGTAGTGTTCGCTCGGATCGCGGCCGGTTGCCGCAGTGATCTCGGCGGCAAGCAGATCCATGATGATCCCGTCCTTGTCGGTGGTCCAGACGCTTCCGTCGCGACGCAGGAACGAGGCGCCCGCGCTCTCCTCGCCCCCGAAACCGAAGCTCCCCTCCAGCAGCCCCTCTACGAACCACTTGAAGCCCACCGGCACCTCGCTCAGCCTGCGCCCCAGCGACGCCGCCACGCGGTCGAGCATCGAACTCGAGACGAGCGTCTTGCCTACCGCGGCGTCCGAGGGCCAATCCGAGCGGTGGGAGAACAGGTAGTTCACGGCCACGGCCAGGTAGTGGTTTGGGTTCATCAATCCGGAGGGGGTGACGATGCCGTGACGGTCGAAGTCGGGGTCGTTGCCGAAGGCGATGTCGAAGCGGTCTTTCAGGCCGATGAGCCCGGCCATGGCGTATGGCGAGGAGCAGTCCATCCTGATCTTGCCGTCCCCGTCAACCGTCATGAACGAGAAGGTAGGGTCGATGCGACGGTTCACCACCTCGAGCTCGAGCCCGTACCGGTCCGCGATCGGCTCCCAGTAGGGCAGCCCTGCGCCGCCCATCGGATCGGCTCCGATCCGCAGGCCCGCCGCCGCGATCCGTTCCATATCCACGACGTACCCGAGGTCGTCCACGTAAGGGCCCACGAAATCGCGCCGGTGAGCCTGTGCCAGAGCCCGCTCGAACGGGACTCGCCGCACCTCACGGCAGCCCGCCGCCAGCAGTTCGTTGGCCCGCTCCTCGATCGCCTTCGTTTCACCGGTGCCCGCGGGACCACCGTGCGGCGGGTTGTATTTGAAACCTCCATCGGCCGGCGGATTGTGCGAGGGGGTGATGACGATGCCGTCCGCCTTCGCTGCCGAGTTCCCGTTGTTCGCGAGGATGGCGTGCGAGACGACAGGTGTCGGGGTGTAACCGAGGTCTTGGGCCAGAACCACCTCGACGTCGTTGGCGACCAGTACCTCTACCGCCGTGCGCATGGCCGGCTCGGAGAGGGCGTGAGTATCCATGCCGATGAAGAGCGGTCCCGTCACGCCCTGACCGCGGCGGTACTCCGCCACCGCCTGGCTTACCGCGAGGATGTGCTGTTCATTGAACGAACCCTCGAGTGAACTGCCCCGGTGACCGGAGGTACCGAAGGAGACGCGCTGGGCAGGATCGTCCGGGTCGGGCCGCTCGGTGTAGTAAGCGGCTACCAGCCGTGGAACGTTGACGAGCAGTTCGAGCGGGGCGGGCTTACCCGCCAGAGGATCGGTACTCATCTGATTCTCTCCTCCCAGGTTCGGGGGCACCGGACACCTTATCACCGGCTCCCGGGCGACCGCGACGCAGCCGTCGGAGGGGCGGCGACGAAGGCCGGAATCCCATGAGAGACGTGTTAGAATTCCGGGAATTGTGTGCCGGGCTTCACCTGGCAACATCCGCCTTTGGAGGGCTAATGGAAGGACTCATCATCCTGATACCGCTGGCCGCGATCGCAGCACTGGTCGCAGCGGGCGTCATCGCACAGCGCATCGTCGGCGCGGCCACCGGGAACCCGGCCATGGTCGAGATCTCCGACGCGGTGAAAGCCGGGGCCTCGGCCTACATGAACCGGCAGTACCGCACCATCACCTACGTCGCCGTCCTCATCGTGGTGATCTTCGCGATCATCGCGCTCGTCAACGAGGGGGAAACGGCCACTCTCTGGTGGTGGACGACCGCTGGTTTCGCCGTAGGCGCGCTCTTCTCGGCCATTAGCGGCTACATCGGCATGAACATCGCCGTTCGCGCCAACGTTCGCGTCGCGCAGGCCGCTCGGAGTGGCCTGGATGGCGCGCTCCGCATCGCCTTCAACGGCGGAGCCGTGGCCGGGCTGGCCGTCGCGGGGCTGGCGCTGCTGGGCGTGGCAGGGTTCTTCTGGCTCTTCTTCGTAGTGCTCGACCTCCCCAACCCGGTCGAACCGCTGGTCGGCTTCGCCTTCGGCGCCAGCCTCATCTCGCTGTTCGCCAGGGTGGGCGGCGGCATCTACACCAAGGCCGCCGACGTAGGCGCCGACCTCGTAGGCAAGGTCGAGGCGGGGATCCCCGAGGATGATCCCCGTAACCCTGCCGTCATCGCCGACAACGTCGGCGACAACGTGGGCGACTGCGCCGGGATGGGAGCCGACCTGTTCGAGACCTACGCGGTCACCGCCATCGGCGCGGTCTTCCTGGGCTTCCTGCTGCCCGGTACCGGGACGGTCTCGGCCCTGGTCGTCTACCCGCTGGTCCTCGGGGCCATCGCCATCATCGCCTCCATCGTCGGCGTGTTCTTCGTGCGACTGGGCAACGACGGCGCCATAATGCCGGCACTCTACAAGGGCGTGTTCGCCAGCGCGATCCTCTCGGTCGTGGGCTTCCTCTTCGCCACCCTGCTGATGTTCCGCACCTTCGACTTCTCGCAGCTGCCCGAGGCCGGCAACGCCTGGAGCATCTTCGGCGCCAGCGTGGTTGGCATCGTCGTAGTGGTGCTGATCATGTTCATCACCGAGTACTACACGGGAACTCGCTTCGGCCCCGTGCAGCGGGTTGCCCGGGCCTCCGAGACGGGCGCGGCGACCAACATCATCAGCGGACTGGCGGTTGGCATGCAGTCGACCGCGCTCCCCGTAATCACCCTGGTGCTCGCCACCTTCGTCGCCTTCGTCCTGGCCGGCCTCTACGGGATCGCCATCGCCGCCGTCGCGATGCTCTCGGTCACCGGCATGATCGTGGCGATGGATACCTACGGACCCATCACCGACAACGCCGGCGGCATCGCCGAGATGGCCGACCTGCCCGAGGAGGTGCGGCAGAACACCGACGCCCTCGATGCGGTTGGCAACACCACCAAGGCCGTGACCAAGGGATACGCGATCGGCTCGGCGGCGCTGGCCGCACTCGTCCTCTTCGCCGACTACGCCGAGAGGCTCGAGCTGGGTGAAGGCGCCTTCCGCCTCAACGACCCGATCGTGCTGGTCGGTCTCCTCACCGGCGCCATGCTGCCCTTCCTCTTCAGCGCCTTCCTGATGGAATCGGTGGGCAAGGCCGCCGGCAGCGTCATCGAGGAGGTCCGTCGTCAGTTCAGGGCCATCCCGGGGATCATGGAGCGAACCGCCAAACCCGATTACGGCAAGGCCGTCGACATCGTCACGGCAGCGGCGCTACGCGAGCTCATCCTGCCGGGGATCCTGGCGGTCGTCGCACCCCTCGTCGTAGGCTTCCTCTTCGGCCCGCTGGCACTCGGCGGCCTGCTGATCGGCGTGATCGCCTCGGGCCTGATGATGGCTCTGATGATGTCGAACGGTGGCGGCGCCTGGGACAACGCCAAGAAGTACATCGAGGACGGCAACTACGGCGGCAAGGGTTCCGAAGCGCATGCGGCTTCGGTCGTGGGCGACACCGTCGGTGACCCGTACAAGGACACGGCGGGTCCCTCCATCAACCCGCTCATCAAGGTGATCAACACCGTCTCGCTGATCTTCGCGACGGTCATCGCCTCGGTGGGTGGCATCCTGATGTAGGCCCGCCCTCACGACGCCTCGGATACCGGGTGGAGTGCCGACGCGCTCCGCCCGGTATCCGTTGGGCAGGTTAGGCTGGGTTGCGCTTGTGCCGCGTTGGGCAGCCTCATGACCATGGATGACTCGAACCTAACGAGGAACGCCACCACGATCAGACTATTGGGTGTCGCAGGCAGCCTCAGGCGCCATTCGCTCAACCGCGCCCTGCTCGAAGCTGCCGCTCTGCTGGCGCCCCCCGAGCTCGAGGTCGAGATCTTCGACCTCTCGGGGATACCGCTCTACAACGGGGACATCGACAACGACGAGGAGCGACCCGCCGAGGTGCAGGCGCTCAAGGATGCGGTGTCGTCGAGCGACGGACTCGTGCTGGCGACGCCCGAGTACAACCACGGCGTTCCCGGCGTCCTGAAGAACGCCATCGACTGGGTATCACGGCCTGCCGGCCGCTCGCCCCTGCGCGACAAGCCGGTGGCGATCTTCGGCGCGGCGCCTGGCGCCTTCGGCACGGTTCGCGCTCAGCAGCAGCTCAAGCTCGTCCTGCTCTCCACCAGGGCACGCCTGCTCGACCACGCCGGGGTGCTGGTCACCTTCGCCCGGGAGAAGCTGGCCGGCGACGGAGAGATCGTACACGCGCCGACGCGGGAGCATCTGCGAAGGGTGATGAGCGAGATCTCGTCCCTGCTGCGTGAGGACCTGGGAGGAAGGCATCCAGCGGTACCGACATCGCGTCGGGAGTAATCCGGATCCTCGGTCGACCCGGCTAACCCTCCGCCCAGCTCGAAGGTGGCGGCAGGCGCATGACGAATCCCGGCACGAAGATGCCGAGTGGCCACAACCTCGCCGGCTCGGCCAACCACGGTTCGTCCAGCCTCAGGACGCCGTGGATCCGCGCCAGCTGCGCTCGCGGGAACCGTAGGATACGAGCGCGGACGCTCTCGCCGCTCGGGAAACGCGCCGGCCAGGTCCACCAGGGAGCGGCTTGATCGAACGGCTTGGCCAGGATCCGACCGGAGGCAAGGAGGCTAGCGCTCACCTCGGTCGGGCCGCGGCCGAAGCTCGCGGCCGATTCAATCCGTCCTTCGAGAACGCGGAACCACATCTCCACCTCGCGCTTCGGCATGCCGTAGCGGTGGCCTAGCCGCTGGCTAAGGCCGGAGGTCGCGTAGATGCCGGGCACGAAGATCGCCCGACGCCTGAGCAGCGCTACGATGTTGAGCTCCCGGTAGCCGAAACCCGACCGTTCGTCGAGCACCGACCCCTCATCTGGTTCGCCGTAGCTCAGCGAGCGGACGCGGCTGAACCAGAGCGCCAGCGGCACTCTGCCGGCGATGGAGAGGAAGGGCTGCTCCGGGAACCGTTCGACGAGCGGGCCCGCCGCTGCCCACGCCGCGACGAAGAGCATATCCGCCTCGATATCGAACGGCGGCGGGTAGAGGTCCAGGATGTCGGTGTGCAACCTGAAGAGTATAGCGCTCTACCGAACCGGGCGCTAGGAGGTGGAGGCATTCGATCGACTCCGGTTGGGACTACGATCCGGTCAGGAAGGAGGTCCTCATAGATCAGGACAACCAATCTTCCTACTCGGGCAACCCTCTCTCCCACTATAGGCTCGACTGAGTATCTACCCAGAGCCAGGTGCCGGGAGAACCGAAAGAGCACGCCAAGGGGGTGGGGGTTGCCCGAAGACTTTCTTGGGCGCCGGCACGAACAGCGCGAGAACCGGTCTCAGCGTTGCCGTAGCCGGTTCATCATCAGAGTCGCGACGGCCAGTGCCAGCAGGGGCAGCACCGCGACGGCCAGGTAGTCGAGCCACAGCGGCAACTGCTGGAACCCCAGGATGAAGTAGCGCAACAGGTCCAACTGGTAGCTGAGGGGATTGGCGAACACCAGCACCTCGAGCCAGGTCGGGAGTTGGACTACCCAGCCGCTCCCGATCGCGAAGATGCCCAGTTCCCGAAGCTCTGCTCGAAGCGGAGCCGGTATGTCGAGGAATCCGACGCCGCCGACTATCCCCTTCAGAGGGAAGATCGAGCCGGAGAGGAAGTAGAGCGGCTGGATTATGCCGTTCGAGATGCTGCCGAACCCTTCGAATGTCCTCATCCGGCTGGCGATGATGACGCCGAACGAGGTCACCAGTGTCCCCATGCAGAACATCACCACCCAGGCAAGGAGCAGCCTGAGCGGGCCGAAGTCGAGACCGAGGAAGGGTATCGCGAGAAGCGGGATGCTTCCCTGCACCAGACTTATCGTCGCGCCACCCAGGACCTTGCCCAGCGTCACCGCGGGCATCCCCGCTGGTGATACGAGCACCTCGCGAAGCAGTCCCACCTCCCGGTCCCAGACGAGGGCGATGGCCGACTGGAGCGAGGCGAAGAGGATGTTGAGGGTCACGACGCCCGGGAGGATGTACTGAGCGTAGGTGTACCCCTCGATGTCCCGCAGGGCCGCCCCCAGGCCGAATCCCAGGATTATCAACCAGAGGACGGTACGCGACACCGCCCCGAACAGCTGCGAGCGGTCGCGGGCGTAACGCAGCAGTTCTCGACGCCATATCGCTCCGACGACCCGCAGATCCGGCCCGATCTTCCCGCTCCTGCCAGCCGCCACGCTCACCGGGTATGCTCCCCGCCCCGTTTCGCGAAGTCGAGCATCCGTGACCTGGCGCCGGCCTCCTCGTCGCGGAGCTGCCTGCCGGTGAGCTCGATGAAGACGTCCTCGAGGCTCGCGTCGAGACTCATCCCCACGCTCTCCTTGAGTTCCGTGGGCGTGCCTAGGGCGGCCATCCGACCGTCGTCGATGATCCCCACCCGGTCGCACGACTCGGCCTCCTGCAGGTAGTGGGTGGTCATGAACACCGTGAGTCCGCGACCGCGCAGCCACTCGATCCGTTCCCACAGATGGCGCCGGCCCTGCGGGTCGAGCCCAAGCGTCGGCTCGTCGAGGAAGAGCAGTCGCGGCCGGTGCATGAGCGCGCGAGCCAGCTCGAGCCGCCGCTTCATACCTCCCGAGAAGCTCCGCAAGGTGCGCTTGCCGACTTCCACCAGGGATGCCCACTCGAGCGCCTCCTCGATCCGGGAGCGCGCCACGGCACGTGGTATCCGGTAGAGCGCGGCGTGGATCTGCAGGTTCTCGCGGGCAGAGAGCCGCTCGTCGAGAGCGGGCTCCTGGAAGACCATGCCGAGGGCCGCTCGGACCGTGGCGGCGTCGGCCACCGTGTCGGCCCCGAATACCCTCGCTCGTCCCGTCGTCGGGCGAAGCAGGGTGGTGAGCATCTGCACCGTGGTGGTCTTGCCGGCACCGTTGGGCCCCAGCAGGGCGAAGAACTCGCCCTGCGCGACCTCGAAGCTCACGCCCTTGACCGCTTCGACCGAACCGAAGCTGCG
This sequence comes from Trueperaceae bacterium, assembly GCA_036381595.1. Lineage (NCBI taxonomy): Bacteria > Thermotogati > Deinococcota > Deinococci > Trueperales > Trueperaceae > Trueperaceae bacterium. The sequence continues at coordinate 301,307 of DASVCN010000023.1, read as the reverse complement.
CGTGAGTTCCGAGGCAACAATCGCGGGAGCGGCAGGATCGCTCACGCTCGACCCCAACCGCGCCTCATCCACTCCGGACCCTATCGCCTGAGGACACGCTGGCCAGCCTAACCGAAGTCGCACTCCGACTGAGCTTCGAGGTCGCCCAGCTGGTCGAGTCGCTCCAGTGGGTCGGTCCGCGGGAGGTAGAGGGCGGGTAGCTCGCCCACCAGGGTCACCTGCGGCAGTTCCCCCTCTCCCCGAGCCAAGTGGACCAGGAACAGCGACTGCCGGAGCTGGTGATCCCACGGCCTGAAGCTCACGCCGATACCCTTCCAGACGTCGTAGACCGCAGCCGGGCTGGACATGTACTCGAGAAGGGCCTGCCCGTCCAGTCTCCTGGCGGCGATCGCCGAGTCGTAGAGGATGCGCACCCCCTGGTAGGCCGCCCAGGAGCCGACGTCCATGGGCGTCCCCATCTCCTGGCGGAACCGGGCGTTAAGTTCACGTGCGCCGTATGCATCGATCGTCGCCTCCCAGCCGCTGCCTCGGTAGAGGTTCTCATCGTTCGGCGCGCTCTGCACCCACGCCTCGTAGTAGCTGCGGGTCTGAGTCTCGGGATGGGGGAAGCCGGTGACCTGCCACGTGTCCCCCGCCTCGCTGCTGCGGGCCAGGAACTCCAGCTGTTGCCGAGGGTCGAGGAGCGCCAGGACGACCTCCGGCTCGCCGCTCCTGAGCCTCTTGAGCGCCGCTTCCCAATCGGGATCCTGGGCAGATACGCGGGTCCGCGCCACCTCACGGCCGCCGAAGTGGCGCTCCTCGAGCGCCCACCTCGTCCGTTCGTACAGGTCACGTCCGCGGTCGGAATCCTCGTAGACGAAAGCCCAGCGACGGAAGCCGGCCCGAACGAACCAGCCCGTCAGAGCGTCGAGGTACATGGCGTCGCTGGGCGCCACGTGGAAGGTGTAGCGACTGCACTGCTCGTTGCGTAGCTCGTCACCCGGCCAGCCTATGTTCATGAACGGGATACCGCGCTCGGCGGCGAAGGCGCTCAGTTGGACGGCTGCCTCGCGGCCGAAGCCCCCTACCAGTCCGAAGGCGCCCTCCTCGTCGACCAGCCGCTCGGCGACCTGCACCACCTCGGAATCCTCTGCGCCTTCCACCAGGATGTCTACATCGATGCCCAACAGCGCGGCGTTGTGCACGAGCTCGTCACGCGCGAACTGCGCGCCCAGCCGGGCCGACTGACCCACCGTGGCAGGCACCTCCCCGACAGGGACCTCCTCCATCGCGGCAGGCGGAAGGATCACCCCGATGCGCACTGGGCGCTCGAACACCCCTTGCGCCGATGCGCTCGCCCACAGCGAGAGGCTCAGCAGCAGCGCCGTGACCAGCGCTCCAAGGGATACCGGACGCTCCCGGTTCGATCGACAGTATCTACTCTCCATGCCTAAAGATAACGCCTGCTACCCGGCCGTCCGGTCGAGCAACGACCACGCGGAGGATCAGGGGATCCGGTACGAGTCGTAGCTGACGTCCGGGCTCAAGCTCCTGGGGTCGTGCTGCAGTATGAGCACCAGATCTCGGGTGGAATCCTCCGGGAGCCAGTCGAGGACACCCTCGGCCGTCTCGACGATCGTCTCTCCGTCGAGCAGCTCGAGCACCACGGTAAGCCCCTGGACGCTCTGACCACCGACGTTGCTGACCTCGAGCCGCACGAAGTAGTCGTCGGCGTGCTGCCGGATCTCCGCGACCCGGGCGGTGAAGGCGGCAGGGGTGAACGGCCGGGTTCCCTCCCAGACGAGGTAGCCGACGATGCTCAGGAGCAGGATGCTGCTGATCCAGGTGACGACGATCTGCAGTCGAGTCTCGCGCGGACGCTCGTCGTTCCGCTTCCGATCGTGACGGTCGTTCGACCGGGCGGCCGCCTGGGCCTGCTTGCCGTCTGGTCCGTTGCGCTCGGCCCCGGCTACTCCTCTGCCCCTGCCCTCGGCAACTCCTCTGCCCTTGGCAACTCCTCCGCTCTTGCCCTCGGCAACTCCTCTGCCCCTACCGGCCTCGGCCCCCATGTCAGATGATCAGCTTGGCGGCAGCCGAGCCGAGCGAGTTGACGAACCCGAGGGTGACGATCATGTGGAGGGCGGGGGTAAGTCCGGTCGAGTCGTCGATCCGGCCGAAGAGCCAGAGCATGAGGGCGCTGACGCCCAGCGCAAGAGTGTAGGAGACGACCCCGGTGCGGAGCAGCGAGCCCCACCAGGTGCGGCCCCCTGGTATCCGGTAGCTGCCCGCGAAACCGACCGAGAAGACGATCGCATGGGTGAGCAGCAGGCCGATGACCAGCAGCAGGACCGCGTGCCACCAGGTGAGTCCCAGGCCGATGATGACCGGCTCTTCGGTGGGAGCCACGTTGAACCCGAAGTAGACCGCTCCGGCTACACCGATGACCTGGCTCCCCCAGAAACCGGCTCTGCGCTTGCGGCGCTCGTTGGTCGGATCCTTCTCGCCGAGGACCGAGACGGCGATCGAAGCTCCGATCGACAGCGGTATGGTTTCGATGATGATCTTGCCCGCGATCTCCCGAAGGGACATGCCGGGCCCGATGACTCCGAACAGGAAGAGCACGACGGTTGCCACCAGTAGGCCTATGCCGTAGGCGTCGACCGCATCCTGCACCTCCTCCAGCAGACGGACGTGACCCTTCTGGAAGCCGCTGAAATATTCGAGGACCACGAGCAGGGCGAAGTTGGCGAGCAGGAAGAACAGCAAGCGGAAGGGCGGGATCAGGAATCCCAGCCACCACATCTCCATCGTGGCCAGCAGCGGGATACTGACGAGCATCGCCCCAAGCACCCCGCGGGCGTAGCCTCGCAGGGCGCTGCTCAACCTCTCGTCGATCGCCGCCGTCATCAGCTCGTTATAAGCAGAGAATGCGATCTATGCCGTGTCGGATGGGGCTCAGGCCTGCAGCAGGTCGCCTTCACGCCAGATGATCTCGACCTCCAGGTCGCTGCTCTGCAAGGAGCGCACCAGATCTTCGAGAGCCTCGACCGAGGTATCGGCCGTGACCAGCAGAGTGCTCGGATCTGCCTGGTACACGGCGCCGCTGACTCCGTGGCGGTGCTGCCAGCGGTTCACCAGGTGGCGAACATTTCGTGATTCGGAACGTATACGGACCAAGCCGCTCATGCCCCCTCGCTTTCCCCCGGTTGGAGTCCAGGGACCTCAACTTAGCGGTTCGGGAGCGATCCCGTCGAGAGCCAACGCCCAGTTGGCGCCGTCGCATCCTTCATGAGGCGGCGCCTCGCGGCGCAGCAGGGTCACTCTCCGTACGGCACCCAGATGTTCTTGACCTGGCTGGCGCGCCGCAGGTACTCGCGTCCCTCTGCCTGCCTGGGGTCGAACCAGTCGCGCTTCTTGCCGTAGCTCACCCAGGTCGCTTTGAGGTTGCCTGTCGAGGCCTCCTCGACCATCCGGCTGCCCTCCTGCGTTCCCAGGTACCAGATACTGGCGACCTCGTCGTGCAGGGCAAGGACGTTGGCGAGCTCGTTCCGGTCGCCGGTGACGATGTTGATCACTCCTGCCGGCACGTCGGAGGTCTCGAGAACCTGGTAGAGGTCGGTCGCCGCGAGCGGCCAGCGTGAGGAGGGGACCGCCACCACCCGGTTGCCCAGCGCCACCGCCGGCGCCACCAGTGAGACGAAAGCCAGCAACGGTGATTCTTCGGGGCAGACGATGCCCATGATCCCCCACGGCTCGTTCATCGCCAGGGTCACGTTCCGGTACGGGGTGTGGTGTACCGCGCCGTCGTACTTGTCGGCCCAGGCCGCGTAGGTGAAGAGGCGCGAGACGGAGAGTTCCACCTCGTCTCGCGAGCGGCTCGAGCCGGTCATGAGCTGGAGCCGCTCCTCGAACTCTCGAGCCCTTGCCGCCAGGTTCTCGGCCAGGTAGTAGAGCACCTGGGCCCGGTTGTGACCGCTGGCGATGCTCCAGGCAGTGGCCTTGCGGGCCGCCTCGACCGCGTTCCGGATATCCTTGCGGTTGCCCAGGCTGGCCTCCCCGACGATATCGCCGGCCCTACCCACCACCGGGTAACTGTAGCCGCCGTCGGGCCGGGCCTGCTTCCCGCCGATGTAGAGCTTTGCTGTCCGGTCGATTCTGGCCGAAGCGCTGCCGTTGCCGCCGGGCAGATCGCCATCTCCCGGTCCGGCCACGATGGCGTGCTCCTCTGCCTCCACGACCGCCAGTTCCGCCTCCCAGACCGGCACCAGGTACTCGTACATCCCCTCGCGACCACCCTCGCGGCCGTAGCCGCTCTCGCGGTAACCGCCGAAGCCGGCGGCGCCGTCGAACATGTTGGTGCTGTTGATCCACACCACCCCGGCCGCAAGTTTCGGAGCGATGTCGAGCGCCAGGTCGATGTTCTCGGTCCAGAGCGAGGCGGCCAGACCGTAGCGGCTGTCGTTCGCGAGTTCCACCGCCTCGGCCGGCGTCCGGAACGTCATCGACGCCAGAACCGGGCCGAAGATCTCGACCTGGGCGAGCAGAGAGGCCGGCTCGACCTCGGTGAAGAGGGTCGGCGGATAGAAGAGACCTTCCTCGGGCACCGACCAGGAAGGCTGCCAGCAGCGCGCGCCCTGCGCCTTCCCCTCCTCGACGAGCCGCTCGATCTTCTGCAGTTGCACCGGGGCGATGATCGCTCCGAGGTCGATCGACTTGTCGAGCGGGTCGCCCATCCGCATCGCCTCCATGCGGGCCCGCAGCTTGTCGTGCAGCCTGTCGGCGACGCCCTCCTGGACGAGAAGCCTGGATCCGGCGCAGCACACCTGGCCCTGGTTGAACCAGATGGCGTCCACCACGCCCTCGACCGCAGCGTCCAGATCGGCGTCATCGAATACGAGGAAGGGACTCTTGCCGCCCAGCTCCAGCGAAAGCTTCTTGCCGCTGCCGGCGCTGCTTCTCCGGATGATCCGCCCAACCTCGGTGGAGCCGGTGAACGCCAGCTTGTCGATCTCCGGGTGCTGGACGATCAGTTCTCCCGTGCTGCCGTCGCCGGTGACCACGTTGAAGACTCCGTCGGGGATGCCGGCGTCGCGGGCCACCTGCGCGAAGAGGAGCGCGGTGAGCGGCGTGAACTCGGCCGGCTTGAGGACTACCGTGCAGCCGGCGGCCAGTGCCGGCGCCACCTTCCAGGAGAGCATCAGCAGCGGGAAGTTCCAGGGGATTATCTGCCCGCACACCCCTACGCCCCGGTAGCCGGGGAACTCGCTCTCCAGCAGCTGCGCCCAGCCGGCGTGGTGATAGAAGTGGCGGGCGGCAAGCGGTATGTCGAGGTCCCTGGTCTCGCGGATCGGCTTGCCGTTGTCGAGCGACTCGATGACGGCGAAGAGGCGGCTGTGTTTCTGGATCCGCCGGGCCAGAGAGTAGATGTGGCGCGACCGCGCGTGGGGGGTGAGCGATCCCCACTCTGCCCGGGCCTCCCCGGCAGCTGCAACCGCCTTGTCGACGTCGGACTCCGTGCCCTGGGCGACCCGCGCCAGGAGCTCACCGTTGGCAGGATTGATCGTCTCGAACTTCTCGCCCGCCTCCGGTTCGACGAAACGGCCGCCGATGAAATGCCCGAAGCTGCGCTCGTGGCGCTCGAGCCACTGCGTCGCCGGCGCGCTTCCCTCCGGCGCCGGGCCGTACTCCATCGTCTCGAAGATCTCCTTGACGCTGCTCACGCTGCTCTCCTATGCCCGGACCCGGTCCCTGGCCCCCGCCTGCAGCCGCCAACCATGCTCGCCGAGCTCATCCGAGCGGGTGGCGGAAGCCGGCCGAGTAACGACCGGTAGCGAAGTGCTCGACTTGCCTTTCGATGTCGGCCAGCAGACTCGAAGCGCCGAAGCGGAACAGTTCCGGCTCGAGCCACGGCCTGCCGAGCTCCTCCTTGATCATGATCAGCCACACCAGCGCCTCCTTGGCGCTCTTGATGCCGCCGGCGGGCTTGAGGCCAATGCGGTAACCCGTTCGCTCGTAGTAGTCACGGATCGCCCTGGCCATGGTGAGCCCGACCGGCAGAGTTGCGTTGACGGGCTCCTTGCCGGTCGACGTCTTGATGAAGTCGCTTCCCGCCATCATCGCAACCATCGAGGCCTTGTACACGTTACGCAACGTCCCCAGCTCGCCGGTAGCGAGGATCGCCTTCATGTGGGCTTCGCCGCAGGCGTCGCGGAACGCCCGCACCTCGTCGTAGAGGGCGGGCCAGTCGCCCAGCAGGACGTGACGGCGGCTCACGACGATATCGATCTCTTCGGCGCCGGCAGCCACCGAGGCGCGGATCTCGGCCAGGCGCTGTTCGAACGGACTGAGGCCGGCGGGGAAGCCGGTCGAGACGGCGGCGACCGGGATGCCGCTACCGCGCAGCGCCTGCACCGCGACAGGAACCATCGCGTGATAGACGCAGACGGCAGCCACTGTCAGGCCGAGGTCGGCAGCACCGAGTTGTTCGAGGAGGTCGGCCCTGACCGGGTTGCGCGCCTTGGCGCAAAGACGCCTGACCCGTCCGGGCGTGTCGTCACCGGAGAGGGTGGTTAGGTCGATCAGGCTCACGGCTTTCAGCAGCCACGCAGCCTGCCACGCCTTCTTCACGCTGCGCCTGGTGCCCATGGTGGCACTCCGGCGCTCGGCAGCCGACAGGTTCACCTGCGCCTGCCGGAACCACCCCTCCTCGAGGGGAACGCCCGGATTGCGCGCCACCCGCTCCTGCCGTTCGCTGACCGTCACCGCGTGCACCTCTCTCCGTCCACTTCCATCCGCTGCCGTCGCATGGTGGGCACAGTTTACATCCCGCACCAGAACGACCGCTCGGCTGGTACGTCGTGACGCGCTATCCTGTTCGCTACCAGATCTCCACGGAAAGCAGAGGACAGAGATGAATCTAGCCCGATTCCCCAGGCGCCGCTACACGAGCGGGCCCACCCCCATCGAACGACTCGAGCGACTGAGCCAGCACCTGGGCGGTCCCGAGATCTGGATCAAACGAGATGACCAGCTGGGTCTGACCGCGGGCGGGAACAAGACTCGCAAACTGGAGTTCCTGGTCGCGGACGCCATCGCCCAGGGCGCCGACACGCTGGTGACCGTGGGCGCGGTTCAGTCGAACCACTGCCGCCTCACGCTGGCAGCCGCCGTGAAGGAGGGCCTCGCCTGCCGTCTGGTGATCGAGGAGAGGGTGCCCAATTCGTACGACCCGGACGCAAGCGGCAACAACTTCCTCTACCGACTGCTGGGGGTGGAGGCGATAACCGTCGTGCCCGGCGACAGCGACGTGAACGCGGCGATGAACGAGGTCGTGACCGAACTGGAAGCGGAAGGGCGTAAGGGGTACGTCGTCCCCGGGGGCGGCTCGAACGCCCTCGGCGCCCTCGGCTACGTCTCTTGCGCGGCCGAGATAGTGCGGCAATCGTTCGAGATGCAACTGCCCTTCGATCGGCTGGTGGTGGCGAGCGGCTCTGGCGGCACCCACTCCGGCCTGCTGGCTGGCCTCCACGCCCATTCGACCGACCTGCCCGTGTTGGGAGTGAGTACCCGAGCCCAGAAGGGCCCGCAGGAGGAGAAGATCCACGGCCTCGCCCAGCAGGCTGCCGAGCTGTGCGGCAGCCGTCAGGGCGTTCCCCGCGAGGCCGTTACCGTGGTGGACGACTATGTGGGGCCTGGCTACTCGCTGCCCACTCCGGAGATGGTGGAGGCGATCCGCCTCTTCGCCCGGCTCGAAGGGATCCTGCTCGATCCGGTCTATACCGGCAAGGCAGCGGCCGGGCTCATCGGCCTGGTGAGGAGCGGCACGCTCGATGCCAGCGAGCGGGTGCTCTTCCTCCACACCGGCGGCTCGCCCGCGCTGTACGCCTATCAGGGTGTGATCCTCGACTAGTGGCGACTGTCGAAGCCAGGTCCCAGTCCAGGTCCGAGGGGCTACCGTCGGGTCCCAAGCTCACCGTCGGCGTCCTGGGCGGCATGGGGCCCGAGGCGACCCTCGACTTCTTCGCCAAGTTGCTGGCGGCTACACCGGCGGGGCGGGATCAGGATCGGCTGAGGGTACTCATCGACAACAACCCTCAGGTCCCCAACCGCAACGAAGCGGTGGCGGGCACGGGACCCTCACCGGCGCCGCTGCTCGCGAACATGGCCCGGGGCCTCGAGGCAGCGGGGGCTCAGCTGCTGGTCATGCCCTGCAACGCCGCCCACGCCTTCGAAGCCGAGATACGCGCCGCTGTGAAGGTCCCCTTCCTGAGCATCATCGTGGAGACGGTCGCCGCGACGAGTCGACTTGGCATCCAACGCGTTGGCGTTCTGGCCGCAGCCGGTACCCTCGACGCCGGGCTCTACGCAAACGCTTTCGAGAGGAATGGGATCGAGGCGCTCGAGCCGCGCGGTGAGGCGCGCGACGAGTTCATGGAACTCCTCTACCTCTTCAAGTCGGGCGACGCCGGTAAGGGCGTGAGGATTCGAATGCGCGCGCTGGCCAACTCGCTGGTGGGAGCAGGGGCCGAAGCGATCGTCGCAGGCTGCACCGAGGTCCCGCTGCTGCTCGGGGAAGTTGACGTTCCGGTCCCACTCGTCAACTCGACGGACGTTCTGGTGGACGCTACCGCGGAGGTCGCCACCGGCAGACGTCTGCCGAGCGAACCGGAGCTCGACCCCCACGGGTAGCTCCGCGCGCGGTTGCAACGGTGGACGCATTGCGTCCCGTTCCTTGACCTCTTCGGACGCAACGCGCTAGGATCGGCCAACCCTGACTGGCGGGAGAGCCCGAACGTGAAACCGGCCTCGTACGAACAACTCGATGCGACCGACCGCCGGATAGTCGACTATCTCCGCGAGGATGGCCGCATGCCCTACCGTGAGATAGCCCGGCGCATCGGCTCCTCCGAGAGCATGGTTCGCAAACGGGTGAACCGACTGCTCGAACAGGGCTGGATGCGGATCCTGGCGATAAGCGATCCGCTGCAACTCGGGGTACCGATCCTCGCCACCACCTATCTCAAGGTCAGTCCTCGAGCGGTGGAGGCCGTTACCGACAGCATCGCCCGTTCACGGGCCGTGCGCTACGTGGCCGTGGGAGTCGGCTCCTACAACGTGGTCGTAGAGTCGCTTCACGCCGACAACGCCGAGCTACACCGGTTCATCCAGAGTGAACTGGGATTGGAGGGGATAATAAGCAGCGAGACGATACAAGTGGTCGCGATCAAGAAGAGCGTGTGGGATTGGGAGATCCCCAGTTCACGGGCCTCCTGAAGGCCGGCCCGAACTCGCGGCAACGCAGCCCCCACCGAAACGGAGTGATCCCATTGACCCGAACCCTTCTACGGCCCCTGTTCGTGGGCCTGCTAGTGGCCCTGTTCGGCCTGGCCAGCGCCCAGCAGCAAGGCGGCACCCTCGTCGCAGCCTGGGCCCAGGATCCGGTAGGCCTCGACCCCCACATCACCAGCGCCTACTCCAGCTTCCAGGTCCTCGAGAACGTTCTCGACACCCTCGTCACCCTAGACGCCGAGCAGAACGTGGTGCCCTCCCTGGCCGAGTCGTGGGAGGTGTCTGACGACGGGCTGACCTATACGTTCCACCTGCGTGACGGGATCATGTTCTCCAACGGCACCGAGATGACCGCTCAGGACGTGGTGCGGGTGTACGACCGGATGCTCGATCCAGCGACCGGTTCGGGCAACGCCTACCTGCTGGCCGGAGTCACCGACGTGGCGGCGCCCGACGAGAGCACGGTAGTGCTCACGCTGGAAGCGCCCAATGCGGCCCTGCTGGGCCACCTGGCCGTCAACAAGTCGGTAGGCATCTTCGCCGAGGAGAGCGTCGAGGCCGACGGCACCATCAACATCCCCATCGGCACCGGACCCTTCCGGATCACCGACTACCGCCCCGGCAACCTCGTGATGCTCGAGCGGAACGAGCACTACTGGCGGGAGGGCCTCCCCTACCTCGACGCCGTCGAGATCCAGATCATCACCGACGGCTCGGTGCGGCGCACAGCTCTCGTGTCGGGCGACGTCGACTGGGCGATCAGCATCCCCCCGCAGAGCGTGGAGCAGCTGAGCGAGAGCGAAGAGGTGGTGGTGGACGAGACGACCGCTGGCGCCTACTGGTACATCGGCGTCAACACCGAGCGGGAGCCGCTGGATGACGTGAAGGTGCGCCAGGCGCTCTCCTACGCGCTGCAGCGGGACAACATCGTCCTCGCCGCGACCTTCGGCATCGCCGAGCCCACGCAGGACCCGATCCCCTCCTCCAGCGCCTGGGCGTTGGGCTACGCGCCGTACGAGTACGACCCCGAGAAGGCCCGCCAGCTTCTCGAGGAGGCCGGCGTGGGTGACGGCTTCGAGCTCGAGATCATGCCTACCACCCAATACGAGGAGTCGATCCGCATCGCCCAGGTGGTCCAGCAGAACCTCGCCTCGGTCGGAATCGACGCCACCATCCGCACTCTCGAGTGGGCCGAGTGGCTGGAGGAGGAGGGTGCCGGCAACTACGACACCTACATCTGCTCCTGGAACGGGCTGGTCGACCCCGACGACTACTTCTACGCCCAGCACAAGACCGGCGAGGTCTTCAACTTCACCGGCTACAGCAACCCCAGGGTCGATGAACTCCTCGTCGAGGGCCGCCGCACCCAGGGCTTCATCGAGCGACTCCCGATCTACGAGGAGATCAACCGGATCGTCGTTGACGAGGCACCCTACATCTACCTCTACAACCCCCTCAACATCCACGCCTACCGACCCTATGTGCAGGGTTTCGAAACGCGCACCGACCAGGCGGTACGGTTCGCCGAGACCTGGCTCGACAACTGAGTCGACGGCGTCCGGACGGCCCACCGCCGTCCGGGCGCCACTCCCGGCTCTCGCCGAGGCGTGGAACCGAGCCGGGACGGGAGCCACATTGAGCCTCCGCTATCTGATGCAACGACTGGGCAGCCTCCTGCTGGTGCTGTTCGGCGTTTCTATCCTCACCTTCGCGATCGTCCCGCTCATCCCCGGAAGTCCGGCGCGCGTGAGGCTTGGCGTCCAGGCGACGCCCCAGGACGTGGCCGCGGTCGAGCACCGGTTGGGTCTCGACCGGCCGCTCCACGTCCAATACCTGGATTGGCTGGGCGGTATCGTGCTGCACGGCAACTTCGGCGAGAGCCTGATCACCGGCCAGCCGATAACCGGAGTGCTCGCCAACCGCCTCCCCGCCACCCTGATCCTCGCCTTCGCAGCCCTGCTGGTAGGCCTCCTCATCGCCCTGCCAGCCGGGATCATCTCGGCCCTCAAACCGGGCGGCCGGCGCGATCTGGGCGTCTCGCTGCTCAGCCAGATAGGGGTCTCCATCCCAGACTTCTGGATGGGCATACTCCTCATCCTGCTCTTCGCCGAGACGCTCGACTGGTTGCCGTCCAGCCGTTACGCACCGCTCTCCCAGGGGCTCGGACCGTTCCTCAGCCACATCATCCTGCCGGCGACGACGGTAGGGATCATCAGCGGCTCGATAATGGCACGGTTCGTCCGCAGCGCCATGCTCGAGGTCCTGCGCAACGACTACGTGAGGACCGCCAGGGCGAAAGGGTTGCGGGAGGGGAAGATCCTCGTGAAGCACGTCCTGCGCAACGCCGCCATCTCGATCGTGACCATCGTCGGACTGCAGATGGCCACGCTCTTCTCGGCGGTGGTGGTGGTCGAGATCATCTTCGCCTGGCCGGGCCTGGGGTCGATAGCGCTCAACGCCACCCTCCAGCGCGACTATCCGCTGCTGCAGGCGGCGGTTCTGACCACGGCGGCGGCTTTCGTCATCATCAACCTGCTCACCGACCTCTCCTACGTGCTGCTCGACCCGAGCGTGGAATATGCCTGAGACGACCGCCCCCGGCGCTGCCAGCCGGCGCGAGCCGGTGGAAGCGGGCGCAGCCGCGCGCTTCGCCAGACGCTTCCTGCGCCACCGATTGGCAGTCACCGGCGCCCTCATCGTGCTGCTGCTGGTGTTCACCGCCCTCTTCGGCGGCAGGATCGCCCCCTTCGAGTACACTCAGATGGACTTCACCGCCCAGTTCGCGCCGCCCAGCCTGGAGCACCCCTTCGGAACCGACGAGTTCGGCAGGGATATCTTCACCCGGGTCCTCTACGGGGCGGCGGTGTCACTGAAGGTCGCCCTAATCGCGGTCGGCATCTCCGGTACCGTCGGCGTGTTCCTCGGGGTGATCGCCGGCTACCTGGGCGGCTGGCTCGACGAGCTGATCATGCGCCTCATGGACGTCCTCTTCGCCTTCCCGGCCGTCCTCCTCGCCATAACCGTCATGGCCATCCTCGGTCGCGGGGTGACCAACGCCATGATCGCCATCGCGATCGTCTACATCCCGATCTTCGCCAGGGTCGCGAGGGGCGCGGTCATAAGCGTGAGGGGCAGAGAGTTCGTCACCGCCGCTCGCGCGTTGGGCCGCGGTTCGGGCGGGATAATGTACCGCCACGTCTTCCCCAACGCTACCGGCCCGATAATCGTCCAGACCTCGCTCAGTCTAGCCTTCGCCATCCTCGCCGAGGCGGCGCTCTCCTTCTTCGGACTGGGCACGCAACCTCCGGACCCGTCATGGGGGCGGATGCTGGCCGAGGGGCGCTCTTACCTGGCTCAGGCGCCCTGGATGGGGATCTTCCCGGGCCTGGCGATAATGATCTCGGTGCTCGGCTTCAACCTGCTGGGGGACGGCCTACGCGATCTGCTCGATCCGCGGATGCGCTGATGGGACGGCGGTGACTTCGGTCGCCACCGCAGGGGCGCCGCAGCGGACCGGGAGGACTCTCCGCCTTGCGGCCGCGCTCAGTCTCCTCGCCGCCGGCGGCCTCCTGTTCGAGATCTCCCTCACTCGTCTGCTCTCGGTCCTCTTCTTCTCCACCTACAGCTATCTGGTTCTGTCGATCGCCGTGCTCGGACTCGCCGCAGGGGCCGCTCTCGCACGGCTCTCCGAGCTCGCCAGGCATCCCCGCCACTGGCCGTTCTTCTCGTCGCTCGCGGCGCTGGCCGCGGTCGTACTGACGCTCTACGCGCTGGGCAGCGAGGACTCGGGGCAGAGGTTCGTCCTGCTCCCGCTGACGGCGCTCCCCTATCTGTTCATCGGCGTGACCGTCACCGGTATCTTCGCCCGGCGATCCGACGCCAGCCCCCGGCTCTACCTCGCCGACCTGGCCGGCGCTGGCGCCGGCGCTCTCCTGGCCGTGCCGCTGCTCGACCTCCTCGGCGGACCCGGCGGCATGCTGGCGGCGGCGTTGGCTCCCGCACTGGCCGGGTCGTTGCTCGCCCCGCGCTCGGCCGGCTCGCTCGTCACGGCGCTGCTGGTGGCAGCGGCGGTACTCCTCCACTCGACCGGCGTGGGCCCCAGCCTCGACTTGGGCGAACTCTCCACCCCCAAGCCGATACGCCGGACGCTGCGCGACGGGGCAAGCGTGGTCGAGACCCGCTGGAACTCGTTCGCACGAACCGACCTCGTCCATCACGAGGAGCGCGACCGGTACCTGATCTATCTCGACGGCGGAGCCGGTTCTCTCGTGCCCGACGCTTCCAGGCCACGAACCTGGCTAGCCGACATCGGGAGCCTCGCCTTCGCGGTGGACCCGCCCGAGAGCGTTTTCCTGATAGGTCCCGGGGGAGGCCTGGACATCGCTCTCACCCGCAGTTCCGGTGCCCGACGGCTGGTTGCTGCGGAGATAAACGAGTCGGCCGTCGCCCTGACCAGGAGCCTGGTCGAGTACGCCGGCGACCTCTACGGCGAGGGGACCGAGCTCATCATCGACGACGGCCGCAGCGCCTTGCGACGGCGCGACGGCGAGTACGACCTGATCCTCCTCTCGCAGGTGGTGAGCGGGGCCGCCGAGGCCCGGGGCCTCGCCCTCGTCGAGAACGGCCTCTACACGGTGGAGGCCTTCGACTCCTACCTCGACCACCTCAGTACCGAGGGTCGGGTGGCGCTGAAGCTCTACGACGAGCTCACCCTCACCCGAGCGATGACTACCGCCCTCGCCACCCTCGAGCGACGCGGGGAACCGTTGGACGACGCCGCACGCCACCTCTTCGCCGCCCTCGACACGAGCGCCCAGCCACCGGTGCCGCTGCTGCTGGTGAACGGGGCTCCTTTGACACGATCCCAGGCGGTCGATTGGGCCCGCGTGGCGGAAGCGCGCGGCTACGCGCTCCTCTACGTCCCGGGGTTGATCGGCCCGGCCGAGCTCGTGCGGATACTGGCCGGTGAAGCCGGGCTGGAGGCGCTGACCGAAGCAGGCGATGACGTGGACTTGCGCCCCACCACCGACGAGAGGCCCTTCTTCTACCAGTTCGAGAGGGGTTTGCCGCGGGCGCTTCGCCCCCTGGCCTGGGGTCTCGGAACCCTCCTCCTGAGCGTCCTGCTGCTGTTCACGCTGCGCGGGTCCCAGCGGGGCCGACAACTCCTCGTCGCACCGGCGATGGTCGCTTGTCTGGGGGCCGGCTTCATGCTCGTCGAGATAGGCGTCCTGCAGCGCGCCCAGTTGCTCATCGGCCACCCCTCGCTCACACTCGCGACGGTACTGGCGACCCTGCTGCTCGGGGCAGCTTGCGGATCCGGCCTGGCTGCGCGCTGCCGCCCGGGTGCCGAGTACCGGTGGATCGCCTTCGCCGGAGGCGCCGCGGCTCTGCTGGCCGTCGCCTGGTCGGCCGGCTGGCCGCTCGCGGCACGGCTCATGCGCTCGCTACCTGCCGCCGGAGCCGCTGCAGGTACCGCCGCCACAATGCTGCCGGTCGCCTTCGCACTGGGCGTCCCATTCCCGCTGCTGTTGCGCTCCCTCGGCCGGTTGGGCGCCGGCCCGGTAGCGACCGCCTGGTTGGTCAACGGGGTCGCCTCGGTCACGGGCGCCGTGGCAGCCACGGCCCTGGCGATCGTGTGGGGCTTCGACACGGTCGCCTGGGCGGCGTCGGGCTGTTACGCCCTGGTGGCGCTGCTGTCCGGGGCGTCCGGGCGCAACGAGGCGTAAGCGGTCAGACCACCATCCTAGGGGCGCTCGCACTCGGCCCCGCGTCCCCGGCCTGCATCTGGCCCGACTAGCGGAGTGCCACCACGCTGCTCCCCTGCTGCAGCGACTCCTCGACAGCCAGGCAGAGCGCCACCGCAGCGCAGCCGTCATCGCCGGTCGCCGCTGGCCGGCCCTTGCCGCTGACGGCGTCCAGGAATGCCCTGGTCTGGCGGGGGACATCGAAGGCGTGTCCAGTCTTCCGGGAGAGCGCGACCTCGTGAGTAGCGGCGCCGCGGTGCAGTGTGAGACTGACCACCGGTTCGGTGTCCATGTCCATGCGGCCGCGCCAGGAGGCCCGGAGGGCCCCCTCCTCTCCGACGACCATCAGCGTTACCTGATGCCCGTAGGCGGCGATGGAGCGTGTGACCCAGGAGCGAGCACCGCCCTCGTGTTCGAGCCGGACGTCGAGGTTCTCCCGGAGCCCCTCCCGGCCGCTGCGGCTCTTGCCCCACGCCTGCAGTTCGGCGACCGGCCCCAGGTACCAGCGCGCCAGGTCCAGATAGTGGATCGGCTCCTCGAGGACCGTCGAACCGATCTTCGCGGGGTCGGTCTTCCAGCCGCCGGCGCCGCTGCGGTAGGGGCGGCGCCACAGGTCGATCTTGAGGTGGACCGGGGCGCCCAGCGCGCCCTCCTCGAGGATGCGTTTCACCTCGGCGAAGAGGGTGAACACTCTCATCTCGTGGCCCACGGCCACCAACCTTCCGGTCCGGGCGGCTGCGGCCAGGACGGCGTTGCACTCCCGCGTGTCGAGCGCCATCGGTTTCTCGACCAGCACGTGACGGCCCGCTTCGAGACTCGCGATCGTCTGGCGGGCGTGGAGGTAGTTCGGGCCCGCCACGATGACGGCGTCGCTGGGCTGATCGAAGAAAGCGTCGATACTCGTGGTCGCCGGCACACCCCACTCGCGAGCGAGCCTCCGGGCCGAGTCCTCGCTGGCGACGAGCACGGCGGCGAGGTCGGCGCCCACGGTGCGCAGGGCGTTGCGGTGCACCGCGCCCCAGCGGCCCCCGCCGATGAGCGCCACCCGCATCTCAGGCGCCCGTCAGGGGCATCTGCGGCTCCGGCTCCAGTTCGGCCGGACCCACGTCGCAACGTCCCTCTACCGAGCGGATGGCAGCCAGCGACACCCGCAGCGCGGCGATGCCGTCGTCGATCGTCGCGAGAACTGGACGCGGGTCGACGGCCGCCTGCGTGCCGGAACCTCCGGGGGCGAGTTCCAGCCCGGCGATCTCGGCCGCGAACGCGGCGATCTGAGCCCGCCACGGGTCTTCCCCGCGAGTGCTCCAGCGAGTGGTGCCGTGGCCGTCGTGGAGGGTCACCTCGCTGGGCCACTCGACGGTGACGAGACCTTCCGGGGCCATGTAGGTATGGCGTTCTATCGGCGCGATGCCGCTGGGCAGCCCCCACGACACCTGGATCTGACCGACGCTCCCACCCGGATAGGCGAGGGTCAGGTGGGCACTGTCGAGGGCCTTCCTTCGTATCGCCGCCACCTGCGGCTTGTGTTCGCTGAACGTGTAACCGTGCGCCCGTACCAGCGCCGGCGCCTCCCCGAACAGCAGCGCCCAGAGGTCGAAGACGTGGCAGCACATGTCGATGATCGGCCCGCCGTTGGCCGCGGCGTCATGCATCATCAGCTTGGGCCTTACGCCCGCCGCGATGGTGGCCTGAGCAAGTAGCGGGCTGCCGATCCCGGCAGCGAACCTGCGCAGTTGGTGGGTGGCCGGGTCGAAACGCCGCATGAAGCCGATGCGCAGCAGTTTGCCGCTCGCCTCCTCGGCCTCCTTCATCGCCAACGCTTCGGCCAGGGTGAGGGCGGCCGGCTTCTCGCACAGAACATGCTTTCCGGCCCGTAGTGACGCGATCGTGAAATTCGCATGGAGGAAAGTGGGTGTGCACACGGAAACGACCCCTACAGCATCCAGGCTGAGCGCCTCGTCCAGGGTGCGCACCGCGGTGCCGCCATGCAAGGAGGCGAGGGCGTCGGCGCGGAGCGTGTCGGGGTCGAACACTCCCATCACCCGGGCGCCCGCCTCCCGCCAGTGGCCGGCGTGGCGGGCGCCCATCTCGCCGGCGCCTACGATCAGGACTCCCAGCTCCTCGCTCACTCCGCGTACCTTTCGAACCAGTCCCGGCCAGCCCCTTCGATGACGGGGGCGCCACCGAAGCGTCGGTGGTCCGTCCAGGGCAGGGCCCGGTCGGCGAGCCCGGAGATCGAGGCCAGGTAGGGAACCGCCTCGTCGATGAGCCTCCGGCGAACCGCGTCCATGTCGGGGTAGGGGTCGAGCGTTTCGAACCACACGGCCCGGCCGGCGAGGAAGCCGCTGGCGCCGGCGGCCACGGCCAGTTCCACGTCGACGGCGAACTCCCGCCTGCCCACTCCCGCCGAGAGCAGCACCCACGGCACCGGGGAGGCGGAGTCGAGTTCACGCAGGTACCCTTCGACCTCGGCGAGCCGGTAGACCGGTTCGCGCTCGCGGCCGTCGAAGGCGCCCGATGCGAACTCGAAGGTGTGCTTGAGGTCTGCCGGGAACTCCAGCTTGAAGAGGTCCACGGCGAAGCGGGGCTGGGCGAAGTGCCGCAGCGACGTTAGCACCATCTCGGGTTTCTGGCTGGCGAACCGGGGAGAGTCGACCCGCTCGTCCCCCTTCGGATAGTAGATCAGCTCGAGGATGAAGGGTATGTCGAGGCGGCGGCATGCTTCGCCCACGCTCGCCACGAAGGCGTCCTGGTGCTGGGCGGCGGCCGGAGAGAGATCGGGTCGGTGGTAGGCGAGTACCTTCACTCCGTCGGCGGCGCAACGTTTGATCTTGGCCACGCTCCACCCTTCGATCGGTAGTGAATAGCGCTCGCCCGCCCGCTCCTCGAAGGCGTAGTCCTCGAGGGTGGAGATGAGGCCCACCCGGCCCGGAATGAGCGGCAGGGCATCGGGGTGAGCCCAGATCGGGTCGACCAGGATGGCGCTGCTGTGCCGTGCGAGGACTTCCACCAGCAACTTCTTGACGTCGCTTATCTCGCCGTCGCCGACCTCCTCCAGGTCCCGGTCGCCATGTCTGGCGAGAGCGCGGAAGAGCGGGGGTCGCTGGTCGACGGCCACCATCTTGAAGCGCCCCCCGTCGTCGGCGAGGTTCTGCAGGCAGCGGTACTTGCCCGCGCTCAGAGACACCTTCGGCTCACTCATCGAACTCCACCTTCATGCGCCCTCCCGCAGCTCACCCAGCGAGCGTTCTTCCAGTAGTCGTTCGACGGTGGCGCCGTCGGGTATCGCTGATCTTCCCACGCCCGTGCAGGAGATGGCCGCCGTCACCGAGGCGAAGGCTGCGCACCGGTCGGCATCCCAGCCACTCGCAAGGGCGAAGGCGTAGGCGCCGTGGAAGACATCACCGGCCCCGGTCGTATCCACGACCGTTACCGGCAGGGCCGGCAGGTGGCGCACTCCCTGGCCGGCATCGTACAGGTACCCCTCCGCCCCCAGGGTCACGCCCACATGCTGGTCGGGCCGCCAGCGCATGGCGGCCAGGGCCGCCTCCGGGTCGTCGCGCCCCAGCACCTCCTCGGCGCACTCCTCCGAGGCGATGATCACGTCCAGCCGCTCGCTCGACTCCCAGTAGCGGGCGTTGCCCAGGTCGCCGACGATCGGCACGCCGCGTCCGGCCGCCCAGTCGATCGCCTCGCGGCACAGCCGGGGTTGCCGGAAGTCGACGAGCAGGGCGCCGGCATCGGCCGGGCGCTCGCTGGGGGCGTTGTCGGGCAGACCGGCGCCGCGGTAGGGGAAGATCCACCGTTCGCCATCGGGCGCCACGAGCACGGCACTGACCCAGGATGTCGCCCCCGGCACCACCCTCACGCCGCCCGTCTCGACCCCCAGCCTCTTCAACTCGTCCACAACGAAGGCTCCGCCGGGGTCGTCGCCGTGAACCGCCCAGAGGTGGGCCCTGCCTCCCAGCCGTGCGACGGTCACGGCTGCGGTCGCGGCCGGGCCGCCGCCTTGCAGGCGGTAGCCGGAGGCATCGGTACGGGAGGCCGCAGGCGGGAACGATCCGACCTGCCAGATGTGATCGACGCAGGAGAGGCCGGCGCAGACGACCAGTGGAAGCCCATCGCGCGTCACGGCCAGTCTCCCGGGCCAGTGTCACGTTGCGGCTTCTCGACGTTGGCGAGGGGGGTGGGCACGGTGGAGCCCACGATAGCAGGAGGTGCGGCGCCGACCCCTGTCGAGCCTCCTCCTCCGTGTGCTACTTTCAGGGAATCTCAAAAGGGACCGTTCCGGGTTCTGAACGGACAGGAGAGGTCCTCGTGACGATGGGCGCAGGGCCGCGGAAAGCGGCTGCATGCCACGAGGGCCGGCGCGTACGACTGGCGGAGTCGGCCCAGAGGGAGGAACGATGAACCGTAGAGTCCTTCTCACCACGCTTCTCATGCTGTTGCCGCTGGCCGGCGCACAGACGCTGCGTGTCTTCATAGGCTCGACGCTGCGGCCCGACGTGATCGGCCCGATCCTCGAGCAGTTCACCGAGGAGACCGGCATCGAGACCGAACTCGAACTGGGCGGCGCGACCACCGACGTGCGCCAGCAGTACCTGAGTACGGTCCTAACCAGCCGCAGCGGCGAAATCGACGTCTTCCTCTTCGACGTCATCGACCCGCCGCAGTACGCGGCCGCCGGTTGGGCCGAGCCGCTCAACGACTACTTCGAGAGCGAGGCGGCGATGGAGGAGTTCCTCGAGCCCTACCTCGACGGCACCGTACAGGCCAACCTCGTCGACGGCACCCTCTACGGCATCCCGGCCTGGACCGACGCTCAGTTCCTCTACTACCGCGCCGACCTGCTCGAGGAGTACGGTTTCGAACCGCCGCGCACCTGGAACGAACTGAAGGAGCAGGCGCTGGCCATCCAGGAGGGCGAAGGCGATCCGAACCTGCAAGGCTTCAACTACCAGGGCGCTGCCATCGAGGGCACCAACTGCACCTTCCTCGAGCCGCTCTGGAGCGCCGGCGGCGACTGGCGCGACAGCGAGGGCAACATCACCGTCGACAGCCCCGAGGGCCGGCAGGTGCTGGAGTGGTACCAGGAGACCCTCGACTCCGGCATTACCCCCAGCAACATCGCGGAGGTAGCCACCGACGACTCCCGGCAGCAGTTCCAGGCCGGGGACGTGGTCTTCATGCTCAACTGGGGCTACGCCTGGGCGCACTTCCAAGGCGAGGAGAGCCAGGTCCAGGGCAAGGTCGGGGTGGCGCCCCTGCCCGCCTTCGAGGGCGGCCAGTCGGCCACCTGCGTGGGCGGCTTCCAATGGGCGATGAACCCGTTCAGCGAGAACAAGGAGGCTGCGTTCGAGCTGATGCAGTACATGGCGAGCGAGGACAGCCAGCGCACCCTGGCCGTCCAGGCGAGCCATATCCCCGCCCGTGAGAGCCTCTACAGCGACCCGGCGGTTCTCGAAGCGGCCCCTCACTTCGAGCAGTTCTACGATGTGATCGTCAACGCCCGACCGCGGCCTCAGACCGAGTTCTACACACAGGTTAGCGAGGTCATCCGCACCTCGATGAACGGCTTCTTCGCCGGTGCGATGGATATCGACGAGACCCTCGAGACGATGCAGGCCGGCCTCGAGGACATATTCGACTTCTAGCCGACGTGACGGCGGGGCGCGCGTGCTCGCGCGCCCCTTCTGCATGGCCCAGACCTCGACTACTTACCGACCGCCGGGCTTCTGGCAGAGACTACTCCGCGGCAACCCCACCGAGACGCAGCTAGCCTGGCTGCTCCTGCTGCCTGCGCTGGTCACGCTCGCGGTGGTCATGCTCTACCCGGTCCTCAACGTGATCTGGCAGTCGCTCCACTTCGAACGGCTGAACGTCCCTCAGCGCGGCACTCCGTTCATCGGCCTGGAGAACTTCCGCGAGATGCTGTGGGGCGAGGGGATGACCTGGAGCGCGACCCGCCTGTGGGGCTGGCGGCTTCTCGGCATAGCGGCACTCATCCCCGTCTGGTGGAAGACGTCCCGGCGTAGTGCGCTCATCTGGAGCTCGCTGCTGCTGCTCGTAGCCGGCCTGCTGTTGGGCTTCCACCCCGGCGAGGAGGGGCGCTGGAACGACCCCCGCTTCTGGAACTCGTTCCAGATAACCCTGCTCATCATCGTGGCCACCGTCACCGGTTCGTTTCTCGTGGGGCTTCCGCTGGCGCTCCTCGCCAACGTCGGGTCGCGACTGCGCTGGCTCGTCAGGGTCGCGCTGCTACTGCCCTGGGCGATGCCGCGGGTGTTCGCAGGCCTCACCTTCGCCTGGCTCTTCCAGAGTCGCTACGGGGTGATCAACGACATGCTCGGCCAGCTGGGGATCGAAGGCCCGCTGTGGCTCGCCCGGGTCACCCCTGCGATCGTCGCGGTGATCATCGCCATCGTCTGGAAGACTTCCTCGTTCGTGGGGCTCATCCTGCTGGCCGGCCTGCAGTCGATCGACCGGAGCCTGTATGAAGCGGCCACGGTTGACGGCGCCAGCGCCTGGCAACGCTTCTGGCGGATCACCCTTCCGCTCCTGCGGCCGGCCATCGCGGTGGCGCTGATATTCCGCACCCTCACGGCGGTGCAGACCTTCGACATCCCCTACGCGATGACCCGAGGCGGCCCCGGCAGGGCGCTCGAGACCCTCGGCATCTACATCCACGGCACCACGCTCGGTCTCGACATCGGCTACGCCGCGGCCCTGTCGACCATCCTCTTCCTGCTGAGCCTGGGGATCACCGTCGTCTACCTGCGCTGGCTCTACCAGGAATGAACCGCAAGCCCTCGCCGGCAGGCACGATCTTCACGCGGTTGGGCCTCGTCCTTGTGATCCTCAACGGCCTCTTCTCATCGGTGTGGCTGATCCTCACCTCGTTCAAGGAGGAGGGCGAGCTCACCCGCCTCCCCATCACCTACCTGCCGCAGGACCCGACCTGGAGCAACTACGTCGCCGTGTTCACGGAGAACCCGTTCGCCCGCTTCATGCTCAACTCGGCGGTCGTTTCGCTCGCCGCCACGATCGTCTGCGTGCTGTTCGCAGCACTCGCCGGATACGCCCTGGCGCGGCTGCGGCTACCTGGCCGCCGGCTGATCCTCACCGCCATCGTCATCTCCAGCATGTTCCCGGCGCTGGTGCTGCTGGTGCCGCTCTACCGGATGTTCGTGGGTTTCGAGATCCCCGGCCTGGCCTGGTTCACCCCCAACCTGCTCAACACCTACTGGGCATTGATAATCCCCTACGTGGCGCTCTCTCTGCCCATCGCCACCCTCATCCTCACCAGCTTCTTCCAACTGATCCCAGACGAGCTGGAGAACGCCGCGACGGTCGACGGCGCAACTCGGGTGGGCGCCCTCTTCCGGATCGTAGCGCCGCTTTCGGCACCCGGGGTGGTGACGGCGGCGATAATCGTCTTCGTCAACTCGTGGAACGAGTTCCTCCTGGCGCTCACCTTCAACAGCGCCCAGGCGATGCGCACGGTACCGGTCGGGATCACCCTCTACCAGGGCGAGTACTCCTTCCCCTGGGCGGTGATCAGCGCGGCCGTCACCCTCGGCATCCTGCCGCTGGTGGCGCTCATAATCTTCTTCCAGCAGCGGATTATCAGCGGCCTCACGGCCGGCGGGGTGAAGGGGTGAGGATTCGCCGATTCGCCGTCGCGGCGGTCGCACTCGTCCCGCGGACGTCCGGCAGTAGGCTGGATCGTGTCCCTGCGAATCGGATTCGTCGCCATCATCCGGCCGATCTTCAAGGGCGACTCGCCGGCCGCCGCGCTCGACAGCCTCGAGGGTCTCGAGCGGCTGGCCGCGAATAACGGCTTCGAGGTAGTCCTCCCAGAACTCCCGACCGGCCCGGTTCACGCCGCCACCGGTTCACCGCTTCCCCGCTTCGCCGTGCACGACCAGGCGAGCGCTCAGCTCGCCGCCGATCAACTCGCAGCGCAGGACCTCGACCTGCTGCTCGTCCAGCTCACCACCTTCGCTACCGGTGAGACGCCGGCCCCCTTCCTGCGGCTGCCGCTGCCGCTGGGCCTGTGGGCGCTGCCCGAGGAGGCCGGCGCCGACCGTACCACCGGTCCACTGCCGCTCAACTCGCTCTGCGGCCTCAACATGACGCTGAGCTTCCTCGATCGTCCACCCGTGGAGCGGGAGATGCCGGCCAAGTGGTTCTACGGGAGTGCCGACTCGGACTGGTTCCGAGAACGCCTCACACCTACCCTCACCGCCCTGCGAGGTCTCCGGGCCCTGCGGGGAGCGAGGATCCTGCAGATAGGCGGCACCGCGCCCCACTTCTACGGGCTGGAGCAGGAGCCGCGGCTACCCGGCGTGACCGTCGAGCGGATGGAGCTCACCGCCCTCTTCGAACGGGTCGCCCGTGTCCCTTCCGCTGCGACCGAAGAACTGGCAGCCAGCTGGCGGGAAGGGTCGGCTGTCACGGAGGAGCAGCTGAGGCGGAGCGCCGCGCTCGACCTCGCCCTCGGCAGGATCGTCAGCGAGAGCGAGTACGACGCTATCGCCCTGCGCTGCTGGCCTGAACTGCCCGACGAGACCGGCACGATGGCTTGCGCGACGCTTGCTCGCCTGGGGGATGGCGCTGTAGCGGCCGCCTGCGAGGGTGACGTCATGGGCGCGCTGTCGATGCTGGCGCTCCAGGGGATGAGCGGGGAGGCCGCTCTGCTGCTGGACCTGTCGGACGTCGACCCCGAACGCGGAGCGCTCTTCTGGCACTGCGGCAACGGCCCGCTCTCCTGGAGCGCGGGCGCCACCCGTCTGGCGCCCCACTTCAATCGGGACGGGGTCGGCACGGTGAGGGACATGATCGTGAGGCCGGGTCCCGCCACAGGCTTCAGGTTCACGGCGGGCGCCGAACGGGCGCTCCTGTTCAGCGGCGAGTTCCGCGACGTCACCTTCGAGGACGGAGGCTACGACGGGGTGCGTGGTTGGTTGAGCGACATCCGTTGGGGCAAGGACCCCGTGACCCCCCGCGGCTTCGTCGCCAACGTGCTGGACCACCGTCTCCCTCATCACTTCGCCTTCGGCCAGAGCGATCTAACCGAGGGCGCGCTGGAGCTGTGCTCCTGGCTGGGAGTCGAGGTCCTGGAGCCCGTCCCGGCGAGGGACACGCTCTGACCGCCGGCCAGCGAGAGGGCATCACCACGGCAGCCGCTGACCGTGCCGGCCGCGTGGACGGCTCAGGCCGGCTCGGCCCGCTCCTCCCGCTCGGCCAGCCGCCGGAGCGCCGCAGTGCCGCCGCGGAACGAGTAGGCCTCGTATCCCAGCTGCTGGAGCACCTCCGCGGCCTGGGCGCTCTGCATCCCCTGAGCGCAGTAGAGGAGGTAGCGTGCCTCCTTGTCCAGATCGCGGGGCGAGCTGAGGATCTGGGCCGCCTCGAGGTGGCGGGCGCCCGGGTAGTGCCACGCCCGGTGTTGCCGCTCGGTCTGGCAGTCGATGACGACCGAGCCCACGGGTACCTCGTCGACGAACAGGTAGGGGAGCATCAGGTCGGCCTGGTCGAGCGTCCTGAGCTTCAGCTCCTTGGCGCCAAGTACCCCCTGCCGCAGAAGCGAGTCGTCCAGCTTCCGCTCCTCTTCCGCCACGACCAGCGGGTCGGCGGCGACTACCGGGCGTAGCGAGGTCAGCGCGCAATACTCCCGCACCTGGGCAGAGAGGGCCGCTGTGCCCACCAGCTCGGCTTCTCTCATGATGTCCCGCTTGTCCATGCCCACCAGCGGCCTGAGCACCGGCAGCGAGGCCGCATCCTCGATCGCCCTGAGGTTGCTGAGGGTCTGTGACGACACCTGACCGATCGATTCGCCGGTGACGAGGGCTTCACTGCCCAGCCGCTCGGCGAGGAGGGATGCGGCCGCCAGCATCCTGCGCTTGAGCAGGACCTGCCAGTAGTCCTCACGGGCGTTGCCGCGCAGGTTCTCGAGGACGGCCGCGAAGTCGACTACGAAGAGGCTGGGCCTGCCGCCGAAGCACCAGCGGTCGCAGATCACCTTCACCACCTGGGCGACCATCCGCTCGTAGGCGGCTCCGCCGAGGTTGAAGAGCACGAAGTCGAGTTCGACCCCCCGGCGCAAGATCTGCCAGGAGGAGACGGCCGAGTCGTACCCGCCGGAGATGAGCGAGAGCGCCCTGGATTCGGTGCCGGCCGGCAGGCCGCCGATACCGGGCAGACGCTCCTCGAAGAGGTAGGCGCGGTCGTTGATGATCTCGACCCGGACCTCGAACTGAGGGTCGTCGAGATCGACAGGGCCATAAGGTCGCAGGGCGGCGCCCAGCTCCCTGGCTACGTCCATAGAACCGAACGTGTGCTGGCCCAGTCGCTTCACCCGCACGGCGAAGCTGCGACCGGCCACGAGGTCGGCGAACGCCTCGTGGCCCACCCGCGCTATCGTCTCGGGGTCGGCCTCGCAGACAGCCCTCACCGGCGAGTAGGAACCGACGCCGAAGACCCGCGAGAGGACCTCCTCAGCAGCCGCCGAGGGCCCCTCGGTGAGGTAGACGAAGAGCCGACTGGGGCGCCTCCTGATGCGACAACGGACGCCGTTGCGTTGCAGCGCGTCGAGTACGGAGCTGCGCAGCGAACGCATGAACTTGTCCCGGGTGCGCTTCGACTTGAGCGTCACCTCGGCCGCCGGCCTGACAACTATCAGTCTCTCGTCAAACTCCTGCACCCCCTCACGATAAGCCCTGGGGGTGCCGGCTCCTGTTCGGCCGAGGTGACGCGGCGCGTCGGACTCGCGTGCGGGCGGCGTCGGCGCAGTCGCGCGGCTATCGGATCACTCCCGCGCGTACCACCGGTCCGCTCGAGCCCGGTGCGACAGTGAAGCGGTCGAACGGGATGACGGTGCGGCCATCGACCGCGCCCACCTTCACCCGCGACACGGAGTCGCTGGGCAGGTAGACGCGCAGATGACCGGGAGCGACCTGCGCTCCACGCACATGCTGCTCGTCGACGAATACGGCGAGTTCACCCGCGGTCGGTTGGTAGTGGAGGTCGAGCCGGAAGACGTCGCCTTGCGCCCTGCGCGCTTCGACCGCCTCTATGGCGAGAGCGGAGCGGGGCATGCTGGCGTCGGCCTGCCAGCTGCCGCTACCCGGCGCTATCCAGCCGCCATCCTGGATCTGGTAGTGGCCGGCGGAGTCCAGCGCTACCGCCAGGACCAGCTGCTGCAGGTCGCCGCTGACCGCGTACAGGTCGAGCATCGCGTCTCCGGGAGCGAGCATCGTGGGCTCGCCCACCACACCATCGAGCCTCGGTACTACCGTGAGCGGCCTCGGCACCTCGACCTCCACTCTCAGGTCGAATCCGGCGCGAGGTTCGCGAACGACCTTCGCGCTAAGCAGTTCCCGTGGCTCTCTCGAGAAGACCTGGGCGATGTAAGTCTCGCCGGTGACGCTGTCGAAGGCCCCGAAGCCGACGTGAGTGTAGTCGCCGTTCAGCAGTGCCGCACGATGCGGCGGGCTCTGCAACCAGCCCTCGACGGCCGCTTCGGCCAGGTCCTGCTGGCCACGCAACAGGGCGAGGTTCTCCCCTGCCGTGGTGCTGGCCACGCCGGCCCGGGCGAGTCGATGCTCGAGGGTGGCGCTCTCCGGGTTGGGGCCGCTGTGCGAGAAGAAACCCAGTCGCGCCATCTCCTGGGCATGGCCCCGGGCGGCTCGAGCGAGTCCTTCGTGGGCCTGCAGCGGCGCCAGTCCGAATCGGGCGCGCGCCGCGTTCGTCTCCTTCAGCAGGGCTCGCTCGAGCAGCGCGTTCGCCGGCGGATCATCGATCACGGGCAGACCGTTCGCGACAGTGAAAGGTAGGAGGATCAGGAGGAGAAGCAGGGGAAGACGACGCACTGCGGAAGTCTACGGTCGCCCGCAGCGGACCCTGCGAGAGGTATTTCGCGTGGCGTCCCCTGCATTAAGCAACGATTGACAAGCTCCGGCTACTTCTCCTATCTTTGATGAGCACGTCAGGAAGGGTGGTGGTGTCCATGACCAGCGATAACTGCTTTTGCGACCGGATCGACTGGCACGCGCGCCCGTTCCTGAGCGTTCACTCACTGTAGATCGGCGGAAACTACTGACCCGGCAAGCCTCCGGAAGGCGGACCGGCGACGAGGTGGACCGGTTACGAGCAGCGCGCGTCCTCGAGCTCTTTCAGCATGGAGGACCGCTTGAACCGAGTGGACACGCAGTACGCAGACGACTATCTCGACAACGAGGAGAGCTTCTCGCGGCGGCACGACCGCCGGCCGCCACGCGGCCGGCAACGACTGTCCGACCTGGTGGCGCAGGAGGCCACGGCGGAGGAGTCGGGATCAAGCAGCGAGGCCCGCTTCACCGATCCGGAACTCCAGCACCTCTTCGAGATCAGCAAGATCGACGAACTCCTGGGGGAGGTGAAGAGCGGCAAGGAGGCGACCGTCTACCTGGTGAGCGGGCCCGACGGCCTGATGGCGGCGAAGGCGTACGCCGACCTACGGGTGCGCTCCTTCCGCAACGACGAGGTATACCGGCGGGGCCGCTGGATCGGCGACTCCAGGATCGAGAAGGCGATAACGCAACGCACCGCGAAGGGGCTGGAGGCGCAACAGGACCTGTGGGTGTTCCACGAGTACCTGCAGTTGTGGCAGCTGTTCGAAGCCGGTCTGCCTGTGCCGAAGCCGATGATCGGTCCCGACAAGATCGACCTGGGCGACGCCGGACGGGTGGTGCTCATGGAGTACATCGGCGACGACGAGGGGCCGGCCCCCCGCCTCTCCGACATCCGCCTGCCGGCCGTGGAGGCGCTGAGCGCCTTCGAGCAGAGCGTCGAGTTCGCCCGCCGGCTCCACGCGCTCGGCAAGGTGCACGGCGACCTGTCGACCTACAACCTGCTCTGGTGGCGGGAGCGGGTAGTGGCCATCGACTTCCCGCAGATGGTGGATGCGGCCGATAATCCTGAAGCCGGCGAGCTGCTGGAGCGGGACGTCGCGAACCTCTGTCGCTCGTTCCGCAAGCTGGGGGTACGGGCCGACCCGACCGCAACGCTGCGACGAGTGAAGGGCGGGATCGTCCGTCCCGGCAGCTAGACTTGACCAGGAGGTCAGATGAACCAGGTCAACAGCGAGCCCTACGGCGATGACGACCATGAGCTGCTGATGGAAGCGGCCGCAACGGTGCTGCTGGCTACCGTCGCGGCCGACCGCTCCGGCCCGGTCGCCTACTTCTCCGAGATGACCGCCGCCGGCACCTTCCTCTATGAGGCGCGGGAACGCTACCCGGACAACCCGCTCGTGCAGGAGCTCTTCCGCAGGCACGAGGGGAGCGAGTTGCGCGTCGAAGAGGATGAACCGGGCGGCGCGATCACCAAGGAGACGTTGCATCGCGACATCGAACGGATCGAGGCCGTGTTGCGCAGGGACGAGGTCGGCATGGAGTTCAGACGCTTCCTCTTCGAGCTGGCGCAGAGAGTCGCCAGGGCGTCGCGCAGCGGCTGGTTCGGTCCGCGGATCTCGGAGGGCGAAGCCGCATTCCTGGCCGAACTGCGGGGGACCCTGGGACTGGTCGAGAGCGATTGAGTTCGAGCGGATGAGCCATGGCTGACGGCGACGACTGGGGCGACGACTTCGGTGAGGAGCGGTTCGGTCGGCGCAAGGAGCGGCGCCGGCCCAAAGGCGCAAGGCGCCGCAAGGAGCTGGCGACGGGCCCGGGCGACGATGGCGGCTCACCCTTCGCCGACCCGGGCCTCGAGTGGTTGCACGCGCGGGGCCTCCTGAAGGAGCTCGGCAATCAAGTGCGCGGCGGCAAGGAGGCGACCCTCTACCGCGCCAACGGCCCCGTAGGGCGGTTGGCGGCCAAGGTCTACAGCGATATCGAGGTCCGCGGCTTCAGGGCGGCCGAAGCCTATCTGGAAGGGCGGCGAGTGGCCGACCGACGGATCCGGAAATTGCTTGGCGACGCACGACGACGCGGGCTCTCGCCCGAACTCGCCGACTGGGTCTTCCACGAGTACCTGACCCTCTGGCGCCTCCACGACGCGGGGGTGAGGGTGCCCCTGCCCGCTGTCGGGCCCGACCCCGAAGCGATGGTTCTCGCCGGCCGGGTGGTGCTCATGGAGTGGATCGGCGACGAGGAGCCGGCGCCTCGGCTCTCCGACGTGCAACTAGATGCCAATGAGGCCGAACGGGCGTGGCAGGCCGCCCGCCTGCTGCCGGCGCGGCTCCTGGAGATCGGTCTCGTGCACGGCGACCTGTCGACCTTCAACCTCCTCTGGTGGGCGGAGGAGCTCGTCCTCATCGACCTACCCCAGGCGGTGGAGGTGGATCGCAACCCGGCGGCGGCCGACCTGCTCCAACGCGACATCAGGTCTCTCTGCTCCTCCTTCGCTCAATTGGGGATCGAGGAGGACGCCGCATTGCTGTTGCTGGAGACCAGACAGACGGCGGGCTACCCGGCTTCGGGGCCGTTGCGGCGCTAAGGGCGCGTCGCCGCCACTGCAGCCCGGCCAACGACCGGGAATGGCTCTCGCACCGGCAGCGCCCGACGAGTGTCGGCCTGCTTGCGTCGGCCGGGGGCCGGCGGCACTAAGCTGTACCCCATGCTCGACGACAACAGGGCGGGGATCGAAGAGGCGGGGCTGCGGTACGTCAACGACAATGGGCCCGGCATAAGCCGGAGACGGCGGGGGAAGGGCTTCAGCTACTACCGACCCGACGGGGAACGGATCACGGATCCGGACCTGATCGAGCGGCTCAACTCCTTGGCGATCCCGCCCGCTTACAAGGATGTGTGGATCTGCCCCGACCCGAACGGTCACCTGCAGGCGACCGGGCGCGACGAGAAGGGCCGCAAGCAGTACATCTACCACCCGCGATGGCAGCAACTTCGCGAGAAGGACAAGTTCGACCGGCTGCTCAGCTTCGCCGAGGTGCTGCCTAGGATCCGCCGAAGGGTCAACCGTGACCTGCAGCGGGAGGGGATGGCGCGGGAGAAGGTGCTCGCGGCGGTGGTGAAGCTGCTCGAGTCCACCCTCGCCAGAGTCGGCAACTCCAGCTACGCTCGGGAGAACGGTTCCTTCGGCCTGACGACGATACGCAAGAAGCATGTGGAGCTCGAGGACGACACGGTGGTCTTCGAGTTCCGCGGCAAGGGCGGCCAGGAGTGGCACGTCGAGACCGAGGACGAGCGGATCGCCGAGGTCGTCCGGCAGTGCGTCGAGATCCCCGGCTACGAGCTTTTCAAGTACATAGACGAAGACGGGAACCGTCGCGATGTCGAGTCGGGCCACGTCAACGAGTACCTCCGTCAGGTAAGTGAGGAGGAGGTCACGGCCAAGGACTTCCGCACCTGGGCGGGCACCGTGCTCTGCGCCGAGGAGCTGTGCGGCTACGAGTTCGAGACCGAGCGGCAGGCGAAGAAGAACGTGGTGGCGGCCGTCAAGTCGGTTTCCTCGGTCCTCGGCAACACTCCGGCAGTCTGCCGGCAGAGCTACGTTCACCCCGTGGTCATCGATACCTATCTCGAGGGCGAGCTGCGCGAGAGGCTGAGGGGCCGCAACGATGGCGGCGACCTGAAGCCGCCAGGCGGTTTGCGCTCCAGCGAAGCGGCGGTATGGCGGTTGCTGAGGGAGAAACAGGCGTCCTGACTGGTGTGGTAGAGGGCCGGAAGGGGCGGCCTGAGGCTCGTAAGCGGGGCGCTCAGCCCTGTACCAGTCCCCGCTCGCGGGCCCACACCACGGCTTCGGCTCTGTTGGAGACGCCGATCTTCCGGTAGATGCGGGTCACGTAGTTCCTGACCGTCTGGGGAGTGAGGGCCAGCTCGGCAGCGATCTTGAGGTTGCTGTGCCCGGCGCCCACCCTGGTGACCACCTGACGTTCGCGCCTGGTGAGCAGGTCGAGTTCACCGGTGGTCGAATCGGCCTGGTCGGGCGAGCGCAAACGCTCGAGCTGCTGGACCACGCTACGACTGAATACCGAGGCGCTCTCCAGCACGATCTGGGTCGCCTCGCGCAGCTTCTTCTCCATCGCCTTCTGCTCGGTGATGTCGACGTACACGCCCAGCAGGCACTCCTCACCCCCGACCTCCACCCAACGCAGCCAGGAGAGTAGGGTGACCCGACGGCCGTTCCTGGCCCGGACCACCAGTTCGAGCCGCTCGACCCCTTCGCACTTCTCGAGCTCCTCCTTGGCCGCGCGAACGCTCTCGTTCTCGTGGACCATCGCGAGCTCGGGGACGGTGTGTCCCACCACTTCGTCGCGTCGGTAGCCGAGGAGTTCGAGGAAAGCGTCATTGGCGTCGAGGACCCGTTGATCCACGCCACGGACCAGCGAGACCGGCACGGGACCGAGTTCGAAAGCCGTCCGGAAGAGGCTGTCCCGTTCGTGCCGGTAGCTCACGTCCTCGATGGTGAGCACCCTCAGGTTGGCGCCACTGGCGAGATCCCGAACCAGGTGGCCCGAGAACGCGAGCACCGGCCTGCCATCCTCCCACCGTTCCGCGGAGCGCAGCAGGTACCCGCTGAAAGTCTCGTTCCGCTCCAGCCTGCGGGCCGGATGGTCGCCGCTTTCGGGGGTGCTCCCGTCGAGGCGCACCAGCGGTCCGATCCGCCGGAACAATCCCTCCAGACACCCGATCGGCTCACTGCCGCCACTGCGGGCCACGAGGGCGGTGGCGGAGCGGTTGGCGTAGGTAACGCTTCCTTCGGCATCGAAGATGACGATTGCTTGCGGCAGCCGGTCGAGGATCTCGCGGAATCCTCCGAACGGATACTGCTCGTTTTGACGGAACATGCTTCTCCTCCGCAGGGGTGGCACAGCGAAAAGAGCCGACGAGCAAGACTCCCCAACTCCCGATGATCACGCCCCCTGGCGGTAAACGCGAAACTATCACGCCGCCCTCGGGGTCAATAGGAGCATCTGATTCCCAAGCAGGGTGGCAGATGTCACTAGGCGAGGCTGCCGGAGCGGCCGTGAACGCGCCGTCTGGCGCGTGCTCGCTTCAGCCCTGCAGTAGCGACTGACCCCCGTCTATGAAGACCTCGCTTCCGGTGATGTGCGAAGCGGCA
Organism: Trueperaceae bacterium; assembly: GCA_036381595.1. Taxonomy (NCBI): domain Bacteria; kingdom Thermotogati; phylum Deinococcota; class Deinococci; order Trueperales; family Trueperaceae; species Trueperaceae bacterium. The sequence goes on along the minus strand of DASVCN010000023.1, from coordinate 269,235 downwards.
TCTGACGCGAGGAAGGCTATCAGTTGAGCGACCTGCTCAGCGGAACCGGGGCGTCCGTCGGTCAGGGGGATCTCCCCCTCGGGATACACCACCGGTTCACGGGCCTCGTCGACGTCCTCGCTGCGGGTGTTCTCGTCGATCTGAGTGGTGATGGCGCCAGGGCAGACCGAGTTGACGCGGATCCTGTCCTGGGCCAGTTCGAGGGCGAGCATCCTGGCCATCGCGACCTGGGCCGCCTTCGTCGCCGAGTAGGCCGTTGCCCCCGAGTTGCTGTACATCCGGGTGCCGTTCACCGAGGAGGTCACGACTATCGCGCCGCCCTGCCTCTTGAGGAAAGGCACGGACAGCTTGATGGTAGCGAAAGTCCCGAACAGGTTGACTTCGACCGTCTTGCGGAACTCATCGAAGCCCAGCTTCTCGATCGGAGCCCAGGTCCCGTTGATGCCGGCGTTGGCTACGACGATGTCGAGCCGGCCGAAACGGGCCACCAGACTCTCGATCGCTTCCGCCAGACCCCGCTCTTCGCTGACATCGGCCGCCAGCACCAGGGCCCGGCCACCGGCGCTCTCGATCTCCCCCGCCACGGCCTCCAGCTGCGAGCGTGTGCGGGAGAGCAGGCCCACGGCGGCGCCTCTGCGGGCCAGCTCGCGGGCCGCTGCCGCACCTATGCCCGAGCCGGCGCCGGTGACTAGCGCGGCCATCCGATCGAAGGAGTTCACGTGACCACTCTAGGTGGGCCTGCCCGGGAGCATTGCGAGGGCGAACAAGATCGACCGGAGTCCTCACTGGGTGGGCCGGGAACGAGGAACTGGTCGGCCTCTTCGTTATAATCGCCCTTCGGGCAGCAGGAGGCGTTCCCCATGAGCTTTGATGCGAGGCGCAAGTTCCTCGAGTTCTTCGAGAAGAAAGAGCATCTGATCCACCCGAGCGCTCCGCTTCGGAGCGACGATCCGGGCCTGCTCTTCAACGTGGCCGGCATGCAGCAGTTCAAGCCGTACTTCCAGGGCGCGACCCCGCGCTTCCCGGGCTACGGCGTGTGGCACCGGGTGGCGACGAGTCAGAAGTGCATGCGCGCGGGCGGCAAGGACAGCGATATCGAGAACGTCGGCCGAACGAGACGCCACCACACCTTCTTCGAGATGCTCGGCAACTTCTCCTTCGGTGACTACTTCAAGAGGGAAGCTATCCTCTGGGCCTGGGAGTTCCTGACCAGCAAGGAGTGGCTAGGCCTCGAGCCCGAACGCCTCTACGCCACCGTCTTCACTGACGACGACGAGGCGTACGGCATCTGGGCCAACGAGGTCGGCCTGCCGAAGGAGCGCATCTCCCGCTGGGGGGAGGCCGAGAACTTCTGGCCGGCGAACGCCATCAAGGACGAGCGGAGCGGACCGTGCGGACCCTGCTCCGAGATCTTCTACGACCGCGGTCCCGAATACGGCAGCGCCGACGAAACCGGCCCCAACACCGGAAGCGGCGACCGTTACGTGGAGATCTGGAACCTCGTGTTCACCCAGTTCAACCTTCAGGACGGCCTGCTGAGCCCGCTGCCGCAACAGAATATAGACACCGGCATGGGCCTCGAGCGGATCACTACGGTCGTGACGGGAGCCCGGGACGCCTACGCCACCGAACTCTTCCAGCCTACCATCCGCCGACTGGTCGAGTTGAGCGGGGTCCCCTACCGCGACCTCGAGAGCGTACCGCACCGGATAATCGCCGACCATGTACGGGCGGTCTCGTTCGCCATAGCCGACGGGATAATGCCCGCCAACGACGGTCCCGGTTACGTCATCAAGATGCTCATCCGCCGTGCCTCCCGGCAGGCGTTCCTCTTGGGCATCGAGGAACCGGTGCTGCATGAACTGACCGGCGAGGTCGTGGAGGCGATGGGCGACGCCTACCCGGAGCTGCGCGAGGCCCGCGAGCGGATCAGGACCACGGTGAGGGCAGAGGAGGAGCAGTTCCTCCGCACCCTAGAGAGCGGCACGCAACGGGTGAAGACTCTGCTCGACGAACTCGACGATGACATCCTCCCCGGCGAGGTGGCCTTCGACCTGTGGCAGACGTACGGCTTCCCGCTCGACCTGACCCGAGACATGGCCGAAGAGCGGGGGCTGCGGGTCGATGCCGCGGGCTACGAGTCCGCGCGGCAGAAGGCCCGCGAGCTGTCGCGTGCCGGCCAGGAGTCGCAAGCGATGTTCGGGGCGAGCCAGGAGACGCTCGAGCGGGTCGCGTCGGAGCGGGGGGAGACGCACTTCCTCGGCTACGAGAGCTTGGCCGCCCAGGCGAAGGTCGTCGCCCTCATCACGGGGGAGCGGCTCGAATCGGCGGCGACCGAAGGCAGCGACGTGGACGTACTCCTCGACCGAAGTCCCTTCTACCCGGAGGGCGGTGGCCAGATCGGCGACGTCGGCAAGCTCGAGTGGGATGGCGGCGCCGCCCTGGTCAGCGACACCAGGCGCTCGCGCCAGGGGTTGTTGCTGCACCGAGCCAAGGTGGTCCGCGGCCGCCTGGAGACCGGTCAGGAGGTCCGGGCGCTGGTCGACCCCGCGCGCGGCGAGACGCAGAAGCACCACACCGCAACCCACCTCCTGCACGCGGCCCTCCGGTCGATCCTGGGCAAGCATGTGGCGCAGGCCGGATCGCTGGTGGCGCCCGACAGGTTGCGCTTCGACTTCTCCCATCCGGCGGCGCTCCGCCACGAGGAGATCGAGCTTATCGAGACGATGGTGAACCGCTGGATCCAGGCCGACTTCCCGGTCGACTGGCGAACCGTGCCGATCGAGGAGGCACGTAAGCGCGGCGCGATGATGCTCTTCGGAGAGAAGTACGGTTCGCAGGTGCGGATGGTGTCGATCGGGGGGAACGTTGGCCAGGAGGTGTCGATCGAGCTTTGCGGCGGCACCCACGTGAGCCGCACCGGTGAGATCGGATCGCTCGTGATAGTCGCCGAGGAGGCGGTCTCGGCCGGCGTCCGGCGGGTCGAGGCGAGAGTCGGGATGGCGGCCCTGGACCACCTGCAGGAGCTACGGGGAACGCTTACCGACCTGGCCAGCGAGCTCGGTACCTCCGCAACCGAGCTGACCAACCGAGTAATCCGGTTGCAGGCCGACCTGAAGTCGGCGCAGCGCGAGAACGCGAGCCTGCGGGACAAGCTGGCCGCCGCGCAGGCAGGAGGCGGGGCGACTCGCGAGGTCGAGGAGGCGGGCGGCTTCCGTTACCTGGCCACCTCCCTCGCCGGGCTCGACGCCGCCTCGCTGCGGAACGCCGCCGACAACCTGCTGCAGCAGTCGGGCGCCGACCTGGTAGCGGTGGGGAGCGAGGGCCTGCTGGTGGTGAAGGTTGCCGAGCAGGCACGGGAGCGCGGCGCCCATGCCGGCACCCTGGTGCGTGAACTGGCTCGCAGGGCGGGTGGCAACGGCGGCGGTAAGGCCGACATGGCGCAGGCCGGCCTCAAGGACCCCACCCGACTGCCCGAGGCGTTGGGAGCGCTGCCGGACGTGCTGTCTGCGGCCGTATCCGGGTAGCTGGGTGAAACCTCCGGCAGGGCAGCAACAGCTCGCCCCCACTATCAGCTGATGGACGGCACGATCCTGGCCCTCGACGTGGGCGAGGCGAGGATAGGGCTCGCCCGCGGCGATCTGGGCAGCCGCTTCGCGTTCGGCCGTGGCTTCATCAGCCGCCGGGGCGATGCCGCCGACGTCGCAGCGGTCAGGGAGGCGGCGGCAGCCGAGGGAGCCTCTCTGCTGGTGGTCGGCCTTCCGCGCCGCACCGACGGGAGCGACTCCGACCAGACCCGCAAGGTGCGGGAGTTCATCGCGCTGCTCAGGGACGCAGGATTGACTGTCGAGGTGGAGGATGAACGGTTCACCACTCGACTGGCGACACACCAGTTGCTGGGCAGCGGCCAGAAGAAGCGACGCCGCCAGGAGAAGGGGCGGGTAGACGAGGCCTCGGCCGTGCTGATTCTCGAGACCTATCTGCTGAGGCAGGGGGTGGACGTCGGTGAGTGAGGAACGCGATCGGCCGCACCAAGAGGCCGGCGCCGGACTCAGCGCCGTCGGCACCAGCGGGCGCGGCAGCGGCGACGGACCGGCCGACGGGCGAGAGGCTCGCTCGAAGCGCGACAGCCGGGACGATGCGGTCGCATCGCATGGCGGCTCACCTGCCGGACGACCGGGTTCCCGTCGGGGCAGATCGTTCTTCCGGGGCGTGATCGTCACCCTGCTGCTGGCAGTCGTCGCCCTGGGCGGGCTCGTCGTTTGGGGGCTCATGCCGGTGAGCGATACCCCCCAACTAGTGGAATTCGAAGTGCTGCCAGGCTGGGGGGCGAGCCGCGTGGCCGACGAACTCGCGGAGGAGGAGCTGATCCGCAACGCCACTCTGTTCAGCCTCTACCTGCGGATGCGGGGGCTCGACCGCTCGATAGGCGAGGGACTCTACGATCTCGACCGCGCCGCCTCGGCCCCTGAACTCGCCCAGACCCTGGTCGAAGGCGGCCGACCGCGCGTCGCCCGGGTGCTCCTGCCCGAAGGGATCCGCGCCGGCGAACTGGCCGAGCGCCTCGAGGAAGCCGGGCTGCACGACGCCGAGGAGTACAGGCGGCTCATCGACAACCCGGGCGAACTGCGACCCGATTACGTTCCGGAGGGAGCGAGCCTGGAAGGTTACCTCTTCCCCGCCTCATACGAGATCCCATACTCCGAGCCGCCTGCTCTCACTCTCGAGCGGATGATCGAACGGTTCGAACGCGAACTCACCGAAGCTGTGAGGCAGGAGCTCGAGCGACTCGACATGAGCGTGCACGAGTGGGTGACGCTCGCCTCGATCGTCCAGGCGGAGGCGGGCAGCACCGAGGAGATGCCGGTGATCGCCGGCGTCTTCCGCAACAGGCTGGATCAGGGCATGGCCCTCCAGTCCGACCCGACCGTCGCCTATGGCCTGGGAAAGAGCCTGCAGGAACTCGACCCCCTCGCCGGCGACATGGAGAGCGACCACCCGTGGAACACGTACACCAGACCGGGCCTCCCGCAGGGGCCGATAAGCAGTCCGGGTCACGCTGCACTGCAAGCGGTGCTCTCCCCGGTCCGCACCAACGCCCAGGGCGAGGATTACCTCTATTTCATCCACGGTTTCCACGAGGGTGAGATCGTCTTCAGGCCGAACATCGATCTCGAGAGCCACAACGAGGACGTGGCGCAGTACCTGCGCTGACGACAGCCGGGAGGTGAGCACCGAGATGACCGACTCCGGACCCCGCCACGGAGCCCATCACGGACCCCATCACGGCGAGTACAAGGTTCCCGGCGGCAAGCTGGTGGTCATCGACCTCGAGGTCTCTGACGGCAGGTTCGTCAACGTGATGCTGTCGGGAGACTTCTTCCTCGAACCACCCGAGGCGCTGGCTTCGATCACCGGCGCTGTCGAGGGCGCTCCTGCCGACTCCGAACCCGAGATCCTGACGGCCCGGATAGTCGAGAACCTGCCCCCCGGAGCGCCTACTCGCTCTACGCGCCTCTGGAGCTGGTAGACGGGCTCTCGTTCGTCGAGTCGTACGTCTTCCTCGACGAGTGGGTGATCGAAGCCCTCCGGTCGCTGGGAGTGGACGCCGTGTACAAGCCGACAAACGACATAAGCTCTGCCTACGGGAAGATCGGCGGCGCAGCGCAGACCCGGCGGGGAGGCGCGGTGCTCCACCACGTGACCATGTCTTACGACATCGACACCCGCAAGATGCTCGAGGTGCTGCGAATCGGCAAGGAGAAGCTCTCCGACAAGGGTACGGCGAGCGCCGCCAAGCGCGTTACGCCTCTGCGTCAGCAGACGGCACTACCGCGCCAGGCCATAATCGACCGCTTCATCGATACCTTCGCCGACTGTTACGGACTGGAACGCGGTGATCTCGAGGAGCACGAGCGTCTGGCTGCCGAACGGCTGGTCGAGGAGAAGTTCGGCACAACCGGCTGGACCTACCTGTTGCCCTGAGGCCGCCGCCGGTACAAAGTTGAGAACCACCTGACCTCTCCCCTATACTGCCGTTGGTTCGACATCTTGCGTGCTGGAGGGGGTGGACTTCTGTCTAGGCCGGCTCCCCGCTCGTGGCGTATAGCGCTGCCGAAGGCAGCGACGGCGCCGCCGGCAACCCTTGATTCGCTTTCGACGCCCAGAGGCGCACGGGGAGCGCACCTCGGCATGATCCCCTGGGATGGTGCGCCGGTCGGTGAAAACCGGCGGCGCGGCACCTTCGCGCGTCATCGACTGGCCGCCCGAGAACGACTAGGCGAGTCGGCGCGATCAAGTACTGGGTGGGCGCCTTGCGTCCACGGCCTGAGAGGAGAGCGGCCATGAACAAGTTGGTGAACAGTCGGATCTCTCGCAGGAAGTTCCTCAAGCTGACCGGAGCTGCGGCACTGGCAGCCGGGGCGGCGCCCTATCTCAACAGGGTCCGTGCCCAGGGGGGTACGCTCCGGATCCTGCAGTGGAGTCACTTCGTTCCGGCATACGACACCTGGTTCGATCAGTACGCGATGCAGTGGGGTGACGCGAACGGCGTCGAGGTCGTAGTCGACCACGTGAACCTGGCCGACCTGACGGCGACCGTGGCGGCAGAGATATCGGCCGGATCGGGCCACGACCTCATCGAGTTCGTTGGCGCCGAAGCCGGTCAGTTCGAGCCGAGCCTGGTCGACCTGAGCGACATCAACCAGGAGGCCCAGTCGAACTTCGGCGATCAGCTGGAAGTGGCTCGGAGCTACTCGTACAACCCGGCTACCGAGAAGTACTACGGCTTCATGCACAGCTGGACCATCGACCCGGGCGACTACCGGAAGAGCCTCTGGGAGGCAGCCGGCAAGGCCGATGGGCCGAGTACCTGGCAGGACCTTGTGGAGTACGGCGGGCAGATCCGCAACGAACAGGGTGTGCCGATGGGCATCGGCCTGGCCCAGGAGATCGACTCCAACATGGCTCACCGCTCCCTGCTCTACTCGTTCGACTCGTCCCTTCAGGATGAGGAGGGCATGGTCATCCTCGACCAGGGCGAGACGTTCGAACGGGCGGTCGACGCGGTCAACTTCATGCGCGAGCTGTACGAAGCGGCGATGACGCCCGAGGTGTTCGCCTGGAACGCCGCCTCGAACAACCAGACCCTCATCGCCGGACGTTCGTCGTTCATCATCAACTCGATCTCGGCCTACCGTTCGGCTCAGAAGGACCGGCCGGACATCGCCCGCGACATCTTCTTCACCCCCGCTCTGCAGGGTCCCGGCGGCACCTCGCTCAACAACGCTCACGTGATCTACAACTACACGATCCCCCAGCACTCGCCCAATATCGACACAGCCAAGCAGTTCATCCTCGACCTGGCGGCCAACGAGGATCAGGTCATGTACAACAGCGAGCTGTACATGTCGCCTTCGTTCTTCTCGACGCCGATACCCGAGGGAGACCGCGGCTACGAGGCGGTGGAGGGTGCCGAGACGGTACGCGACCTGCACAACGCCTGGTTCGAGAACGACCCGTTCAAGCTGCCCGACGAGGAGGACGGCAAGCTACTCCCACTGCGTGACGCGGTTGACTGGACCACCAACGTGGGTCATCCGGGCGTTACCAACCCGGCGGTGGCCGAGGTCTTCAACACCTTCGTCATCCCCAACATGATGGCGCGCGCGGTTCGCGGCGAGCAGACTCCCGAGGACTCGGTGAAGCGTGCCGCCGAGGAGGCGCGACAGGTGTTCCAGGCGTGGCGCGACCGGGGACTCCTCTGACCCGATCCGGGGCGCGGGCGGTTATCTACTGCCCGCGCTTCCGATCGATCCACGCGTTGCGCTTCGGGCAGCTCGGGCGGGCCGGGGCGGAGGTTTGAATTGGCTGTCCTAGAAGTCCGGAACCTCAGTACCCACTTCGGGGGAGTGAAGGCGGTCGACGGCGTCGACCTGAAGGTCGCCGATGGCGAGTTCCTGGTCCTGTTGGGCGCATCCGGGTCGGGCAAGACGACACTCATGCGCACCATCGCCGGGCTCGAACGGCCCACCGAGGGCGAGGTGCTGATCGGCGGCGAGCCGGTCAACCATCTGGGCCCGAACGCCCGCAACGTGGCGATGGTCTTCCAGAGCTACGCACTCTACCCCCACAAGAGCGCCTTCCGGAACATCTCCTTCCCCCTCGAAGCGGTGGGTATGGGAAGCGCGCAGATCCGTGAACGGGTCGAGTGGGCGGCGAACCTCTTCGGCATCGGCCACCTCCTCGACAGGAAGCCGCGGGCGCTTTCGGGCGGCGAGAAGCAGCGAGTGGCGCTTGCCCGGGCGATGGTACGCGAGCCGAACCTGTTCCTCCTCGACGAACCCTTGTCCAACCTCGACGCCAAACTTCGGCATCTCGCCAGGCACGAGCTTAAGAAGCTCCACGGGCAGACCGGCGTCACCACCATCTACGTCACGCATGATCAGGTAGAGGCGATGGGGTTGGGCGAGCGGGTCGCTGTGATGAACCACGGCAAGATCGAGCAGATCGGCACACCCAGCGACATCTACCGCGAGCCGGCGAACACCTTCGTCGCCGAGTTCATGGGCGCCCCGGCGATGAACCTCGTCGAACGGGGCAACGAGGTCTTGGGCTTCCACCCGGAGAACTTCCTGCCGGCGGAACACTTCCCTGCCACCGGAAACGTCGAGAGGTTCACCTTCTACATCTACGGGGAGGAGGATCTCGGCTCCGACGCCCTCTTCTACGGCACGCTGCGCAACTTGCCCCAACAGACCAGAAACGGCCGCGAGATCATCTCGAAGTTGCCGGCGACGCTCGCGGGCTCGCTCACGCCCGACAGCGAGCACGAGTTCTTCGTCGCCGCCGAGTACGTCAAGCGGTTCGACCCGAGAAGCGGCCGGCGGATCGACGTCGTATGAAGGCGGGACTGGAAGCAGCCGCATCATGACGACCGAAGTGAGTGAGCCCAACTCGGTTCGGTTCCGCCCCCAGACGGGCCCCAGCCAGGCGTCGCTCGCCGTCTGGATGCTGGCGCCGGCGATCCTGTTCATCGTCCTTCTCATCGGCTTCCCGCTCGGGTTGGCGGTCTACTACAGCCTGAGCAACGTGACGACCGGCGGCAGCCAGGTCACCCTGGTGGGCTTCGACCACTTCCGCAACCTCATCGGCGACCCCACCTTCAGGGGGGCACTGGGCAACACCTTCCTCTTCACCTTCGGCTCGCTGGTCATCATGCTGATCCTCGCCACGATCCAGGCCGAGCTGCTGATACGCCCGTTCCGAGGCAAGTGGCTGGTGCGCTTCCTGATCCTGCTGCCCTGGACGGCGCCGGCGGCTCTCGCCGTGATCGGTTGGCTGTGGATGTTCGACTCGGTCTTCAGCCCCATCGACTGGCTGTTGCGTCAGCTTGGGTTGCTGGGCCAGCCGGGCGCGCCACTCGGTGTTCTGCCGAACCTCTACTGGCTCGGTCACCCGACCCTGGCTTTCGTATCGGTGATCCTGGTCAACGTCTGGCGCATGCTGCCGCTGGCGACGGTGATAGTCCTCGCCGGACTCAACTCGATCCCTCCGGAGCTGTTCGAGCAGGCTCGGGTGGACCGGGCCGGCTACTTCCGGCGGCTCTTCCAGATCACCCTGCCGCTGCTCTCACCGATCCTGCTGGTAGCTATCCTGTTCGCCTTCGTCTTCACCTTCTCCGACATGATCGTGATCTATATCCTCACCAGGGGCGGTCCAGCCAACAGCACTCAGGTGCTCTCGAGCCTCGCCTTCTTCACCGGCATCGCCGGGGGCAACCTGGGTCGCGGCGCTGCCATCGCCCTGTTCCTCTTCCCGGTGCTCGCCGGGGTATCGGCGCTGCTGCTGGCCATGATCAGACGAAGCGAGGTGGCCTGAGGTGACGCTGAGCAAAATGGGCGCCCGGGGAGCCTTCTACCTCGCCATCACACTGTTCACCCTGTTCGCGGCGCTGCCCTTCTACGTGATGTTGATAACGGCGTTCAAGAGCAACAACGAGCTGTTCAACCCCAACACGAACCCGTTCTGGTTCAGCCAACCCCCCACCTTCGAGCACATGAACCTGCTCTTCACCGACACGCTCTTCCTGCGCTGGATGCTCAACTCCCTCATCGTCGGGGTGCTGGTGGTACTGATCACCCTGGCCCTGACCATCCCGGCGGCCTACAGCCTCGCCAGGCTCGCAGGCGGCTGGGGGGAGGTGGTGGGCATCGGCATCTTCCTCACCTACCTGGTGCCGCCTACTCTCCTCTTCCTGCCGTTCGTTAAGGTGATCGCGGCGCTGGGGCTGCAGAACTCGCTCTGGTCGCTGGTGGTCGCCTACCCCACCTTCACCGTGCCGTTCTGCACCTGGCTGCTCATGGGCTTCTTCAAGGGGATCCCACGCGACATCGAGGAGCAGGCGATGGTCGACGGCTACAACCGCTGGGGCGCCTTCCGCAAGGCGGTGCTGCCGTTGGCGGTGCCGGGGATCCTCACGGTCGTGGTGTTCGCGTTCACTCTCTCCACCAGCGAGTTCGTCTACGCGCTCACCTTCGTGCAGGACTCGGCGCAGAAGACGATCAGCATCGGCGTGGTGACCGAGATGGTGCGAGGTGACGTATTCCGCTGGGGGCCGCTGCTCGGTGGCGCGCTCATAGCGAGCATCCCGGTCGCGATCCTCTATACCTTCTTCATAGATCAGTTCGTCGCCGGCCTCACCGCCGTAGCCGGCGACTGAAGCCGGCCGCCAGCTCCGCGCGTCGACGCGGCCCCTCGGGGTCGCGTTGACGCTATTTCGGGGAGGGGCTACCATGCCCTGGGCAGCACACAATCCGAGATGACCCGGAAGGAGAGGGTTCCTTGAAGTTCTTGCTGGCGGTCTCGCGGGGGATCGACGCAGTCACCACCACGATAGGCCGGGTCGCATGGTGGATGACCCTGTTGATGATCCTCATCGGCCTGCTCAATGTCGTGACCCGCTACGTAGGTCGCAGCCTGGGAATCTCGCTGGGCGGCACTCAGTACATCGTGTGGCAGGTCTACGCCTACGACTTCGTTTTCCTGATGGCGGCCGCCTACGTGCTGCGCCTCGATGCCCACGTCCGCGTCGACATCGTCTTCGCCTCCCTCTCCGCACGCGCCAAGGCGATAGTCGACGTCATCGGGCTGCTGCTCTTCCTCTTCCCCTTCTGCTATCTGGGGCTCTACTTCTCGCAACGCTACGTCTCCACCGCCTGGCGTCAGATGGAGGTCAACCTGAGCGCCGGAGGGGTCCCCGTCTACCCGGCGAAGACTCTGATAATCGTCGCCTTCGGCCTGCTCATCGTCCAGGGGCTCAGCGAACTGATCAAGAACGTGGCGTTCCTCTCCGGCTACGCCGGCACGGGCAGCATCCACGAGCGCGTCACCACGCAGACGGAAGCGATCTGAGTGGAGTTCCTCGCCCTCTGGATGTTCCTGGCAGCCGTCGCGCTGCTGCTCCTCGGCTACCCGGTTGCCTTCACCCTCGGCGGCACCGCCGTCCTCTTCTCCCTCATCGGCAGCGACATACTCCCGTTCCTGCCCTGGGACCCGCTATTCCGGGCCGCCCGCCTCAACATCCTGCCGCAACGGATCTACGGCACGATCATGGACAACTACACCCTGGTGGCGGTGCCGTTCTTCGTGTTCATGGGGGTGATGCTCGAGAAGTCGGGCCTGGCGGAGGGGTTGCTCGAAACGATGGGCATCCTCTTCGGCCGGCTACGTGGCGGCCTGGCGATCTCGGTGGTGGTGGTGGGGGCCCTGCTGGCGGCGTCAACCGGTGTCGTGGGGGCCTCGGTAGTCACCATGGGCGTGCTCGCCCTGCCGATAATGCTCAAGTACGACTACGACAAAGGGCTCGCCTCGGGCGTGGTCGCTTCATCGGGGACTCTCGGTCAGATAATCCCGCCCAGCATCGTGCTCGTGATCCTGGGCGACCAGATCGGCGCCTCGGTGGGCGAACTCTTCCTGGGAGCGCTCATCCCCGGCTTCGTGCTCGCCGGCTCCTTCGTCGTGTTCGTCGCCATCGCCGCCTGGGCGCGGCCGAACATCGCCCCCGCACTGCCGGCCGAGGCCCGCAACCTGAGCGGCCGGGCGCTGACCGTCCGGGTGCTCGTAAGCCTCATCCCGCCGCTCTTCCTGATACTCGTGGTCCTTGGGACCATCTTCACCGGCATCGCCACCCCAACCGAAGCGGGAGCGATGGGCGCGGTGGGCGCCATGCTGCTCGCCATCATCAATCGGCGGCTCACCCTCTCGAACCTCACCGACACCATGGATCAGACGGTCAAGCTCACCTCGATGGTCTTCATCATCCTGGTCGGCGCCACCGCCTTCTCGATGGTCTTCACCGCCCTCCACGGCGACCGACTGGTAGAGGAGTTCCTCGTCAACCTCCCGGGCGGGCAGTGGGGCTTCATGTTCTTCACCATGCTGGTGATCTTCATCCTCGGCTTCTTCATCGACTTCATCGAGATCACCTTCATCGTGGTGCCGCTCATCGCCCCCATCGCCGAGCATTTCTTCGGCCCCGGGATGATGGTCTGGTTCGGCGTGGTCATCGCCATGAACCTGCAGTCGTCGTTCCTCACTCCGCCGTTCGGCTTCGCGCTGTTCTACCTCAAGGGTGTGGCGCCGCCGCAGGTTAGGACGCTCGACATCTACCGCGGGATAATCCCGTTCATCGCCATGCAGTTGCTCATCCTGGTGGTGATCATCCTGTTCCCTGCGCTGGTCAACTGGCTACCCTCCATCTCCTTCGCCGATTAGGCGCTGGTCGCGCCGCCGAGCCGCCACGGCGCGCCCGGTCCCGCTCTGACGGTCGCCGTCCGACACCATCAGCCGCACCGTCCAGCAGGCCGAGAACGAAGAAGTGGAGCCGCCTTCGGGCGGCTCCACTCCAGTCGCTTCGCGCCCTCAGCGGGCCGGACGACTACTCGTTCCGGAAGACGTACTGGTTGTAAGCGTGGGTGCTGACCCGATCCCAGCCCCGCAAGGTCTCGAGGAAGGCGTTGTAGTTGTCGAGCGTCCGCTGGTAGAGATCGTTGCCGCTCGCGTTCTGCTCGTGGATCTGGTTGGTGGCCTGCTCGAGCGTCTGGAGGATCGACTCGGAGAGGAACTTGATCTCGGTTCCTCCTTCGATGAGACGATCGAGGGCAGCACCGTTGCGGGCTGCGTACTTGGCGAGCATCCGCTCGTTCGCGACGTGCCCGGCAGCCTGGATCGCATTCTGGATGTCCTCGGGCAGGCTCTCGAAGAGGTCGAGGTTGGTGTAGACGGCCAGAGCGGCGCCCGGTTCCGCCCAGCTGGGGAAGTAGTAGTAGCGCGCCACCTGGTTGAGTTGCAGGATCTCGTCGTCGTATGGACCCACCCAGTCGGCGGCATCCACCACGCCGGTTTCGAGCGCCAGGAAGATCTCCCCGCCGGGCAGGTTCTGGACGTTCGCCCCTACCGCGCTCAGCACCTGACCGCCGAAGCCGGGGAAGCGGATGGTGAGGCCCTGCAGGTCCTCAGGGCTGTTGATCTCGCGGTTGAACCAGCCGCTCGTTTGCGGGCCGGTGTTGCCGGCGACGAAGGCGGCGACACCATCGGGACGGGTGAGTTCGTCGAGGAGCGACTGGCCCTCCCCTTCGAACATCCAGGAGTCGTACTGTTCGGCCGTCATGCCGAACGGCACGGCGGTGAAGAAACCGTGGGTGGGGTTCTTGCCGATGAAGTAGTAGGGAGCCGAGTGAGCCATCTCGAATGCGCCGCTGGCGGCGGCGTCGTAGACCTCGAAGGCGCCCACCTGGGCGCCCGCCGGGTGGACCTCGACCTGCACGTCCCCGTCGGTGAGCTCGCTGAGGACGGTGGCGGTGTCCTGCGCGGCGCCGAAGAGGGCGTCGAGACCTGTGGGCCAGGAGGTGACCATGCCCCATCGGAAGGTGCTCCTCTGCGCGTTGGCGAACATCAGCGGGGAGAGCGTGGCGCTGGCGCCAATAACGCCCGCCTTCTTGAGAAAATCACGGCGCTTCATTCAGAACCTCCTATGGCTACGTGTCGCGGCCACCCGGCGGGACGCCGGCACGATTTTGGTCGAAACCGCCCCGATTATATACAGCGGCCTGCATTCCTATCGACCGGAGCGGCTCTCAGCTCCTCGGCAGCCTCGATAGGAACTCCCGGCCTGTAGGGGCGGTGTTGATCACCTCGGCTCCGGTAAGCCCCGCCTTGCGCGCCACGGTCACCCCGTAACGGATGTCGTCGTAGCCGTCGGCGCTATGGGCGTCGGGATCGATGGAGAATTTGCAGCCCAGCTCCCGCGCCCGGCTCACCCAGCGCCAATCGAGGTCGAGCCGGCGGGGGTTGGCGTTGATCTCGATCACCGTGCCGCTCGCGGCGCAAGCCTCGATCACGGCCTCGAGGTCGATCTCGTATCCCGGCCGGCGCAGTAGCAGCCTGCCGGTGGGGTGAGCGAGTATGTGCACGTACGGATTGCGAACCGCCCGCACCACCCGCGCTGTCTGCTCCGCTTCGGAGAGCCCGAAGTTCTGATGAACGCTGGCCACCGTGTAGTCGAGCCGGGCCAGGAGCTCATCCGGCAGGTCGAGAGTGCCGTCGGGAAGTATGTCGACTTCGATGCCGTGAAGGAGCTCGAAAGCGTCGCCCTCTGACTCGAGTTCCCGGCGGATCTCCTCGACCTCTCGCGCCTGGGCGAGCACGCGTTCGGGGCTGAGGCCGTTGGCTACAGTCGAGCTGCGGGAGTGATCGGCCATCGCCAGGTAGGAGAAGCCCAGACCCCTCGCCGTCTTCACCATCTCCCTCAGCGACAGGGCGCCATCGGACCAGGTCGAGTGGTTGTGGATCGCACCGCGGATACCGCTGAGCTCGACGAGGTCTGCCACCGGCGTGGGGGAGACGCTCTCGCGCAGCTCCGGGGCGATGCCTCCCAATCCCAACGACTCGAGGAACGCCTCCTCGTCCGGCGCTTCGATCGTCTCGAGGTCGCTCGCCGAGAATCCCTTCTGCTCCGCCCTGACCAGCAGCGTCTCCACGAACTCGCTGCTGCCGGTCCGCAGGGCCAGCATCGCGCCGAACGACTCGGTTGCGGCTGGAGTGAAGCTGATGCGCCTGCCCATCAGTCGGCCCGAGTAGGGTGAGGCTTCGTCGACCTCGTCGAGCAACCGGCCGCAGATCCGGGCCAGCTCGGCTGGCTCGGGACCGGCGATCACGAGTTCCAGTTCGCCGACGGTCTCGAGACCGCGGCGGAACTCGCCCGCTACCTCGATCCGTTCCAGGGAGTCGAGCTCCGCCTGCAGAGCGGACACGATCGCCTCCGCGAGGCGGTGCGCCTCGTCCAGCCGCATGCGTTCCCGTGCACGCAGAGCGAAGCGAGCGCTGTCGGCGATCTTGGCGGCGCTCTTGGCGCCCAGTCCGGGCAGTGCCGCGAGACGGCCATCTTCGGCCGCCCTCAGCAGCTCTTCCAACCCGGTGATCCGACTGCGCCAGAGGAGGCCGATCCGCTTCGCCCCCAAACCGGAAACCGCGAACAACTCCCTTACCTCTTCGGGTACCTGTTCACGCAGCCGGGCCAGGCTCGGCATGATCCCCTGTTCGAACAGAGCGTTGAGTTCCGCCTCGGTGCTGGCGCCCACCCCGCGCAGCGAGGTGAACTTCCCCTCGCGGTAGAGCTCCCCCACGTCGCCCTGGTACGCCTCGAACGCCCTGGCCATCACGTAGAGGGAACGGGCGCGCCGGTCGTCTTCCCCTACCACTTCGAGCAGTTTGGCGGTCTCGTTGAGCTGAGCGGCTATGTCTTTGCGTGTGACCACCGCTACGAGTGTACGAAATGTTCGGACCGCGCCACCTCCGAAGGTCCCGTTGCCGAGGCGCGCGCTTCTCACCAGGCCCATTAGCCGACGGTTAAGGCCGGGGGCCCGGTACCAGCCCCCTTAGCATGTTAGATTCGCCACAGGGTAAAAATTCGCACCCGCAGACATAAGGAGGAAAGCGTGAAGTTGAAACTGCTGTTGTCGGCGATCCTGGCGGCCCTGCTGATGGTACCCGCCGTAGCTTCGGCCCAGAACGAAGAGTTCCCCGACGAACTGGTGCTTGGGATGGTCCCCAGTCGCGAGGCCGGCGTCATCGTCGACTCGCTCGAGCCTCTCGCCCAGATGCTCGAAGAACGCCTCCTCATCCCCGTCGACACCTTCATCTCCACCAACTACGTAGGTCTGGTCGAGGCGATGGGCAGCGGACGGGTGGACATCGGCCTGTTCGGCCCGGCCGCGCTCGTGCAGGCGATGGACCGCCACGGCGCCGAGGTGATCCTCGCCTCAGTCCGCTTCGGTTCCACCACCTACAAGTCGCAGTTCAACATCCAGTGCGACAGCGGCATCGACTCGTTCGAGGATCTCGAGGGCAAGACGATCGCCTTCGTCGACCCCGGTTCCGCCTCGGGCTATCAGTTCCCCTACGTCTTCCTGAAGAACCGGTACGGCATCGATCCGAACACCGACATGGAGTCGATCTTCGCGGGCAGTCACGATGCCGCTGTGCTTGCCGTCTACCTCGGTGACGTCGACGTAGCCGTGAGCTTCAACGACGCGCGCGAGGAGCTCGTCGACGACTACCCTGACGTGATGGAGAAGGTCTGCGTCCTCGGGTACACGCAGGACATCCCCAACGACGGGGTGGTCGTTCGCAACGAACTGCCCGACGAACTCAAGGAGCAGATCCAGCAGGCTCTCATCGACATCGCCGAAACCGAAGAGGGCAAGGCGCTGACCCAGGCGCTGTTCAACGTCACCGCCTTCGCACCCATCGAGCCCGAGGTCTACGACGTAGTCCGTGAGGTCTCATCCGAGTTCGAACGCGACTGAGCATTTCCATCCTCGAGCCGTCCCCAGGACGGTAGCGGCGGGACCCTCACGGGTCCCGCCCTTCTTCACCGGCCGACCGCAGCCTCCACCTGGCGTTCGGTCGCTGGGTCGCGCTGCGATCGGGCAGCGGACAGTGGGGCAGGCAGCCAAAGCGCGGAT
This sequence comes from Trueperaceae bacterium, assembly GCA_036381595.1. Classification (NCBI taxonomy): domain Bacteria; kingdom Thermotogati; phylum Deinococcota; class Deinococci; order Trueperales; family Trueperaceae; species Trueperaceae bacterium. The sequence continues at coordinate 252,211 of DASVCN010000023.1, read as the reverse complement.
TGGGCGGCTACTTGGGTGATGGGCTAGACTCGGTAACGCGATGATCGAATTCCACGACGTAGAAGTCGTTTACCCCAACGGGCTCAGGGCGCTCAAAGGGGTCAACCTGCAGATCCCCAACGGACAGTTCGTCGTAATCGTCGGCCTCTCCGGGGCCGGCAAGTCGACCCTGATCCGCACCGTCAACAACCTGGTGGTGCCGGTATCCGGCGAGGTACGGATCGACGGTCGCTCGGTGACCCAGGCGAAAGGTGCCGAACTGCGGCGGCTTCGCTCGCAGATAGGCATGATCTTCCAGACCTTCAACCTGGTCAAGCGAAGCACGGTGATCCGCAACGTCCTCGCCGGCCGGTTGGGCGACAACAACGCGCTCCTCAGCCTCCTAGGCATCTTCTCGAAGGAGGACGTCGCCCTGGCGCACGAGTCGTTGCGTAGGGTGGGGATCCCCGAGAAGGCGTTCGTGCGCGCGGACGCTCTCTCGGGTGGCCAGCAGCAGCGGGTCGGCATCGCGCGCGCCCTCTCCCAGGAACCGTCGATCATGCTCGCCGACGAGCCAGTCGCGTCGCTCGACCCGCCCACCTCGCACGCCGTCATGCAGGACCTCAGGCGGATCTCGCGCGAGGATGGGATCACCACCCTCGTCAACCTCCACTTCATCGACATGGCTCGCGAATACGCCGACAGGATCGTGGGCATGAACGCCGGCGAGGTGGTCTTCGACGGCACTCCCGAAGAGGCGACCGACGAAGTGTTCGAACGGATCTACGGACGCGCCATCGACGCCGAGAAGGACCTACGTGGCGCTGCCTGAGGCGAACAGGACCGCTCAGCGCTTCCGGATGCTGGCGACCGTTGCGATCTTCGTCGCTCTGCTATGGGTTTCGGCCTGGCAGACGGAGTTCGCGTTCGAGGACCTGTGGACGGGGGCGAACGACTTCTTCGCCTTCTTCCTCAACCTGGCGCCCGACTGGCGAGCCCTCGACGAGATCTGGGCTCCGCTCGTAGAGACGCTGCAGATCGCCTACCTGGGGACCGTCTTCGGCACCCTCCTGGCTGCCCCGCTGATATTCCTCGCCTCGTTCAACACCGCTCCGAACGCCCCGGTTATGTGGACCGCCCGCGGCATCCTCACGCTCATCCGCAGCATCCCCGACCTCCTCTACGCGGCCATCCTGGCGCCGATCCTGGCGATAGGGCCGCTGCCCGGAGTCGTGGCCCTGACGATCTTCACTATGGCGGTCCTCGCCAAGCTGGCCTCGGAGACGGTGGAGGCGGTCGACCCGGGCCCGTTGGAGGCGCTGCGGGCCACGGGAGCGGGTCGCAATCGCGTGATCGTCTACGCCGTGCTACCCCAGATCGGCGCGACCATGACCTCCTACGTCCTCTACGTCTTCGAGATCAACGTGCGCGCCTCGACGGTGCTCGGTTTCGTGGGCGCAGGCGGGGTTGGGCAGTTGCTCAACGTGTACATGAGCCGCTTCGACTACGGTGGCCTGGCGGTCCTGATCATCGTCATCTTCGCCGTAGTGCTCCTCATCGACGCTGCTTCGGTCTACCTCCGCTCGAGGCTCCTCTGATGGCCACCCGGGAACGTCTCGCAGCTGTTCCGCCACTTCCCCCGCACGCCCGTCGCAGCCTCGTGACGCAGTACCTGATCGTGGCAGGGATACTTGGCCTCACCATCCTCTGCCTGCTTACCCTCAACCTGCCCAGCTGGGAACGGGTATCGCGCGGCCTGGCCAACAACGTAGTTCGCGTGCTCCAGAGCTTCGTCAACCCCCACCTCGAGACCGCTCCGCTGGCGATGAGCGCCATGGCAGAGACCTTCTTCATGGCCGTCATCGGCACTACCATCGGCGCGATCCTGGCCTTCCCGGTCTCCTTCCTGGCGGCCGCCAACCTCATGGGCGGCACCCTCCCCTCGGCGCCCGGCAAGACGCTGCTGGTGGCCATCCGCACCTTCCCCGAGATCGTCCTGGCCGTCATCTTCGTCGTAGCGGCCGGTCCCGGTCCCACCGCCGGGATCATGGCCATGGGGATCCATTCGATCGGCTTCCTGGGCAAGATCTTCGCCGACGTCATCGAGTCGATAGACCCGGGGCCCAGTGAAGCGATCAGGGCTACGGGCGGCACCCCGCTACACGTCTTCTTCTACTCGGTGGTGCCGCAGGTGCTGCCCGAGTTCGCCTCGACCGCGCTCTACCGCTTCGAGATCAATCTGCGCGCGGCTACCGTCCTCGGCCTGGTCGGGGCCGGCGGCATAGGATTGCCGCTCATCCAACGGATCCAGTTCCGTCGTTGGGAGCAGGTCTCGATGATACTGATCGTCATCGTCGTGGTGATCATAGTGGTCGACGCGGTGAGCGCCCGGATCCGCAGACGGCTCGTCTGACCGGCGGCCGTGGGCGCCCGACCTATTCGGGGTGAATCTCACGTTTGCCACATATTGCGTCTGGCTAGACTGCCGGAGGTACGTTCATCTAAGGAGGACGAAAATGTTGTTGCGACGCGTCATTCCTCTCGCCCTGCTGGTGCTCGTTCTCGGCTCGGCACAAGCCCAGAACTGGGTCGGCCTCAGGACCGGCTACCCGCTGGGCGTGACCGTTCACTACGGTATCTCGGACATGTTCTCTGACAGCACCGATGGCCGCGTCAGCGCCAACCTTCGGGTGCGTGGCGGGGACGTTGACTTCGGCGTGGGCTTCGATGTGCTCGAGACCGTTCACGTCGAACCCCCCTTCCGCGTCTACCTGGGCGGCGGCCCGGCCATCGAGTTCGGCGGCGCCGGTGCCCTCTTCGAGGTCCACGGCCTCGCGGGCGGCGAGTTCTTCCTCTCCGACCTCGACCTCGAAGAGCTCAGCGTCTTCGCCGAGTTCTCGTTGGGCGGCGCCATCGGCATCGGTCGCGCGAGCCAGATACCCACCTTCGGTGGAGCGGTAGGTTTCAACTACTACTTCTGACCCGATCGGATATCGAAGTCGGGCGGTCCGCTGGTCGGGCCGCCCTTCTCTTCGCCTCGGCGCGACTCGCGAACGGCCCGGCGCGCCTGTGCGCTCACCGAGCTGGTCGCAACTGCTACAACCCCAGCTGATCCGCTATCTTGCGTAAGCCCTGCAAGGTGAGCATCGGTTCGAACAGGTCGACCTCGCGGCAGTGGCCCTCGACGACGTCGGCGAAGCCACCGGTCGCGATCACGAGGATCTCTTCGAACTCCGGTTCGATCTCCAGCTTGATCCTCTCGACCATGCCGTCGACCATCTCGGCGTAGCCGAAGACCAGGCCGGACTGCAGCGCGGTCACCGTGTTCTTGCCCACCGCCGCCGGCGGAGCCACCAGCTCCACCCGCGGCAGTTTGGCGGCCCGCGAGAAGAGTGCCTCTGCCGCCACCAGCGGGCCGGGTGCGAGCGCTACGCCGAGGAGCCTGTTCGGCCTGACCACCAGATCGAAGTTCGTGGCGGTGCCGAAGTCGACGATGATATAGGCGTCGGCGCCGTGCCCGAGAGCAGCGACGGCGTTCACCAACCGGTCGGCCCCGACCTCCCTGGGGTTGTCGGTCTCTACGCTGAGCAGGCCTTCCAGGCTGCTGCTCGTCACGAGAGCGCTCTCCACACGCCAGTAGCGCCTCAGCGCCGCACTCAGTTCCCGTTCCACCGGCGGCGCCACCGAGGAGATGACGGCCCGCGCGGGAGGCGGCAGATCCTCCAACTCCAGCAGGCTCTTGAGGAAGACCGCGTACTGGTCGGCCATCCGCGCGCGATTGGTGGCCACCCGCCAGTGAGCAACCAGCCTCTGACCGTCGTACAGGCCCATCACGGTAGAGGTGTTGCCGACGTCGACGGCGAGCAGCATGAGGCAACTATACCGGGGCTTCGCCGACCCCCCGCCAGCCCGTTGCGACCGGTTGGTAGACTTGCGCACATGACCATCCAGTCCGACCGGTGGATCCGCGAGCAGGCCAGGAAAGGCATGATCGAGCCGTTCAGCGATGGCCTGATGCGCGAGGGCGTCATCTCCTACGGCGTGTCGAGCTTCGGTTACGACCTGCGCGCCGCCGCCGATTGGCGCATCTTCGTGAACGCCTTCAATACCGTCGTCGACCCTAAGAACTTCAACACCGACTCGTTGGTCGAGGCCCACGGGGAGACGTGCATCATCCCGCCCAACTCGTTCGTCCTCACGCGATCTATCGAGTATCTGAGGATCCCCGAGGACGTAATGGTCGTCGCCCTCGGCAAGAGCTCGTATGCGCGATGCGGCATCGTAGCGAACGTGACTCCGCTGGAACCGGGCTGGGAGGGCCATGTGACGCTGGAACTGTCCAATACGACTCCGCTGCCGGCGAAAGTGTACGCCAACGAGGGCATCGTCCAGCTCCTCTTCTTCAAGGGTGAGCGGCCCGAGACGACCTACGCCGACCGGAAGGGCAAGTATCAGGGGCAGAGGGGCGTGACGCTGCCCAGGCTCTAGGCGGGGGCTGCTACCCGGGTTCCGGTCGGGGCTCCTGCTGGGCCCACGCTGGGGCTCCTGCCGCGGCCTCGCTGGACCTCTGCTGGGAGTTCTGCTGGGAATTCTGCTGAGACTCCTGCTGGAACTTCTGCTGGACGGCTGCTGGGACGCCTGCTGGGACTGCTGGCGTTCAGTCGGGAACGTCCGCGGTGGGCAGCCGGACCCGGAACTCGGTCCTGCCGGGAGCGCCTTCCACCCGGATCGAGCCGGTATGGAGTTCAGCGATCTGCCGCGCGATGGCCAGGCCCAGGCCGGTGCCGCCCCCCTGGCCCTTGTAGAACTTCTCGAAGATCCTCTCCCGCACTTCTTCCGGCACTCCCGGACCGGTGTCTCTGACCACCAGTTCCACTACACCGGCGCCCGGCTCGAGCAGGAGCGTGACTCCTGCGGTCGAACCCGCTGCTCGCACTGCGTTGGCCGTGAGGTTGCGGATCAACTGTCGCAACCTCTCGGGGTCGCCCAGCAGCATCGCCTCTCCCTCCCGCCCCTCCACCCGCACGCCCGGGAACTCCTCCGCGATGGGGCTCAGCACATCGCTGTAGGCGTCGACCAGGTGAGGCACGAGATCTTGCACCAGTTCGCCGCGTGACAGCTGGAGGAGATCGCGGATGAGGCGCGACATGGCGTAGGAGATGCGGCGTGCGTCGGCCAGTTCCCGGGCGACTTCCGGAGAGGCCCTCCTGGAGGCTCGATCCAGGTACCCCTGGAGGCTGGTGAGTGGAGTACGGAGTTCGTGGCTCGTTTCGGCCAGGAACTGCCGCTGGGCATCTAGCGACTCCTTGAGCCGACCGATGAGCCCGTTCAACGCTCCGGCGAGGAGGCCGAGTTCATCGGCCGGCCCCGAGTACCGGATGGGCTCGAGCCGCTCAGGACCCAACCTGGCCGCCTGCCGGGCCAGATGGCGGATCGGCCGTATGGCAGCTGCGGCCAGGAGGTAGGCGGCCAGAGCGCTGATCAGCACCAGAGCCAGCGCGGTGACGAAGAGCGCGCGACCCAGTTGGCCCAGCGCTCGGGCGATGAACGAGGTCTCGGCGATGACGACGGCGCTGCCGAACTCGAACGGAGCTATCGCGGCTCGCACCTGCCGGCCCGCCAGGTCTCCGGCCCAGTCGCGAACCCCCGACTCGATGAGTACCGCCGGCTGGGGCAGAATGGCATCGGCGCTCTCGAACTCCGAGGTCGACGCAGCGAGAAGAGCGCCCTGCCGGTCGTAGAGCTGGACGATGACTCCGCCGGTCGGTCCGGCCAGCGAGGCGCCCGCTGCGCCCGGTCCACCCTGCGCGTAGAGGGCGGCAACGTTCTGGACGTCCTCCCGCAGCGACTCCTGGAGATCGCCGATGAGACTGCGTCGCACGACCCAGAACGCCGTCAGGGAGGCCAGGACGGCCAGGAGCGCGATAGTGATCCCCGCGAGCGCGGCGACACGCCAACGCAGGGGCAGTCTCGTGAGGCCGCCACGCGAGCCTCCTCTAGGCGATGACCGCTTCATCCTGGTCTCCTGCGCGACTGCCCTCGATGGGGATCACCGCCCCAAACTAGCAGGCTAGCCCTTTATCGCGTAGCCCACTCCACGTACCGTCCGTATGACACCGTAACCTCCCGCCTCCCGGAGTTTGCTTCGGATGTTTGCGATATGCACGTCGACGACGTTGGAAGAGGGAGGGAGCTCCTCGCCCCATACGTTCGCTTCGATCTCCTGACGACTGTAGACGCGGCCGGGCTGGGAGCAGAGGTAGAGCAGCAGGTCGAACTCCCGCGGGGAGAGGCGGATCTCCTCCTCGCCCCAGAACGCCTGCCGACGGGTGGCATCGAGCGTCATCTCGCCCACCTTGCGGGCCATCGCACCGTTGCGCTTGCGCAGCTGGACGTTGATGCGGGCGATCAGCTCGTCGCTGTGGAACGGTTTGGCCAGGTAGTCGTCGGCGCCGGCGTTGAGCATCTCCACTTTGGTGCCCACGTCGTCGGCAGCGGTGAGGATGATTATCGGAGTGTCGTCGGTGTGCCTGATGCGCCTGGCTATCTCTGCCCCGTTCAGGTCGGGCAGGCCGAGGTCGAGTACCACCAGGTCGGGCGAGTCTTCCCGAACGGCCGAGAGACCCCGGATGCCGCTCTCGTAACTGCTCACCTGGAAACCTGCGTCTTCAAGCTCGAGCGTGAGGAACCTGTTTATATCGTGATCGTCTTCAACGATCAGGATGTGCTTCTTGTTCATGGAGCCCTCCTGTCCCCGCTGGGGACGGGCATGATCAGCAGGATGTCGCGTTCTTGCGCCAACCACTTCCGCAACGAAAGGGGACCTTCGAGCTGGGGGAACTCCACCAGGATGTCGTGGCCGTCATCGCTCACGCGACCCGGGATCGCCTGGGCGCCGGAGAGCGCTTGCGCGCGCTCCTGGTCGCTGACGTCGGGAGGGAAGACCAGTAGCCGCAACTCCTGGCCCGCTCGCATCGCGCTGGTGAACTGGAGGCGACCATCCTCTACCCGGGCGCTGCCGTATACGGTCAGAAGATCACGGGACACGAGACGGACCTCCGTTCCGGGCGGCATCTGAGGGAGCCCGGGGATCGTCTGACTGACGAGGAACCAGAAGAGCAGGTCGCTCACCGAGCCACCCTCGGCGGACATGTGACGACGTTCATGAACCGATGGTAGCAGCGGCACCATTAGCCCGAAGACCGTTTGTCTTAAGGAATCTTCATGGAGCCGAAGCCCCTCCCGCTGGCGCGCACAGCACCTCCAGCCACGCGCAGCCACGCAAGTGAACGACCTAACCACTGTCGGGAGCGGCTTCTCTAAATAATGTGAGGACTACTCGGCACGCGACAGGAACAGCGCCTGACCTCCGGAACCGGAGCGACGAGCCGACACCCCGAGGACGATATGCTCCTACTGCCCCCCTGCCTCACACGCCCCCACTTTCGATACTGGCTGCTTCCACTGCTGGTCCTGCTCTTCTTGCTGCCCAACAGCGCGGATGCCCAGCTGTTCGACGCCAACCGTTACCTGCAGAACTGCCTCGAGTTCGAAAGGGGCGGTGATTTCGAGACCGCCAGGCAGAGCTGCCTTAACGCCCTTGCCAGCGATCCCGACCTGGCACAGGCGCGCCTCGCCCTCGGTCGGATCGAACTCGCGCTCGGTAACCTCGCGGCCGCCGAATCGAACCTTCAGCAGGCACGGCGCCAGACGGATAGCCCTGAACCGCTCCTCCTCCTCGCCGACCTGATGATCCGCAGCAAGCGCTTCGACGAGGCGGAGAGCGTGCTTCGGGAGGCGGCTGGCAAGGTCCAGGGTTCGGGGAGCTCGTGGGCCGCGCGTCACGCCTACCTCGAAGGGGTGCTGGAGGAGAGCCGGGGCAACTTCACTGAGGCTCTCGACCACTTCCGGGAGGCGGTCAGGCTGGAGCCGGGCAACCGCGACTACCTGCTTCGGCTCGCCTCGCTCTATTTCGAGATGGGCGAGGCCGACGAAGCCCAGGCGGCGCTCCAGTCGTACATCGGCCGCTCCGCCGGCGCCGACCCCGAGGTGACTAGCCTGCTGGGCCGGACCTACTGGGCTGGAGGCGACCTGGAGGCCGCGGCCACCGAACTGGAGCGCGCTCTGGCGCTGCGCACGGCCCGAGGCGGAGGTGGGCAGGCTCGCGACCTGCGGGCGCTGGCGCTCGTCTACTACGGTTTGGGCGACTACGAGGCCGGGGGCCTGGCTTTGCGCGAAGCGATGCTGCGCGGCAACCCACTGGAGACTTTCTTCTCGGGCAACCTGCCGTGGCTCCTGCTGCTGCTGTTCCTGCTGGCGGTTCACCTGGTGGGCGAGAGCCGCATCGGCGCGACCAGCAGCGCGGACACCGGCGAAGGACCGCGGATCTGGAGCGTCGGCCAGGTCTACGGAATCGGCTGGGCCGGCCTGCTTTGCGCCCTTCCCGTAGCCGTCGCCTACGGCTATTTCCGCTACGAGAACCTGTTGTCCCTCGTCACCCCGGTGCAGAACAGCGACACCCTGGCGATCTTCTTCGTCGTCTTCTCACTGGTGGTCGCGGTGGGCGCCTGGCGTCGCACCGCGCTCAACGGCTGGTCACCCGGCCCGGCGCTGCTGGGTGGCAGCGAACGCGTACCGGCCGGGATACTACTGGGTCTGGCGTTGCTGGCTGCCACCATCGCCTACCGGCTCTACGTGCCGGAAGGCCCGTTCCGGGACGACTACTTCCTCGACCTCGCCCACCTGACCCCGGCGGTAGCCGCTGCTATGCTGCTGCTCCCGCTAAGCGAGATCTTCTTCCGTCCCTTCGCCTTCACTGCGTTCGAGAACCGTTACGGGAGCGCCTTCGCTGTGCTCATCTCTGGTGGCCTCTCTGCCCTTCTCTTCGCTACCCCGCTCCTGCTGCTCCTCGCGATTGGTCTGGTCCTCGCGGCGGTATACCGCTCGACGAGGAGCGGCGCACTTACTCTCGCTGCCCAATTCACCCTCCACGTCGGCCTCCTGGCCGGGATACTCCTGTTCCCGCTGCTGCGAAGCCTGTTCGTCTGAGACCGGCTCCCGCCGCGGCGTCGAGCATCGGGCGGAACGGCCGAGCTTGGCGCATAGCGCTATCCTGACGGCATGAGTACGCCGACCGATCCGTGGGACGCCCTCGACGGAGGCTGGTTCTACCTGGGCCGCGAGGTGGGCGACGGCTTCGACGTAGCCACGCTCGTGCCCGGGCCTCCTCCCGAGGGACCCGGGCGACCGGCGGTCGGTGCGAAGGAATCCACGCGACCCGCGGACCGTGACGAGGGATCCGGGCGACACGACCGTGCCGAGGGCTCCAGTCGACCGGCGGCCAGCGCGAAGAACTCCGGGCAAGCGCTCGCCCTCGCCTTCACGAGCGAGGAGGCAGCGGCACCGTTCATCGCCGCGGCACCTCCGGGAATCGAGCTCCTCACCGTGGCGGCAGAGGATCATCGCGCCAAGGAGGAGTGGCTGCGTGCACTCATCGAGCAGGGCGTTTCGACCCTCGTGTTCGACCCGCCGCTGGGTGCGTTCGCCGACGCCACCAGGTCGACCCCGTCCATCGGCGTACAGACGGCGCTCGGTTACATCCTCTCGCACCGGCGGGCGACCGCCTGTCTCTGACCCTCCCCTCACGAACCAACTACCAACTGTCACCTCCCGGCGCCAACCGATGGATGTAGCGACAGCCGAGCGCACCCGGTATCGTTACTGCATCGGGGGCAGCGGAACCACCGAAAGAGCGAGGGCCGGCACGGGGGCGCCGGCCTTCCTCGTTTGGTACCACACCCTCAGAGGCACATCCGCCCCCACTACCTAGATAGAGCAGGAGTCGTAGGCAGAAGTCATAGCGGTACCCTGAGGCCGAGCCGGTACCACCACCCCTCCGCGAAGCCGAGCGTGCCGCCTACGCTGACGGGAGCGCCGTAGCGGAGCATCGTGTCGGCCCAGAGCGACAGGTCGGCTCCAGGGATTAGAGCGCCGTCGAACGCCGAATGCAGCCGCACCTCGGCAGTCAATCGCTCGAGAGCCAGCAGCCCGTCGGCATAGCGCCAACCAACGGGCAGGGAAGCGCGCGCTGCGACGGTACCGAACAGAGACCACGGCGCGACGTGAATCGGGATCGGCGGCGGCGCACGGTAGCCGCCCGACAGAACGATTGTGGTCGTGAACGGCAGAGGACCGCTTCGGGCCAGCACTTGGGACGCCTCGAGCCAGGCCGATCCTGTTCCGCCGGTCGAACCTGCACTCCACGCCAGGTGAGCCGAGGCCCGAGGACCGGAATACCCATAACCCCAGAGGTCGGAGTAGCGCCGCGTCGCGACGACGTCGAGACGGGCAGCGGGCTGGAGGCCGGCGTAGGAGGGCAGCCGCAGGAGGCTCACGTTCAGCCGCGACAGGGTCAGCCAGCTCCCCAACCACGCCCGCCGCCACAGTTCGACGCCGACCCCGGCCACCACCTCCTGCGCCTCCGCCGGGTGCTGCCGGTGGCGCCACAGGCCGAACCGCACGCCGAACCCCCAGGGATCCGGTCTCTGGAACAGGTCGAAGGCGTCGACGCGCCGGTAGTCGTAGCGAACGTGGAAAGTGGCGCCGCCGAGAGGTCCCTCGAGGCCTGGACGGTACCCGGCCGTCAGGGAGTACGAATGGTCGCCGCTGCGGTCCTCGCCCAGGAGGCTGGCCGACAACCCTATCGACAGGGGCTCCACTCCGGCCAGCTCGAGCCGCGGCAGCCAACCGAAGGGCGCCAGCGAACGCCAGGGCTCGTACGGTCGCACCGGGTAGCCGGCGTCCGGGTCGTGGGGCGAAGTGTCATCGTACGATCGCACGGCGTAGCCGTCGTCGGAGTCGTGGGGCGGCGTCGTCCGGGCGTCAGAAGGCTGCAGCCGCGTTCCCGGCACCCGTCCCGCCAGCGGTACCGTCGCCAGATCCAGACCCTCGCCGCCGACCCGCGCGAAGATCACCTCGTCGCTCAGCGGGCTGGGCGCGAATGCACCACCAACCTCGGCCGTCAGACGCCTCGCTTCGTACGGCTCCAGGCGCAGGCCGTAGATGTCGAAGACTCCGCTCGCGTCGGAGCGGAACAGCAGCTCGTCCTCGTCCACCCAGGCCGGGTCCAGGTCCAGGGTGGAGTCGCCGAATACCACCCTCAGCTCGCCCTCCTCCAGGATCGCCAGGTCCACCTGACCCTCCAGCCAGAGTGAAACCACGATCCGGCCCCCGTCGCTAACGTCGAGCCCGACGAGGTGCCTGCCGGCGGGTGCGAGGAAGAGCCGTTCGGCCGGGTCCTCCGCGCATCGCCGCATCACCGATGAACCCTCGCCGGCGACGTCGCGGACGTAGTAGACGCAACCTTCGGGACCGGCGCGAGCGAACCTGGCGCGGGCGCCATGGCTGAGGCGCCGCTCGTCGCCGGACGTCAGGTCGAGCTCGAACAGATCGGTGAAACGGGTGCCGGGGCCCGGGGCGAGCCTGGTGTAGACGAGCCGGTCGGGACCGAGCCAGTCGAGGCTGATGGGACTTCTGAAGGGCGGCAGCAGCCGCCTGGAGTTCGAGATCACGAGCCGGCCCTGGGAGTCGCTGGAGAGCTCCGATAGGACCAGTCCGCCACCGGCGGGGCGCCAGGCCAATCGATCTCCGGACGGGTCGGCCGCCAGCACGGTGGTAGCGGCACCGGCTCCCGTGAGCCCCCTGGCAAACCGCTCAGGCAGAGCGGCCGCTCGGTCCGATGCCTCTTCCTCGACCCGGTCCGTCCAGGCTTCCCAGACTTCCTCCAGCCCCTCGCCGCTGGCACGCCGCCAGGCCGCCTCGAACGGCAGCGGATACCAGCCCGCGTTCGCCTCACGGAGGCTGGCGAGCAGAGTCTCCCAGCCGTACTCCTCGATGATGTAGGCAACGAAGGCGCCGCCCAACAGGTAGCGGGCCTCCCCTCCCGGCCACTCGGAATGGCTGAGCAGCGACACGTCCTCCAGGCTCGGCCACTCCCCCTCGAGGGTGAGGGCGTGCAGGACGCCGCGCGTGCGTGCGTCGAGTACGGCTGCGCCCGGCGCGTGCTCGCCGGCTACCCAGACGGCCAGGCCTTCGAGGAGCCAGCCGGGCGGCAAGGGAGCGACGTCTTCCCCGACGAGACCCACCTGGGGCAAAGGCGGCAGTTCGGCTGGTCGCTCCAGGTACCCGAGCTGGACCACGTGGGTCAGTTCGTGGAGCAGGAGCGCGTAGAGGGGGTCGCTCGTCCCCAGATCGACCTGCGGTAGGGCCGGGAAGAGCGCTGGCATCACGACCTGAGGCCGCGGCAGGGGCGGGGCGATGGCGTTGTAGAGGTCAGTCTCGCTGTCGAGCCTGATGGTCGTCAGCCGAGGCACCGACCCGAACAGGCCCGCCAGCACATCGAGCGCCTCCTCGGCCCGGACGGCGACCAAGCCGGCGTACTCCTCCAGCGCCGGGTCGTCGAATAGCACGCGGGTGCGGGGACTCACGACCTCTCGCCACTCCTGCGCCAGGGCGCAGCCCGGAACCAGCACCAGAAGCGTGACGAGGAGAACGCGGCTGCCGCTCACCCGTAGATTCTAGCGGGCCGCAGCCGCCGCCGGTTTCCGGGCGGCCGAACGGACAGGCGCAACGAAACCTACTAGAATGCCGGGATGCCCGTATACGTCGTGGACAAGCCCCTCGGCATCACCTCACACGATGTGGTGGCGCGAGCGCGGCGCCTGCTGGGTACCCGCAAGGTGGGACACGGCGGCACCCTCGACCCGCTCGCCAGCGGTGTTCTCCCCTTGCTCGTTGGCGACGACACCAAACTCTCCCCCTTCCTCACCGGTTCCCGCAAGGGCTACCTGGCCTGGGTCTCCTTCGGCGCCAGCACCCCTACCCTCGACGCCGAGGGGCCGGTTACGAACGACGCGGAGCCCCCCGACCTCGACGCCGCGACGATCGGTGCGGCGCTGCCCTCGTTCCTCGAGGTGAGCTCGCAGCTGCCCCCCGACTACTCGGCGATAAAGCGGGCCGGGGTGAAGGGGTACGAGGTCGCCCGCAGGGGGGAGAAACCGACGCTCGAAAGTCGGCCGGCCGGCTACTTCGAGGTTACCCTGCTCGCATTCGCCGAGCGCAGGGACCTGCTCCCGAAAGCGTTCGAGAAGCGCGACGGCAGCTGGGTTCCCGCCGACGGAGGTTCCGAGGCCCCGCTCCCCGAGCCGCTGGGGGAGTATCCCAGCGCGCTCATCCGCCTCGAGGTCAGAGCGGGGACCTACATCCGCTCGTTCGCACGTGACCTGGGCTCGGCGCTGGACGCGAGCGCTTTCCTGAGCGGACTGCTCAGGACCCATGCAGGTAGCCTCGACCTGTCCCAGGCGGTTCCTCTCGACTCTCTGCCGGAGGCGAGCCCACTACCGGCCATCGAGGCGCTCTCGATGCCGCGCGTCGAGCTCAGCGAAGCCGACGCCAACCGGGTGCGCAAGGGTCAGCGCCTGCCCCTCCCGCTGGAGCGGCGCACGGCGCTGGTCGACAGGGCGGGCGAGCTGGTGGCGGTTGCCGAAACCGACGCCGGCAGGATGAAACTGTTGCGGGTGTGGGTCAAGAGCTGACTTTTGTCCGTCCCACCCGGGCTCTGCCACCGCTGCGCGCACCCCGCTGAACTAGACTGGATTCACATACCGTAGTCAGCGGGCCAACCGCCCGGAGCAGAAAGAGGGAACGATGGATATCGGCATTCCTAGGGAAACGAAGACGCACGAATACCGGGTGGCAGCGACCCCCGGAGCGGTGAGAGCCCTCACCGAGGCTGGCCACCGGGTCTTCGTCCAGAGTGGCGCCGGGGACGGCAGCGGTTTCCCCGACGACGACTACCGGAGCCAGGGAGCGACCGTCGTGGAGAGCGCGGCCGAGGCGTGGGCGCCGCAACTCGTCCTCAAGGTCAAAGAACCGGTACCGGCGGAGTTCGACTTCCTCCGCGACGACCTGCTGCTTTTCACCTACCTGCACCTGGCCGCCGACCAGGCGCTCACCGACGCGCTCCTCGAGGCCGGCACCACCGCCGTGGCTTATGAGACGGTGCAGCTGGAGAACGGCAGCCTGCCACTGCTCACGCCCATGAGCGAGGTCGCCGGCCGAATGGCGACGCAGGTCGGGGCGCACTACCTGAGCCGCTTCCTTGGCGGACGCGGCCTGTTGCTGGGCGGGGTGCCAGGGGTAGCGGCAGGCGAGGTCGTTATCCTGGGCGGAGGAGTGGTAGGCACGAACGCTGCCAAGATGGCCCTCGGCCTGGGGGCCCGGGTGACCATCCTGGACGTCAGCCACTCACGCCTGCAGTACCTCGACGATGTGTTCGGGGGGAGGATCCAGACTCTAGCCAGCAACGTCGCCAACATCGCCGAGATGACCCGCCGCGCCGACCTTCTGATCGGCGCGGTGCTGATCCCCGGGGCTCGCGCGCCGCGGCTCGTGCGCCGCGAGATGCTAGCCCAGATGAGGCCGGGCAGCGTGATCGTCGACGTGGCCGTCGACCAGGGCGGCTGCATCGAGACTATCCACCCCACCACTCACGACAAGCCGACGTTCACCGTGGACGGAGTGGTCCATTACGGGGTCGCCAACATGCCCGGAGCAGTGCCGAACACGAGCACCAAGGCGCTCTCCAACCAGACCCTGCCCTACGCGTTGAAGCTGGCCGCGAAGGGCATCGCAGCCCTGCGCGACGATCAAGCCCTGCTGCGCGGCCTGAACGCACATCAGGGTCTGCTCACCCACCGCGCCGTGGGCGAAGCGTTCGGGTTGGAGTTCACCCCGCCGCGGGAGGCCCTCGAACAGCGGCCGGTGCCGGCGTGAGCCACAGCGGAGGAACAGTTGGGCGGCCGCCGCGAGAGAGTTTCCGGCGGCTTGGCGCGCGACTTCCCTACCGGCTCACCGCAGTTTGCCCAACGCCCTGCGGATGAGCCCCTCGGCGCTCTCCTCGGGTTTCGCAAGGGCGAGCTCCGCGACAGCCTGCTTCACCTGACCCTCCCGGTAGCCAAGGGCGATGAGCGCTTCGACGGCGTCCTCGGCGGGCCCGGTGAGCGGCGACTGGGGTCGCTGAGAGCCGGCAGGCGAACCCAACGACTCGGGCAGTTTGTTGCCCAGTTCGAGGATTATCCGTTCGGCGGTACGCTTGCCTACCCCGGGGGCGCTGGCGAGGAGGCCGGCGTCGCCAGCGAGGATGGCGCTGGCTATCGTCGCCGCCGGCAACGCCGAGAGGATCGCCAGAGCGAGTTTCGGGCCGATCCCGCCCACCGCGATGAGGTGGCGGAAAAGCTCGAGCAGATCGCGATGGTGGAACCCGTAGAGGGCCAACAGGTCTTCCTTGACGACCAGGTGGGTGTGCAGCCTGACCGAATCGCCCTTGGAGACGTTCACGAGCGTGGGTTTGGGGGCGAACAGCTCCAAGCCCATGGGGCCGGCCTGGACGACGACGCTGGCCTCGCGTATCTCGCTGACCACCCCGTCCACGAAGGCGATCACGGTAACGCCGGACGGTTCCGGAAGCTGCTGGCCGAACGCCCCTCTCCGGGGGCCGAGGATCGCGGTCGCATGGCCTCATTGTAGTATCCGGCCCGACCGCGCCGCTCTGCCGCGCCGTTCGACGGACCCCAAGCGCCGCTATCCCTGCTCGACCTCCTGCTCGCTGCCCCGCCAGTACCAGGCGCTGGTGAGGTAGTAGTCGCGGTAGAGCAGGGTGAGGAGCACCGCTACCGGTACCGCGGCAACGGCTCCCCAGAGGCCGAAGAGGACCGACCCGAAGAGGATCGCCAACAGTACGGTCACCGGGGCGAGGGAGACGGTACGAGAGTAGATGATCGGCGTGAGGATGTTGCTGTCGACGATGTTCACGAGCAACAGCACGCCCAGAGCGGCGAAGGCGTGGAACCAGCTCTCGGTGAGGGCGAACAGGAAGGTGGGCACCGAGGCCAGGAGGGGGCCCACGAACGGGACGAGGTTCCCCACACCGGCGAGGAGCCCCAGACCGGCCGCGAGCGGGATCTGCAGGATGGCGAGGCCGACGCCGACGAGCACGCCCACGCAGGCGGCGATGATGAGCTGCCCGCGGATGTACCCGCCGACCGCGTAGCTCACCCTGTCGTTGATCTCCAGCGCGGCGTCGCGGTACCGCGGCGGGAAGGCCTGCAGCAACGTGCGGTTGTAGCGCCTGAAGTTATAGACCAGGTAGATGGAGAGCACGGTCACGATGACGACCTGCAGCCCACCGCTCGTGACTACCGTAAGGCTCTCGACGAGGCCGCCGCGGAAGGCCGAGATCGACGGGAGGACCTCGTCGATGAGCTGCCTGGCGGCAGCGGTCAGGTTCTGGAAGACCTGCTGGAAGGTGGTGCCGAAGCCAGGGTCGATGCCCCGGGCGATGATGAAGGGCAGCTCCTCCAGTACCTCGGCCAGGGCCGGAAGCTCCTCGACGAACACCGAGAGCTGCGCGGCGATCTGTATGCCCAGGAACCAGAGCCCGGCTAGCAGGGCGAGCAGCAGGAACGCGACCAGGAGTACGCCCACCGTCCGATTCGAACGGTGCTCCGCCCAGGTGACGAGCGGGTGGAGGAGGAAGGCGATGAGGTAGGCGGCGAGCACCGCTCCCCAGACCGGTCTCGACCAGTAGAGGAAGCGGTAGAGGAGGTAGAGGGCGATGAGGCCCACGGCCACGCGTACGTAGGGATTCCGCCAGACCTGGCGAGCCGCGGCCCACACCTTCCTACCTCCGTACCGGCAGCAGCGCGTCGACCGACGGCACCAGCCTGACGTAGTTGTCGGCCGGCTCCTGGACGAGGAAGAAGGTGTAGACGCCGCCAGCGGGGACGGTCACGTCACGAACCTGGGTCACGATCGCGTCGGCTCCGGCCAGCCTCACCTGAAAGGTGTAGTCGCGGCCGGGCAGGCGCATGTAATCCCCGGCGTTGGGGAACTCGAGGCCCGAGGCCATCACCGCCGGCTCGCCGGCACCGTCCGAGGGGATGGCGAGGAGGTCGACCGGCCCGGTGAGGGGCGAGAGGTGCACCAGCCTCACCCGCGAGCCGCCGGGCGGGGGGACGACCTCGAGGTCGTCGCGGAAGGCGTGGAGTTCCACCGGGCGCCAGCTACCCGAGGGGGCCGCCGGTACGTTCTCGGGCAGCGTGGCGGTGGCGTCCCCCTCCTCCTCCCCCTCCTGAAGGGTGATGCTGACGGTGGAGGTTTCGTTCTGCTGCACGCTTATCTCGAAGGTCGCCGGCTGATACCCCTGGTACTCCGCCCTGACCGCGTAACGGCCCGCTTCCAGCTCCTCGAGCACCCTGTCCCCCTGGAACGTCCGTTCGAACCCGCGGGGACCGGTGACGAGCACGGTCGCCTCGGCAGGTTCGACCTCCACGGCCAGCGTTCCGCTCGACGTTTCCGGAGCCGCCTGGTAGAAGCCCGAGATCGCCAGGGTGTAGTAGCCGCCGTCCTCCAGATCGACGATGATCGTTATCGGCTCCAGCGTCTGCGGGCCCTCCGCCTCCTCGCCGGCAGCACCGTCCGGCAGCCGGTGCGGCCACACGCTGATCTCGTGCTGACCCGCCGGGATCGGCTGATAGGGACTCACCTCTCCGTAGGTCACGTCGATCATGAATAGCTGGCGATCGACGACCATGTCGAACTGCGGCGCGTCGGGCGACAGGTGCGTGAGTCGGATCGCCGCCATCGGCTGGGCGGCCCCCCAGGCGCAGGCCAGGAGCAACCACAGTTGAAAGACTCTTGCGAACGCTCTCACGGGCGGTCCCCCTGCCGCTCCAGTCCGCCGGCGGGCAAGAGGAGGTCAGTCATCTCCGCCAGTCGATGGGCGGCGGCGCTACGGTCCCGCGTCAGATCGGGCAAGAGCCCGGTCAGTTCGGCCTCCAGCGCCGACGCCGGCTGCGGCTCCATCCGCCGGATGATCGGTTCGAGCTTCTCCTCGAGCAGCCGGTAGTCGCTTCGCAACTCGCTGGAACGGCGCCCGTCGATGAGCGCCGCCTCGAGGAACTGCAGGCGCAGCACAGCTTCGCTTCGTGCCCCGTAGTCGGCGAGGCTCTCTACGGCGGCGTCGATACGCACCTCGAGCGAGGCCGGCTGTGTCGTGAAGGGCCAGGGGAGGAGGAGCACCAGCCAGAGGATGAGCAGCAGCGCCAGCGCCGCGGCCAGGACGATGCCCACCCGGCGCCGATCCAGCCTGAATCGGCGTGCCCCCTGTTCGCTCAAGAGTCCCTCCCCAGCGCATTCTATTGTCAGCCACGGCGTAAACCGGTGACGGCCACACCGTTCCCCGGGAGAGTGGGCTACAGCTCGCCGAACAGGGGAGCGTAGATGCTCTCGTAACCGATGTCTGCCAGGGTCTCGCAGCCGGTAAGCCGCATGGCGTAGTGGAGTTCGGCCTCGAGATTGGCGATCGAGCGATCGCTTTCGACGATCACCGCCTCTGCGCCAACCGCCAGGTAGCGGAACACGTCCACTCCGGTGCGGACCGGACCGCCGACGTAGACACCGGTCATGCCCGCTACCGCGTCGAGTATCTCGGGAAGCACTTCGATGGCCGCCGGTCCGCCTACGAAGCTCCCCAGGGTGGAGCTGACCACCACGCCTTCGAGACCCGCCTCGACGACGATCTCTGCATCGGCCGAGCTGTTCAGCCCGAAGACCCAGAGTGGGCAACCAGCTGCCGCTCGCAGTTCGGCCAGCTCCTCCCGCGTCCTGGGACGCCACTGGCTAGTACCGTGCGGCGCGGTGAAGGCGAGTTGTCTCATGTCCAACGCCAGTGCCGGGAAGCCCATCTCGGAGAGGCTCTTGACGCGGGGCATCAACTCTCCCATCTTGTCATTCCGTAGCAGCGGCACGATCGACCCGTGACGCTGCTCGTCGCGCTTGCCCGCGAAACCCTGGGCGGCACGCAGGGCGAGTCGAGCGGAAGGGGCGGCGCCGTTCGCCTCGAGCGGCACGATAGGACTGGCCAGGTCGCACTCCAGCAGCTCGATGCGGCTGTCGACCTCGTCTACCTCGTGAAGCACCCGCGCCACCAGCGCATACTCGTCGAGGGCAGCGAATTCGCGCTCTGTCATCGCCCGGATGATACCAGCAGGCCGGTGGGCGGCCGGAGCAGTCGGGCGCTCCACGTCGCGCACTCCAGGCGCGCCCCGTTCCGCGCGGCGCTGTTCCGGTTCCGCTCCGTTCGGGCACGGTTCGGAGCAGCCGGTAGACTCTTGCGAGGGCCGGCAGCTGAGGAGTGAGCAAGTTGGTAGAAGTAGACAGCCTCGCCAAATCGTTCGGCGCCGTGAGGGCGATAAGCGACATCTCGTTCTCGGTCGGGGCCGGTGAAGTCTTCGGGCTGTTGGGCCCGAACGGCGCCGGCAAGACGACCACGCTGAGGATCCTCGCCACTCTGCTTCGCCCCGATGCCGGCCGCGCCAGCGTCGCCGGGCTGGACGTGGGCGCAGAAGCGGAGGCGGTGCGCCGTTCCATCGGCGTGGTCAACGGGGGCATGGGCCTCTACGACCGGCTGACCGGCCGGGAGATCCTCGGCTACTTCGGACGTCTCTACGGCATCGACAGGACCAGGATCGACCGGCGGATCGCCGAGTTGGCCGACGTGCTCGAGCTCGGCGAGGCGTTGACCCGTCAGGCTGGGGGCTTCTCCACGGGGATGAAGCAGAAGATCGTCATCGCCAGAGCGATACTGCACGACCCGCCGGTGGTCTTCTTCGACGAAGCCACGAGCGGGCTCGACGTCATGGCTCGCCGGGCCGTGCTCGACCTGGTGCGCCGGTTCGCCAGCGAGGGCAAGGCGGTCGTCTACTCGACCCACGTGATGAGCGAGGTCGAAGAGGTCTGCGACCGTCTGGCGATCGTCTTCCGGGGTGAACTGGTTACCCAGGACACGGTTCCCGGACTCCTCGCCAACACCGGCAGCAGCACTCTCGAGGACGCGTTCTTCACCACCGTGCGGCGCTCTGGCCTGCAGCCGGAGGTAGCGGCGTGAGGTGGCGGATCATCTCGCAGATCACCGCCAAGGAGGTGCTCTCCACCCTGCGGGACCGACGCGCGATAGTCTCGAACCTGCTGCTGCCGCTCGTGCTCCTGCCTGTGATCATGCTCGGCCTGCCCCTGCTGCTGGGCAGTCTGTTCAACCGCGAACAGGCCAGCGAAACTCCTCTGGCTGTAGAGAACCTCGCCGAGCTCCCTCCTGAACTCGGCGAACAGCTGGCTCTCGCCAACGTCGAACCTTACGCCCAGGACGATCCCGAGGCAGCGGTCCGGAACGAGGAGGCCGACGTCGGCCTCACGGTTCCTGCCGGGATGGTCCAACGCCTCAGCGAAGGCGAGCAGGTGGAGGTCGTGCTCTACAGCAAGCAGGGGAACCTGGAGGCCGAGGTAGCGGTGTCCAAAGTCAGGCGAGCGGTCGACGCCTTCCGTCAGGAGCTGGTGTCCCAGAGGCTACGTCGAGCCGGGCTCGATCCTTCTCTGCTGGAGCCGGTCTCGGTGCAGGCGGTCGACGCTTCTACCGTCGCCGAGCGGAGCAGCGGCCAGCTCTCCTGGATAATCCCCTTCTTCATCGCGATCTGGACGTTGGTTGGCGGTCAGATGACGGCCATCGACGCGACCGCCGGCGAGAAGGAGCGAGGGACCCTCGAGTCGCTGCTGGTGGCGCCCGTGAAGCGCTCGGAAGTAGTGGTGGGCAAGTTCCTCGCCACCATGCTCTTCGGTCTCAGCGCGGCGGTCATGGCGATCCTGGGCTACGTCGCCGGTGGCACGATCCTCCGGGGCCTGGTCACCTCACGACTGGGCGGCGACGGCGCCGAGATCGTCGAGCTCCTCGGCGGTTCGCTGCAGGTGACGCCCTCGTCGGTGATCCTGCTCCTCCTCAGCACGCTGCTGCTGGCCGCGACGCTGGCTGCGCTGCTGCTTGGCGTGACGATGTTCGCCCGGTCTTTCAAGGAGGCGCAGAGTTACGTCGCCCCACTCAGCTTCCTCCTCATCCTGCCGGTGATGGCGCTTCAGTTCGCCGATCTGCTCGAGCTCGGAGTCGGCGTCTACCTGGTGCCCGTGGTCAACGTTCTGCTGCTCATGGACGAGATCGTCACCGGCGGCGCCCGGGCAGCCTCGGTGGCCCTAACCTGGGGCTCGCTGATCGTTGTGATCGTCGTCCTGCTTGCTCTAGCACTGCGCAACTTCAGCCGTGAGCGGGTGATCTTCAGGACCTGAGGCGCAGCGGCGGCCCCGTCGGAAGGTCGAGGAACCTCGCCCGCCGTTCGCGGCGAGCGGCACCCGACGACGACTGTGCCTTGATGCGTCGTGAGCCTCCCCGGCCTGCCCTAGGCTCGCACTGACGCCCGGCGCGGCGCGGGAGGGGCATGGCAGCTAGCGAGGATCGAATCGACCTGAGCCCGTTCGAGCGTGGGCTCTCGCTCTCCCTCGGGGCGCTGACGGCCTCGGCAGCGCTGACGCGCCGCCGCCGTTCGTCGGCAGCGCTCCTCGGGACGGCGGCGGGAATCCTCCTCTACCGCGGAGTCAGCGGGCGTTCACACCTCTACCGGTGGCTGGGGATCTCCCGCTCGCAGGTGGGCGGGACGGTAGCGATCTGCAGCCGGGTCACGGTTCAGCTCGAGCCGGACGATGTCTACCGCCGGCTCAGCGACCCGGGCGGCTTCACCCTCTTCAGCAACTACCTCGAGAGCGCGCACAGGCTCGCTGACGAGCGCTGGCGGGTAGCGCTCAGGACCCCTCTGGGCGGCCGCCACTCGCTGGAGGTCAGACGGACGGCCAGCGAAGCGGGCCTGCGCCTGGCCTGGGCCAGCGTGGGTGGGAACGCCATCCCGGCCGCGCTCGAACTCCGCTTCGCCGCGACCGGCAACGGCACGGAAGTCCACGCCGACCTCTGGTTCGTGCCGACCGGTCCCGCCGTGCTGTCCAACGTGCTGGCGAAGGCTGAAGGATCCGTGCCGTTGAAGCGCGCCGGCCTGAGCCCATCGCAACTGCTCGAACAGGAGCTGAGGCGGATGCGGCAGCTGCTCGAGGCGGGTGAGATCGCCACGGTAGAGGGTCAGAGCGCGGGAGCGGGCCGGCGGCGCGACGGTGGTTCGGACCGGCCTGCGCTAGTGCGCGAGTCGCGATGAGGGCCCTGACCTGGCACGGCGCTCACGATGTAAGGGTCGAACGGGTGCCCGACCCGGAGCTGCTGCTGCCCCGTGACGCCATCGTCCGCGTCACCTCGACCGCCATCTGCGGTTCCGATCTCCACCTCTACGACGGCTTCATCCCGTCGATGCGAAGAGGCGACATCCTGGGCCACGAGTTCATGGGAGAGGTGGTCGAGGTCGGTGCCGAGGTGCGCGGCCTGGCGGTGGGCGATCGCGTGGTGGTCCCCTTCCCCATCGCCTGCGGAAACTGCTGGTACTGCCGGAACGATCAGTGGGCGCTGTGCGACAACTCCAACCCGAACGCGCCGCTGGCCGAACTCTTCTTCGGCGAGTCTCCTGCCGGGATCTTCGGCTACTCCCACCTGATGGGTGGGTACGCCGGCGGGCAGGCCGAGTACGTGCGGGTGCCGTACGCCGATGTGGGACCGCTGAAGGTGCCCGACGGGCTCGACGATGAGCGAGTCCTGCTCCTTAGCGACGTCCTGCCCACCGGTTGGATGGCGGCCGAGAACTGCGAGCTCGAAGGTGGCGAGACGGTGGCCGTGTGGGGCTGCGGACCGGTGGGCCTGCTGGCGGTGATGAGCGCCTACGCCCAGGGGGCCGAGCAGGTAGTGGCGATAGACAGCGTACCGGCGCGGCTCACGAAGGCCGCCGAGCTGGGCGCCGTGACCGTCCATCACCGCGAGGAGGATGTCGTGGAGCGGCTGCGCGAGCTCACCGGCGGTCGCGGGCCGGACGCCTGCATCGAGGCGGTGGGGATGGAGTCGCATGGCGGCGGTCTGCTGGGTCCGCTGGATCGCGTGAAACAGGCGGTCAGGCTCGAGACGGGCCGGCCGCACGCTTTGCGGCAGGCGATCTACGCCTGCAGGAAGGGAGGCGTCCTCTCCATAGCCGGCGTCTTCGGCGGCTTCATCGACACGATCCCGATCGGGGCCGCGTTCAACAAGGGCCTCACCTTCCGGATGGGGCAGGCCCACGTTCACCGTTACCTCCGTCCCCTGCTGGAGAAGATCCGTGACGGGGAGCTGCGCCCCGACACCATCCTCACCCATCGGATGACGTTGGACGAGGCGCCGGCTGCGTACGAGCTGTTCCGGCGCAAGCGTGACGGCTGCATAAAGGTGGTGCTGTCGCCGTGAGAAGTAAGGGCGCCAGAGCGGGCCTCCTCGTGGCCGGGTCGGCTGCCGCGCTCGCCGGCGCGGCCCTGCTGCGCCGGCGCCGCCGCCTCGACCTCACCGGGCGGGTCGTGCTCATCACCGGCGGGTCACGCGGTCTGGGACTGGAGCTGGGCCGCCAGTTCGCCGACGAAGGCGCGCACATCGCCCTGCTGGCTCGGGACGAGGCTGCGCTCGAGCGAGCGGGCCTCGAGTTGGCGGGAGTGCCACTCGACCTGCTTCCCTGCGACCTGGCCGACTTCGCACAGGTGCGCCGCGCGGTCGGCGAGCTGGTGCGGCGCCATGGTCGCCTCGACGTGCTGGTCAACGTGGCCAGCACCATCCGCGTTGGTCCGATCGAGAACCTGGGCGTCGAAGCGTTCCACGAGGAGATGGCCAACAACTTCTTCGGCACGCTGCATGCGGTCTACGCGGCCCTGCCGCACCTGGAGCGGGGAGTTGGGCGCATCGTGAACGTCACCTCGATCGGCGGCCGGATACCGGTCCCGCACCTGACTCCTTACACGGCCGCGAAGTTCGCCGCCGTGGGCTTCTCGGAGGCGCTCCATGCCGAGCTGGAGGCGAACGGGATCCGCGTTACGACCGTCACTCCCGGCCTGATGCGAACGGGAAGCCCCTACCGGGCCATGTTCGGGGGCCGGCGCGAGCAGGAGTTCCGCTGGTTCCTTCTCCTGAGCTCGCTTCCAGGGCTCAGCATGGGCTCGAGGCACGTCGCCCGGAAGATCGTGGCCGCCTGCAAGCGCGGCGACGCCTCGCTGATACTCCCCGCCTACTTGCGCGTCCCCATCGCCGCGCACGCCCTCGCGCCGGGGCTCTTCGCGCAGGCGGCCGGCCTGGCTAGCCGCCTCCTGCCGGGTCCTGCCGAGGCGGTCGGTGAGGAGCTGCGCGAGGGCAAGGAGGTCCTACCGCCCGAGCGCAGCCCTGCTTATGCCGCGCTCACTAGGCGAGCCGCGAGGAGGAACAATGAGCTCGAGTAGCGGCTGGCAGGGTAACGAACACGCGAGCGGTGTCACAATGCGCCATGCCCCCTCTGACCGGCCCCTACAGTTACCGTGAACTGAGCGATGAGGAGTTCCGGCCGATCTTCGAGCGGCTGAGGCCTCTCGTCTTCGCTGAACACTTCACCTTCCGTTCGCGCCAGGCTCTGTCCACGGATGAGCTGGAGGCGATGGAGCTGCTGGGCGAGAGGATGGGCAAGGAGTCGTTCTCGCTGCGGATCGGCGTCTACCTGGATGAGGAGCCGGTGGGCTGGCACGTCGGGCACCAGGAGGACGCCGAGAAGTTCTACATGACCAACACCGGGATCGTGGAGGAGCACCGAGGCAAGGGCATCTACACGGCTCTGCTGCCCAAGATCATGGAGAGGGTCGCGGCCGAAGGATTCCAGATCATCTACAGTCGCCACAACGCTACCAACAACAGCGTCCTGGTTCCCAAGCTCAAGGCAGGCTTCGTCATCTCGGGGCTCGAGATAAACGACCGCTTCGGAACGCTGGTCCACCTGTCGTACTTCACCAACCCGCTCAGACGGCGGATGATGGGCGTTCGAGCCGGCGAGGAGCGCATCGACGACGAACTCGCACGCTACATCTGACCCGAGGGACGGCAGGGCGTGTACGGAGCGGCGGCTTCCGTACAGACGACCGTTCGACTGGGATCGGCTGGTCGGCTTCCTGGCGGCCCGGGCAACGCCAGGAGTGGAGTCCGTTTCGAAGGGGGCGTACGGGCGGACCTTCGAGCAGGCAGGGGCGTGCGGCACCGTCACCGTTACGCACCACAGCGAAGCGGCCTGGTTGCTCGTCCGGGCTTCCCCAGCCTGCGACCTCTCCCGGATCGAGCGCCGCGTCCGCCGGCTCTTCGATCTCGATGCCGACAGCGAAGCCATCGAACGATCTCTGGCGCAAGACCCTCTGCTGGCGCGGCTCGTACAGCAGTTCCCGGGGATCCGGGTCCCGGGGGCTTGGGACCCGTTCGAGACGGCCGTCCGAGCCGTCATCGGGCAGGTGGTGAGCGTCAAGGCAGCGACGACACTGACCGGAAGGCTGGCGACGAGACAGGGTGAGCCTCTGGCCGGTTGGGTAGGCGGCCTCACTCACCTCTTCCCCACGCCAGAACGGCTGGCGCAGGCCGATCTGTCGGGCCTCGGACTCTCGAACCAGAAGATCGGGTCGATAAGGGCACTCGCCGGAGCGGTGGCAACCGGGGAACTGCGGTTCACGGAGCTCACCGACCTCGACGAGGCGCTCGAGCGACTCCAGGCGCTTCCCGGTGTCGGGCCCTGGACCGCCAACTACCTAGCGATGAGGGCACTCGGGCTGGGGGACGCGTTCCCCGCGGGCGACCTGATCCTCAGACGGGCAGCGGCAGCTGGCGGCGGTACGCTCAGCGAGAGAGAGCTCTACGCCATCTCGCAACGGTGGCGCCCCTACCGCGGCTACGCCGCGATGCTCCTATGGGCGTCGTACTCCGGGCCGGTGGCGAACAGAAGAGGAGCGGTGGGATGATCCGTTACCAGAAGCTTCACTCCCCGATCGGCACGCTCCGTGTCGCCGAGAACGACGCCGGCCTCGTCGCCGTCCTCTTCGAAGAGCAACCGCCCCGAGAGGGCTGGCTTCCGGTCGACGAACTCGATTCCGGGGCCGGCGATCAACTGAGGGCGTACTTCGAAGGGGAGCTCAGAGCGTTCGATCTGCCCCTCGCGCCTCGAGGAACCGAGTTCCAGAGGCAGGTGTGGCAGGCGGTGAGCACGATCCCCTACGGAGACACCCGCAGCTACCTGGAGATCGCCGAATCGTTCGGCCACGGCGCGGCGGTGCGGGCGGTGGGTGCGGCCAACGGCAAGAACCCTCTGCCTATCGTCGTTCCCTGCCACCGTGTCGTGGGCACGGACGGTTCGCTTACCGGCTATGCCGGTGGATTCGCCAGGAAGCGGCGACTGCTTGAACTCGAGCAGCCCGGCAGATACGGCCCTGGGCCGCTGTTCACGAACTGAAGACCGTCGCGCGGACGAACGTCTGGCCGGTCGACGGCCAGCATCTGCTAGGGAGCCGACCGGTCACTCCTCTATCCGCAGGATCTCCCTTCGCCCGCTCTCGACCAGGTCGTGATAGCCCGCCATTGCGGCCCGCACCCTCTCGTCATCCATCTGCTGTTTTGCGGAGAAGAAGTCGTCCAGGCGTTCCACCCGTGACTCGGCGATGACGGTCCAGTACGGCTCACCCGAAAGATCGGTGAGCAACCGCATCGGTTCCTGCCCCATCTCGGCCATCAGTCTGGAGAGTTCCTTGAACTTCTCGACCATGGGCCGGACCTTCCCGGGCTTGCAGTTGAACACGTCCCTGACAACGTACATCACCGCACTCCTTCCCCTAGCCTAGACTCCACGCCGACGGGGCCATGCCCCGCCGCCCGCAAGCGTGAGCCTTCTGGGGCCCCGTCACCACCGCTACCGGCACACTCCAGGTTGGGGAGCTCGGGTCCGCTCCGATCTCGGAGAAGGACCCTGGCTCATCGGCCAACGAGCTTGATTTTCGCCGGCGGCCTTCACTAGAATGTTCGGCGTGCTTCTACTCGACTCCTGATCCCACCTGGCCGCATCGGCCCCGGCTCGGCTGCGATCGATCCCTCTGTGCGCAGGCGATCCGCACGAGCCCATAGGTGTGGTCCGTAGAGCGCCGCCGGTCCCTTCGCAACAGTCCCTTCGCAACAGTCCCTTCGAAACAGAGAATCCGGAACGCTTGGTCGACCTCGGCGTTAGGTGCCGGAGACATCCGCCCGGTTCGACCCTTGGACGACTGAGCCAACAGCAGGAGTGATCGTCTTGGAACGCAGAACGAAGTCAGAGATGGAGGGGGTGGGCCCATGACCGTCGGTTCGCTCCGGCTGCCTGTCGGCAACGCCGAGTTCACGATCGAGGATGCCCACCGGTACGACAGGCGTTCCCCGGTTCGCTGGATCCTCTCTCATGTAGCCCGCTACAAGCTCCTGGCGACCGGATTCCTCCTGGGGATCATCGTCACTCAGGCGCTCTTCGCCGCGGTCCCTCGGCTGACCGGCGTCGCCTTCGATCTGGTGCTCCAACCGGAACCTGAAGGCGGCAAGTTGTTCACGATCATGCTCCTGCTGCTGGGCATCCTGGCCGTGCGGGTCGTGTTCGATCTGACGGCGTTCTTCTCGATCGAGACGATGGGGCAGCGACTCGAGCGCGACGCCCGCGAAGAGCTGTTCGTGAGCCTGCTGGGCAAGAGCCAGACGTTCCACAACCGGCAGCGGGTCGGCGACGTGATGGCGCGCGTGGCGAACGACGTGCGCATGCTCAACGGGATGATGAACCCGGGTGTGGCCCTCATCGGCGACACCGTCTTCGGCATGCTCCTTCCGCTCGTCTACATCGGGCTGCTCGACTGGCGCCTGCTGAGCGCACCTCTGGCGTTCATAGTCGCCTTCGTCTTCGCCTTGCGCCACTACATGGCCAGGCTCAACCCGGTCGCCGGCAACATGCGCCGCCAGTTCGGGGTGATGAACGCCGGTCTGAACGAGACCATCTCCGGGATCGAACTGGTCAAGTCGGCGGCCCAGGAGGAGCGGGAGAAGGGGAAGTTCACCACCAGCGCGGCCGCCTACCGCGACTACTTCGTGCGGCAGGGCGAGGTACAGGCTCGCTACCTCCCGCTCCTGCTCTTCGGCGTGATGTTCGCCGGCGCCTTCGCTCACGGACTCTGGCTCCTCTCGCACGGCGCTCTGAGCGTCGGGGAGCTGGTCGCTTACGTGGGCCTGGTGAGCGCGCTGCGTGGCCTCGCCGACCTGTCGATATTCTCGTTCTCGCTCGTGCAACTGGGCCTGGCCGGGGCCGAGCGGATCCTCGAGCTGATGAAGGAGGAGACCGAGCTGGACGAGAACCCGGCGGGTCACAGAGCGGAGGTCCAGGGCGAGATCGTCTTCGACCAGGTGAGCTTCCGTTACGAGGATAGCGACGCCAGGGAGGCACTGAAGGGCGTGTCGTTCACGGCCAGCCCAGGCGAGACGATAGCTATCGTCGGTCAGACGGGCTCCGGCAAGAGTACCCTCGTGAAACTCGTGAACCGTGGCTACGACGCGAGCGAGGGCCGGGTGCTGATCGACGGCGTCGACGTTCGAGACTGGCACCTGGAGTCGTTGCGGCAGCAGATATCGGTGATCGAGCAGGACATCTTCCTGTTCTCCCGGACCGTCGCCGATAACATCGCCTTCGGCCTGGCCGGCGCCACCCGGGAGCAGGTGGTGGCCGCAGCGAAGGCGGCTCAGGCGCATGAGTTCATCATGGGCTTCAGCGACGGTTACGACACCGTTATCGGCGAACGAGGCGTGACCCTCTCGGGAGGGCAGAGGCAACGGCTCGCCATCGCCCGGGCGCTACTCACCGATCCGCGCATACTCATCCTCGACGACAGCACAAGCGCCATCGACAGCGCCACCGAGGACGCCATCCAGAAGGCGATCAACAAGGTACTGGAGGGAAGGACGACGCTGATGATCACCCACCGCCTCTCCCAGATCCGCAAGGCCGACAAGATCCTCCTGCTCGAGCGTGGCGAGCTGGTCGATCAGGGCGGCCACTACGAACTGCTCGAACGCAACGACCACTACCGCCGCATCTTCTCGAGGTACGACTAGTGAACCCGGGTCTGCACCGGGACAGGGAGTAGTGGATGGGTTTTCTCATGGACGGCCTCAGCGGAGAGGCCTACGACCGCACCTACAGCGACCGTCAGCTCGTAGTCCGCATCATCAGCTACTTCGGACCCTACCTGCCGATGATGCTGTTCGTGGGCCTGACGATCCTGTGCGCGTCCATCACCGGAGCCGCCCTGCCGGTGCTGCTCGCCGGAGGCATCGACCGGATCGTGGGAAGCGGCGCGACCGGGAGCCTGCTGTGGCAGCGGGCGTTGCCCTACGTGCTGGCGGTGCTCGCGGCCGGAGCCCTGGCCTGGACGTTCAACTTCTTCCGCCAGCGCTACTCGGCGAGGGCGGTGGGGAACGTGGTGCTGAACCTCCGAAGGGACGCCTTCGATGCGGTGATGGCGCGGGACATGTCGTTCTACGACGAGTTCCCGACCGGCAAGATCGTGAGTCGAGTGACCTCGGACACGCAAGACTTCGCCACGGTAGTGACCCTGACTCTGAACCTGGTCGGGCAGGTTCTGCAGGTCGCCATCCTCGTCGGTCTCCTCTTCTGGATCGACGTCGAACTGGCGCTCATCGCCCTCGCCATCGCCCCGCTGATCGTCGCGGCGGCGCTGGCCTTCCGCCACATCGCCCGCCACACCACCCGCAACGCCAGGCGCGCCCTGGCCGACGTCAACTCCAACATCCAGGAGTCGGTAACCGGTATCTCGGTCGCCAAGGCGTTCCGTCAGGAACGAGCGCTGTTCGGGGAGTTCGAGGACATCAACAGCCGCTCCTACCGGCTCAACCTGAACCAGGGTCTGGTGTTCAGCGGGATCTTCCCGGTGCTCGCCACCATCGCCGGCATAGGCACCGCGCTGGTCGTCTACTTCGGTGGCCACAGCGTGCTGCAGGGCGACACCAGCGCCGGCCAGTGGTTCCTCTTCGTCGAGAGCGTCGCCTACTTCTGGTTCCCGCTCACCAGCATCGCGTCGTTCTGGTCGCAGTTCCAGCTCGGCCTGTCGGCCAGCGAGCGGGTTTTCGCGCTGGTGGACGCCGAGCCGCGGGTGGTGCAGGACGACGACCGCAGGGTGGACGACCTGCTGGGCCGGATCGAGTTCCGCGGTGTGGACTTCCGCTACACCGCGCAGGAGCAGGTGCTGAAGGGGTTCGACATGGTCATCCCCGCACGCCAGACGGTGGCGCTCGTGGGTCACACCGGCGCCGGCAAGTCGAGCCTGGGCAAGTTGGTGGCGCGCTTCTACGAGTTCCAGGCAGGTGAACTGCTCATCGACGGCAACGACATCCGCAGTTTCGACCTGGCCAGCTATCGGCGCCACCTCGGCATCGTCCAGCAGACGCCGTTCCTGTTCACCGGCACCGTCCGGGAGAACATCAGCTACGGTTCGCCCACTGCCAGAGACGAAGATGTCGTGGCAGCGGCGAGGAGCATCGGCGGAGGGGAGTGGCTCGACTCGCTCCCCCAGGGGCTCGACAGCGAGGTGGGCGAAGGGGGCAGAGGGATCTCGATGGGGCAGCGCCAGCTCGTTGCCCTGGCCCGGGTACTGCTTCAGGACCCGCGCATTCTGATCCTCGACGAGGCTACCGCCAGCGTGGACCCGTTGACCGAGGCGCAGATCCAGGAGGGACTCGAGTTCGTGCTGAAGGACAGGACCGCCATCGTCATCGCCCATCGGCTATCGACCATCCGCACCGCCGACCGGATCGTGGTGCTACGCAAGGGGAAGATAGTCGAAGAGGGAACGCACGAGGTGCTGCTGGAGCAGGGGGGTAGTTACGCCGAGCTCTACAACACCTACTTCCGCCACCAGTCGCCCGACTACGACCCCGACAAGCGCCTGGTGAGCTGAGCATGGCGGTGGGCAGGGACACTCAGGCAGGGTGACGGGCCTGGACCACTCGCCGTTCGGCGCCCGCGCGGTCGCCCTCTACCTCACGGGCCTGGCGGCCTTCACCGGCCTCTACCTGCCGCAACCGATCCTTCCTCTGCTTGCCGACGAGTTCGGTCTCGAGGCCGGCAGAGCCGCTCTGCTCATCTCGGTGACGATCTTGGGGATCGCGCTCGCCTCCCCGTTGCTGGGGGTCCTGGCCGACCGCTTCGGCAGGCGCAACATCCTGCTGATCGGCTCCCTCCTCCTCGGGGCCGTCAGCCTGGGTGCGGCGCTCTCCCCTACCTTCACCCTGCTGCTCGGCTTCCGCCTTGCCCAGGGCCTCCTGCTCCCCTCGCTGCTGGCGGTCGGCATCGCCTACGTCTCGGACGCTCTGCCCGTGCACACCATGCGCGTGGTCGCCGGCCTATACATCGCGGCGACGGTCACGGGCGGGATGATGGGCAGGGTCGTGTCGGGTACTTTCGCCGACCTGGTTGGCTGGCGCTACGGTTTCCTGCTGAGCGCGGCCCTCTACCTGCTACTGGTGCCCCTCTGGGCCCGGCTCCGGCCGCTCAGGCCCGGTTCCGGCGAGAGCAGCTTGCGTGGAGCCCTCGCAGGCACCCTCGGTCACTTCCGCAATCGCCAGATAGTCGCCGGCCTGCTCATCGGCTTCTTCCTCTTCTTCGCCTTCCAGGCAACCTTCACCTACCTGCCGTTCCGTCTTAGCAGGCCGCCATTCGAGTTCACCAGCAGCCTCATCGGGTTGACCTACATCACCTACAGCGCAGGCGTCCTCTCCTCGACCGTCGCCGGGCCGTTGAGTCGTGTCAGCGGACTCGGCGCCACTCTGGCCATCGGCTTCGGCCTGACCATCGCCGGCAACGCCCTCACGTTGGCACCCGGACTTCCGCTGGTGCTGGCCGGCCTGCTGGTCCTCTGCTTCGGCAACTTCCTGGTCCAGGGTCTGGCCGTGGGGCACGTCGCCACCTCGGCCGAAAGCGACAGGGCCGGGGCTAACGCCCTCTACCTGCTCCTCTACTACCTGGGCGGCAGCTTGGGGGCGTACCTCCCCGGTTTCCTCTTCCCGCTCTTCGGGTACGCCGGCGTGATCGCCTGCGGGATCGTGGCGCTACTGGCTGGATCGGCATCGGTGCTGCTGCTGCCAGCGCGAAACCAGCCTCCTGCTAAACCGTAAGCGCCTGGCAGCCGCCACGATCGTTGCGCCAGGATGTGGTGAGCCGGAGTCCGTGCCGCTCAGGGGGACGCCCAGGAGGAAGCCAGGGCCGATCAGGCTGGCCGCGTTGCAGGCGATGATGGCGGGGCCCGACAGTGAGGGAGCTACCGAAGGTCTCTCCCGTCAAGTAATCCTCGGCTCGCCGGCAACTCCGGCACCCGGCTCGCCCTGCAGCTCCTCCCCGGGGTTGACGAACAGGTTCTTCTCCCACGAGTACTGCTTGTCGTACAACTCCCGGTATCGGCCGCCCTTGGCGAGCAGCTGGGCGTGCTCGCCGCGCTCGACGATCTCGCCATCCTCCAGCACGAGGATCTGGTCTGCGTCCCTGATCGTCGAGAGCCGGTGGGCGATGACGAAGGTGGTGCGCCCCTGCATCAGCCGCCTCAGGCCCTCCTGGATCAGGGCCTCGCTCTCGCTGTCGAGGCTGGAGGTCGCCTCGTCGAGGATCAGGATCCTGGGATCGGCGAGGATCGCCCTGGCGATGGCGATCCGCTGTCGCTGCCCACCGGAGAGCTTGATCCCCCGCTCGCCTACGACGCTGTCGTAGCCGTCGGGGAAGGAGCGGATGAAGCCGTCGGCGTTGGCGATGGTGGCGGCTGCCTCTACCTCTTCACGACTTGCGTTCGGGCGCGCGAAGCGGATGTTGTCGGCGATCGTCCCGTCGAAGAGGAAGTTCTCCTGCAGCACGACACCGAGTTGGGATCTGTACTCGCCCAGGCGCAGCTCGGCGAGATCCCGTCCGTCGACGGTGACCAGGCCGTGCTGGGGCCGGTTGAACGCCATGATCAGGCTGACCAGGGTGCTCTTCCCGGAGCCGGAGGAACCTACCAGAGCGGTGGTCGAGCCTGCCGGCGCCCTCAGCGACACTTTCTTGAGCACCGGCGCACCGGCCTCGTAGGCGAACTCCACATCGGTCAGCGCCACCTCGCCGTCGATCCGGCCGACGGGCGACTTCGTGTCGTCCTCGTCGTCCTCGGTGGTCATCTGCAGCAACTCCCTGATCCGGTCGAGGCCGGCGAACGCCTCGCTGATCTGGGTGCCGATGTTGGCGATCTGGATCACCGGTTGAGCGAGGAGACCCACGAAGAACACGTACATCACCAGGTCCCCAAGGCTCATCGTGCCGGAGAAGATCGCACGACCGCCCACCAGGATCATCACCATGCCGACGAGCCCGACAATCAGAGTCGAGAAGGCGGTGATCGCCGAGATGCCCGTGATCGAGCGGCGGATGTTGGCGAACAGCCGAGCGACCCCCTCGCCGAAGACGCGCTGTTCGCGCTCCTCCATCCGGTACGCCTTCACCACACGGATTCCACCCAGCGTCTCGGCGAGACGGCCGGTGACTTGGGCGTTGATCTCGCCGCGTTCCCTGAAGACCGGGCGCAGTCGGGCGAAAGCGAACGACATCACGACGCCGAAGAGCGCGAGGAAGAGCACGATCGCGACCGTGAGCTGCCAGTTCAGGTAGATCAGCACTCCCAGCGCCAGGACGGCCGTGAACACTCCACCCACGAGCTGGATGATGCCGGTCCCGACCAGGTTGCGTATCCCCTCGGCGTCGCTCATGATGCGCGAGATCAGCACCCCGGTCTGGGTACCGTCGAAGAAGCGGACGGGCAGGCGCGTGACCTGCTCCTGCACCCGGCGGCGCATGTCCATGATCGCGCCCTGAGCCGCGACCGAGACGACCTGAGAGAGGGCGAACGTCGTCCCTGCCTGGACGACAGTCGCTCCTCCGACAGCCAGGGCGAGCGGCAGCAGGAGATCGATCTGACCCTTGTCGATCACGTTGTCGATCAGGAACTTCGAACTGCCCGGCAGCACGAAGCCGGCGAGCCGATTGACGACCATCAGGACGAGGCCGATAGCGAGCTTGCCCCGATGCGCCCAGACGAGCTCACGCGCTTCGCCCCAGACCTTGGCGAAGAACTGGCGACGCTTCCGGGTCTGCGCCTCAGCGGCCACGACGCTCTGCCGGGAGTTGCGGCATAGGCGAATGATAAGGGTCGCCAGGGGCGAGGGAGTGATTCAGAGCGACCGAGCTTAGCGGCCAGCAGTCGACGTCAGAGGATCTGTAGCGAGAGGACCGACCGGTAGCTGTGGCCAAAGCGCCGTGAGCGGCCGATCAGCGGCGGGTGCAACCGGCGCCCCGTCGGCTCAACTGCCTTCCTCGACGCGGCTCTCCGTCACCGACTGACGGTACGGCGTATCGGCAGCTTCGCCGGCCCCCAGCCGCCCGTAGAGGGTCGCCATCTCCCTGAGTTGCGGCGCCATCCACGGCTCGAGCTGCTCCGGCCGGAAGCGCCACCCCCAGTTGCCGGATGCCTTCCCAGGCGTGTTCATCCGTGCCTCGCCGCCCAGCGACATCACATCCTGGAGCGGCACCACGGCGATGTCGGCGACCGACGCCGTGGCCAACCTGATCAGTTCCCAGACGATCCCCTCGTCGCCATGTGCCAGGTAGCGCCGCACCATGTCCCGCTCCGACTCCGGTGCGCTCAGATACCAGCCCAAGGTCGTGTCGTTGTCGTGGGTCCCCGTGTAGACCGCCGAGCGTCGCGAGAAGTTGTGCGGCAGGTAAGGGTCGCTGGCGTCACCGGCGAAGGCGAATTGCAGCACCTTCATCCCGGGCAGTTCGTTCTCGTCGCGCAGGCGCTCGACTTCGGGAGTGATCACACCGAGGTCCTCGGCGATGATCGGCAGATCCCCCAACGCATCTGCTAGGGCGTCGAACAGGGCCTGACCCGGACCCCTCACCCAACGCCCCTTCACCGCGGTCGCCTCGCTCGCGGGGATCTCCCAGTAGGCCTCGAAGCCCCGGAAGTGGTCGACCCGGATCAGATCGAAGAACTCGAGACTGGAGCGGAAGCGGTCGATCCACCAGCGGAAACCATGCTGAGCCATCCTCTGCCAGCGGTAGAGGGGGTTGCCCCAGCGCTGGCCGGTGGCACTGAAGTAGTCGGGTGGCACGCCGGCGATCACCGTGGCGTTGCCCTCTTCGTCCAGATGGAACAGTTGCGGATTGGCCCAGGTGTCGGCGGAGTCGAACGAGACGAAGATCGGGATGTCGCCGATGATCGCGATCCCCCGTTCGTTGGCGTAGCGCTTCACCTCGAGCCACTGACGGTAGAAGAGGAACTGCCACACCTCGTGACGACGGACCGCCTCCCCGAGCTGTTTCCGGGCATGGCTCAGCGACGCACGGTCCCGACGCCGGACTCCCTCCTCCCACTCGTTCCAGGAACGTCCCCCGTGCGACTCCTTGAGCGCCATGAACAGGGCGAAATCGTCCAGCCAGTAGCCCTGCTCCCGCACGAACTCGGTGAACTCGTCGCGCAGGCTCGGCTCGGCCGCTTCCTGGAAGCGTACGAAGGCCCGCTCCAGCGCCGCCAGCTTGAACGGGATCACCGCCCCGAAGTCGACCCGCGCATCGGGGAACTCGGGCGCCTCGGCCAGATCTTCGTCGGCGAGAAGGCCCTCCTCGCGAAGCCGATCGAGATCGATCAGGTAGGGGTTGCCGGCGAAAGCGCTGAACGACTGGTAGGGGCTGTCGCCGTAGCCGGTAGGGCCCAGCGGCAGCACCTGCCAGAGACGCTGCCCGGCCGCCTCGAGGAAGTCGACCCAACGGAAAGCCTGGTCCCCTAGCGCTCCTACGCCATGAGGCCCGGGGAGCGAGGTGGGGTGCAGCAGGATGCCGGCACTGCGCTCGATGTCCATACGAATCTACCTCCGCAGCTCCCGAGCCGGAAGCCCGGAGGCATGGTACCGGAGGTCGGACGAGGATATCGCGAGTAGGACTTGAATCTCAACGATTACCCCTCGTACGGCTTGCCCAGCGCCTTGGCCGGGATAGCTCGGCCGATGAAGCCGGCCAGGACCAGCATGGTGAGGATGAACGGGATCATCTGCACCAGGGTCGGGGGAAGTATCTGCCCGCCGCCCAACGCCGTCGCGACCGCTTCGAACGCCCCGAAGAGGAGGGTGGAGCCGAGCACGCCCAGGGGGTGCCACTTGCCGAAGATGAGCGCCGCCAGGGCGATGAAACCGCGTCCAGCCGACATCTCGGAGACGAACTGGTTGAAGTTGCCTATCGACAGGTAGGCCCCTCCGAGGCCGCCGAGGACTCCGGAGAGCACGACGCCGATGTAGCGCACCCTGTGCACGTTCACGCCCAGGCTGTCGGCGGCTTCCGGGTGCTCGCCCACCGATCTGAGGCGCAAGCCGAAGGGGGTGCGGAAGACGACGAACCACACGACCGGCACCAGGAGGAACGCCAGGTAGACGAGCGGACTGAGTTCGAAAACGCCCGCTCCCCACTCCGGCAGCCGGTTGCGGATGGGAGCGCTGGCGGTGGTGTTGTCGTAGAGACCCATCAGGACCAGGGCGGGGATGCCTATCGCCATCAGGTTGATCGCCGTGCCGCTGATGATCTGGTCGGCTTTGTAGCGGATGGAGACGACAGCGTGGATCCAGGCGACCGCGGCGCCGATTGCCATCGCCGCCAGCAGCCCGACCCAGGGAGCCCAGGGCAGAGGCCGTCCGGGGAACTGCGCCTCGATCAGCTGGGCCACGACCGCGGCGGCAACCGCGCCGAAGAGCATTATCCCCTCCAGCGCGATGTTGATGACGCCCGAGCGTTCGCTGAAGAGGCCACCCAAGGCCGTGAGCAGCAGCGGCGTGGTCGCCCTGAGGGCCGACGCCACCAGGGTAAGCAGGACGATCAGATCCACGTCACCCCTCCTCGCTGCGCAGTGGCCGGGCGGGCGCGTCGATCGGAGCCTTGAGCCTGGGATCCTGCTCCTCGTACGCCTGCGACTGGCGCCGCAGCGGGTTGGTGATCCGGTCCGGCAGGAAGCCGCGGGCCGCGATGAAGAGGACGATGAGCGCCAGGATGGTGCTAACGACGTCACGGGTGAGGTTCGCCATGGTGATGCTCAGAACAGAGCCGCCGTGCTTCAGGACGCCGAATAGGAACGCCGAGAGTACTACGCCTACCGGCGTGTTGCCGCCCAGCAGCGCCACGGCTATGCCGTCGAAGCCGTCGCCCGTGGGGAGCGACTGACGAAGGGCGTACTCGTCCAATGCGCCGCCGAGAACGTAGTGAGTGGCGGTCAAGCCAGCGAAGGCTCCGCCTACGGCCATCGCGAAGATCACATTCCCGCCGATGTCGGCGCCTCCGTACTCGGCCGCCTTGGGAGACACGCCCACCGCCCGAAGGTCGTAGCCCCACTTGGTACGCCAGAGCAGCACCTGCATGAATGCCGCTGCCAGCAGCGCGATGAGGAACGAGAGGTTGAGGTTGGTAGGCGGTACATCGAACTCCACGGTGCGCAGGCCGAACAGCGCTAACACGAGGTAGGAGATGCCCCAGGCGGCCACGCCGAACAGGACCCGCGGCCCGGTCCGCCGCACATCGAGGCGGGGTGCGAGCGCCAGTGCCGTCAGGCCGATGAGGGGCGCCAGCCAGGCGGCCAGGTCGAAGCCGTCCGTCGAGCTCACCAGCGCGCCGATCTGCGGTATCCGCCCCTGCGGCCGCAGCGGGTAGGTTTCCGGCTCGTAGCCGGGCGCCTTGAAGGGCAGTTCGACGATGACGGGTGGCTCGTTGGCTACCGGCGCGGCGACCGCGACCATCGCAACGAGCACCAGCACCCCGATCACGGCGAACGAAACTCTCGGGGCCCGGCTCAGTAGCCTCCTGACGGGCGGGATGAGCAGCAGGATGCCGATCACCACGACGGCGACCCCGAGCATGCGGATGACGTTGAGGGCCGAGGCGGAGAAGGTCGGCCTGTCGGACAGCACGAACAGAAGGATCGACGCGGCTATGTAGTTGAGGAGGATGGTGTTGATGACCTCGTTGGCGCCGAAGCGAGCCTTGAGCCAGCCCGGCAGCGCGCCCCACAGGCCACCGAACAGTGCCGAGGCGACGATCGCCAGCGGCAGGACGAGCGCCTTGGGACCGGGCATGTAGATCGCGACGCCGGCGGCTCCGAGAGCGCCGAGGACCATCTGCCCGGGGGCACCGATGTTGAACAGTCCGGCGCGGAAGGCGAAGGCCACCGCGAGGCCGGTGAATATCAGCGGAGTCGTGAACTTGAGGGAGTCGAGGAAGCCCGAGAGGGTGCCCAATGAGTCGGCGAACAACGACTGGAGGGCGTACCAGACGGTGTCTAGACGCCCTGCGAGCCACATGAGCGGACCTGTCGCAACGAGGTCGTCGCCCACCGGCGTCGGCTGGAGCACCAGCACCACCACCGCGGTCGCCAGCAGCGCGAGCAGTATCGATACCGCCGGAACGGCGGCGACGTCCAGTACCCGGTCGACAGCCCGGGAGAGCCTCGGCACGAGCCTCAGGCCCAGGCCGATCGTGGCGAGGCCGATGGCAACCGCCAGGAAGGCGGACAATCCCATTCCCGTCCGGGAGTAGGGCAACCGCCGTACGTTCAGCCCGGCCGCCTCGGCTTCGCTCCGCAACTCCGCCAGCGACTGCCCGTCTTCCTGGGCCAGCAACCGCACGAGCGCTTCGATGTCGCGGTTCCCGCGGGGGCGCTCGATCGCCTGCTCTACCTCGTCGAGGAAGGCGTTCCTGCGCGCGTCGCCGACGCCTTCTCCGACACGGTCGAGCCCCCAGGCGGTGGACACGAGCAGCGTCAGGCCGGCCGCCAACCAGATGATGAAGCGGGCTCGTCCGCCCACCCAGGCCGAGGCGACGAGAGCAGCGAAGGCGACGAGCCCCAGGGCGAAGACGATTCCCAGGCCGGCGATCGCCACCGGGTCGGTGCGGCCGGTGAAATCGTAGACCCGGTCGGGCAGAAGCAGCACGCTGCTGCGCGCACCGATCTCACGGTTGAGCGCCGCCCACGGTGCGAGCAGGAAGCCGGCAACGCCCACGATGCCCATGAGCGCGACGGCGACGCGTTCGTTCACGCAGGCATTCTATCCAAAGGAGTAGTGGGCCCGGAGGGCAGGGCCGGGTCTCGGCCAGGGGATCAGACCTGTTTCTCGCCGAACGTCCTACTCTCGATCAACTCGAGCTCCCCCAGCACCTCGAGGGCGTAACGGTACCGCTTGTCCGGCTCCTTGGCGAGCAGCTTCTCGAGAAGCGGTTCGAACGCCTCGAGGTCTGGGTCGATCCCACGTGCCGCCGGCGGGCTCTTGCGGGCGTGAGCTCGCATCACCTGCTCCACCGAGCCGGTGAACGGGACCTCCCCGGTGAGCCCCCAGTAGAGGATCACGCCTACCGAGTAGAGGTCGCTCCCCGGCAACGCCGGTTCCCCTCGCGCCTGTTCAGGGCTGATGAACGCCACCGTACCTGCGGCGGTGATCGACTCCCCGACGGCATCTACTCCGGTCGCGAGGTCGTAGTCGACCAGGACCGACTGGCCGGAACGGTCGACGAGGATGTTCTCTGGTTTCACGTCACGGTGCACGATGCCCAGGTCGTGGAGGTGCGCTAGCGCCTGGAGGACGCCCTTCATGGCTCCCAGGAAGGACCGCCGGTCGCCGGCGTCGCGCCACCTGCTGAGCAGTACGCCCGGAACGTACGGCATCACCACGCCGGGTCGGCCGGCCAACTCGAGCCAGTCCTCGACCGGGTTGAGGTTCGGGTGATCCAGATCCCGCCCGTAGGTCAGCTCGCGCCGGGCTCGCGCAACGTGCTCGGGACGGAACAGCTTGACCGCCTTGACACGCCGTCCGTCGCTGGCCAGGAAGACCCGCGACACGGCGCCCTGGCCGATCTCGCGGATCACCTGGTAACCCCCGAAGTGTTGGCCTATCACTCTCACGCGCGCTCATCGTAGCGAGCCGAGGAAGGCTGCGATGCAAGGCTTCCCACTCGAGAAGCCGTGGGACAGGCGTCTCCCTCAACGTTTCTCGAGGATGCCGGCGCGGAGCAACGCGGCGAACGCCTCCCTTTCCAACTCGTCGCCGCTGGCCGGGGGAACCGGGAGGAGGACGTGGCGGAAGCCCGCCTCGATGATCTCGCTACGCCGCCGGGCGACGAACTCGCGAACCGCCCGCCGGTATGCGTTCGCCTCCAGAGGAGTGACCTCGAGCTTCTCGCCCGTCTCGGAGTCGATCAGCTCGAGCCTGCCCGCCTCGGGTTCGAGATCCTCCCTGGCCACGACCTGCAGGAAGGATGCGTCGAGGCCGCGCGCCTTCAGGGCAGTGAGCGCCGGCTTGAGCGGCGCCTCCTCGAAGAGGTCGGAGATGACGAGCACCAGGGCCGCTCCCGGCTCGCTCGGGCCCGCGAGAGCGAACTCCCGGATCGCATGGGCCGGCAGGGGACCCTCCTTGCGGCTCGAAGCCGACTCGATCAGCTCCCAGCTCTCACCGATCGTCCGCAGTCCCTGAACCGGCCGGCCGTGGCTGCCGTCGGTCAGGTGGACCTGGCTGCGTGCGTCACGTTGGCCCACGTACGCGAGCAGTTGCGCCAATCGCTCCGAATATGCCCCCTTGCCGCCCACTCGCATCGAGCGGCTCACGTCGATGAGGATGTGAAGGCGGATCGTTCGCTCGGCCTGGTGGAGCCGGGTATAGAGGCGGCCGGTGCGGGCATAGGCTTTCCAGTCGACGTAGCGCAGCTCGTCGCCCGACTGGTAGGGGCGGAAGTCGTGGAACTCGACGCTCTGCCCAGCCTCCTTGGCGGTTCGCTCCCCCGACTCCCGACTGAGGTAGCGGGCGGCGAGCGAGTAGCGGTCGAGCAGGTTGCGGCTGCGGGCGCTGATCACCCTACTGGCGAACGGTCCTGCCCCGTCGTTGTGCTCCGGTCACCTGCTCCAGGAGGTCGTCGATTATCGAATCGGGCCGAACCCCGTCCACCTCGGCTTCGAACGAGAGAAGCAGCCTGTGGCGCAGGGCCGGGTGCGCGGCGCGCCTGACGTCCTCGATCTCGACGTTGGGCCGGCCGGCAGCGAGCGCGTAGCCCTTCGCCGCCAGAGTTATCGCCTGGGCGCCCCGCGGGCTGGCGCCCAGCCGGAGGAGCGGATGACGGTGCGAGGCCTCCACCAGCTCTACGACCTTCTCGAGGGCCGCGCTGGCCATGAGGACGGCCCGCACCACCCGCTGAAGCTCGAGCAGCTCGCCGCGACGGAACATCGGGCTGAGGACCGTCTCCTCGTTGCCGGTCGTGGTTATCAGGATCCGCTTCAGCGTCTCCGAGTCGGGGCGATCGATGAGCACCTTGAAGAGGAAACGGTCCAACTGCGCCTCGGGCAGCGGGTAGGTGCCCTCCATCTCGAGGGGATTCTGGGTAGCCAGGGTCACGAACGGATCCGGAAGTTCATGCCTGGTGCCGGCGGCGGTGACGGCCCGCTCCTGCATCGCCTCGAGCAGCGCCGCCTGCGTCTTGGGGGTGGCGCGGTTGATCTCGTCGGCCAGCAGGACGTTGGTGAAGACGGGTCCGCGCTGGAACTCGAAACGCCGGTCGCCGCTCTCCTCGACGAACACGGTGGTGCCGGTGACGTCGGCGGGCATGAGGTCGGGCGTGAACTGGATGCGGCCGAAGTCGAGATCTGTCGCCTCGGCGAAAGCCCGCACCAACCTGGTCTTGCCGAGGCCCGGTGCCCCCTCGATGAGGACGTGACCGCGGGCCAGGACAGCCACCAGGAGGTCATCCACCACCCGCTCCTGGCCCAGTATCACGCCGCTGATGGCGTTCCTGAGCTCCCTGAAGCGTTCGCTGAAGTTGGCGCTGATGTTCTCGCTGGACGTGCTCTCCATCGTTCCCTTCCGTGCCGGTCGGACCTCACTATAGCGCCGTCGGAGCGGCGTTCGACTGCAAGCCTGATGGCAGGTGACCGCAGGGGCCGGCAGTAGACTATGCCCATGTGGCCATCCTTCGGACGCGTGCGACTCCGCCCGCTCGACGACCTAGCCCCTGCCGACTGGCGCCGCGTCCACTCCCACTTCAAGGACCCGGAGATCTCCTACCTGAACGGCACCCCGCCCAACCGGATGCCGCTATGGCTGCTCAAGCGGGTCCTCCGGGCCGACACCCGTCGCGCCGACCGCCTCACCTTCGGCGTGTTCGACGAGAACGACGACTACATCGGCACCATCGAGCTCTACGACATCCGTGGTTCGCGCGCGACCCTCGGCATAATCATCGGCGAGAAGAGCCACTGGGGCAGGGGTTACGGACCCGAGGCGATCGAGGCTCTGCTGGAGTACGCCTTCGACGTGCTGGGACTCGACCTGGTGCGGCTATCGACGTTCGAGGACAACCCGCGCGCGCAGGCCGCCTTCAAGAAGGTCGGGTTCGGGGAGGTCAGGCGCCTGCCGGCCGCGGGCGGCAGGGTGGACGTCCAGATGGAACTGCACAAGGGGGCCTGGCGCTCGAAGCGCCAGGAACTGCCGCGGAACCCTGGCGGTAGCGGGGCTACCGGAAGGGTGGCCAGGAGTCAGCGACTGAGCAGGGAGGAGGCCTGAGGGCCTCTGCCCTAGGTCCGGTCCCCGAAGTCGAAACGGAGCAGTCGCAGGGCGTTGCTCGTCACCAGCACGGTAGCTCCCGTGTCTGCGAGGATGGCGGGCCAGAGTCCGGTGATGCCGAGCAGGGTCGTCACCAGGAACAGCGCCTTCAGCCCGAGGGCGAAGCCGATGTTCTGCCGGATGTTGCGCATGGTCGCGCGTGAAAGCCGGAACAGGTCGGGCACGCCGCCGATCCCCTCGCGCAGGAGTGCTGCGTCGGCGCTTTCGAGGGCTACGTCGGTGCCTGCGCCTATCGCTATGCCCACGTTCGCCCGGGCGAGCGCCGGAGCGTCGTTGATCCCGTCCCCCACCATCGCGACGGGACCGCGGCGGGCCAACACCTCGATGGCGCGGAGTTTCTCCTCGGGAAGCAGTTCGGCACGCACCTCCAACCGCAACCGGTCGGCAACCGACGCGGCGGTCCGGGAGTTGTCCCCCGTGAGCATCACCGTGGCGACGCCCATCTTGCGCAACCGCGAGATCACCTCGCTCGCCTCCGGTCGTGGCTCGTCGCGAACGGCCAGGATGCCCCGCGGAGTGTGCTCCTCCAGCAGGACGACGACGGTCTTGCCCTCCTCCTCGAGTCGTTCGATGGCCAGTTCCACCTGCGTCCCCATGGGCGAAGTATGCGAGGCGTAGCGGGGAGAACCGACCGAGTAGTTCTGCCCGTTGACGATCGCACTCGCCGCCTGTCCGGCGATGGCCCGGCCAGCGCTGGCGAGAGGCAGCTCGAGACCGGCCGCCCGGCGGCTGATCGCTGCCGCCAGCGGATGGGAGGAGAAGCTCTCCACCGCCGCTGCCAGGGCGACCACCTCCTCCGCATCGCCCCGGAGCGGGATCACATCGGTGACCTGCAGGGCGTTACTCGTGATCGTTCCGGTCTTGTCGAACGCCACGGTCACCACCGTACCGATCGCTTCGAGCGCGGCGCCGCCCTTGAGCAGCAGGCCC
The DNA here is from genome assembly GCA_036381595.1 of Trueperaceae bacterium. NCBI lineage: Bacteria > Thermotogati > Deinococcota > Deinococci > Trueperales > Trueperaceae > Trueperaceae bacterium. The sequence continues at coordinate 208,701 of DASVCN010000023.1, read as the reverse complement.
GCCCGGGCCCCTGCGCTGATCGCCGATGTGATCGCGGCCGGCACCGACAGCACCAGGGCGCAGGGGCAGGCGATGAGCAGTATCGCCAGCCCGCGGTAGACCCACGCCTCGAGGGAGGCTCCTGCCAGCAGCGGCGGCATCGTTGCGACCAGAGCGGCCAGCAGCATCGCAACCGGCGTGTAGACGCGGCTGAAGCTGTCGATGAATCGCCGTACCGGGGCCTTGTGACTCTCCGCTTCCTCCACCAGTTGGATGATCCGGGCTATGGCGCTCTGCGAGGGAGGTTGCTCAACCCGTACGATGAGCGTGCCGTCGGTGCTGATGCTCCCCGCGAACACCTGCTCGCCCGCTCCCTTCGATCTGGCGATGCTCTCCCCGGTCACGGCCGACTCGTCGATCGCCGAGTCCCCCTCGACTACCCTGCCGTCTGCCGGTATGCGCGCGCCCGGCCTCACCTGGACCAGCTGACCCGCTTCGAGCGACGCGGCGCCGACCTCCCTGATCGTTCCGCCCTCTTCGATCAGGAGAGCGTTGCTGGGCGCCAACCGGGCGAGCTCCCTGATGCTGGACCTCGCACGTCCGGCAGCGACGCTCTCGAGCAGCTCGCCGATGGCGAAGAGGAAGACGACGATCGCTCCCTCGGCAGCTTCCCCTATCGCGACCGCGCCCAGCGCGGCAAGGGTTATGAGGGTGTTTATCGTGAACGGAGATCCGCGAGCGGCTCCGCGTGCGGCCTTCACGGCCAGGGGCCAGACGCCTACCAGAGTGGCGGCCGAGAAACTCCAGCGCGCAGAAGCCGGGAAGAGCAGGGCCAGCAACGTGCCTAGAGTGAGCAGCACCCCGGTGGTGAGGACCAGTCGGCCCTTGGCGCCGCCGTACCAGGGTCGCCCGGCCGCTCTCCTTCCGACCGAAGGCCGCTGCCTCGTCCTCGCCTCGGTGGTCACCGTCCGGTCACAGCTCAGTCACCGGGCGGCTGCTCCACACCGCGCTCGGCCGAGTCGCTACCGAAGTACGCCTTGACGGCGCCCGCGGCCGCGGCTCCAACCCCGGGCACCTTCGCCAACTCCTCCACGTCGGCGCGACGCAACTGCTCGACGCTGGAGAAGTGCGCGAGCAGGGCATCGCGGCGCTTGGGACCGATGCCTGGCACTCCGTCCAGCACCGACCTCGTCATCGCCTTGCCGCGCCGGTTTCGGTTGTAGCCTACGGCTGTGCGGTGGGCCTCGTCGCGGACGTTGATCAACAGCTTGAGACCCGGGTGGGAGTGGGGAACGACGATCTCGTCGCCGGCAGGGGTAACGAGCGTCTCCTGGCGCTTGGCGAGGCCCACCAGCGGGATGTCCAGCCCGGCCTCCCGCAAGGCACGCCGCGCTGCCGAGAGCTGCCCCTTGCCGCCGTCAATGAGCAGAAGGTCGGGTTGCGGCAGCTTGTCGGCCAGCGTCCCGGTGAAACGGCGGTAGACGGCCTGATGCATGCTGAAGAAGTCGTCGGGCTTGTCTAGGTCGCGGATCCGCACCCGCCGGTACTCGCTCTTGCGGGCACGTCCGCCTTCGAAGACCACGATGCTTGCGACCGTGTGGGTGCCCATGAGGTTGCTCACGTCGAACCCTTCGATCCGGTAGGGCGGGTCGTCCAGCTCGAGGAGGCTCTGCAGCTCGCCGACACCGGGAGCTTCGCCGCGGCGCTCGAGCAGGGCGATCTCTGCCTCCACGCCGGTTCGGGCGTTGCGTTCTGCCATCCGCATCAGGTCCAGCTTGTCGCCCCTTCGCGGCACCCGCAGTTCGACCCTGCGGCCGGCCCGTTCGCTCAGGAACTCGGTCCACACCCCCATCTCCAGATCGGCTGGGGGCAGCAGGACGAGTGGCGGCACCCTCATCGCCTGGCCGTAGTACTCGCTCATGAACCGCTCGAGTATCTCTGCCCTGCTGGCATCCTGGGCGTTGGCGAGGAAGCGCTTGTCGTGGCCCACGACCCGTCCGCGGCGCATCTGGAAGAGCTGGACCATGGCGAAGTTGCCGGCCTGCGCCAGTCCCAGGAAGTCGAGGTCTTCCTCGGAGTTGCGGCTCACGTCGCTCTCGAAACCGGTCATGCGCTTGAGTGCCTGCAGCCTGTCACGGTAGACGCCGGCCAGCTCGAAATCCTGCCGCCCGGCGGCGCCCCGCATCTCCTCTTCCAACATCTTCGCCGTGTCGTGCACCCGCCCCTCGAGGAACGCCCGCACCTGCTCGACGACCTTGCCGTACTCCTCTCGATCTACCGCCCCGATGCAGGGCGCGAGGCAACGCCCCATGTGATAGCGCAGACACGGTTTGCTGCGGGCCTTCATGGGGACCCCGCTGTTCTTGCGGAGCGGGAAGTTGGAGTAGACGAGGTCGAGTACCCGCCGCACGACCCCCGGGTTGGGGTAGGGGCCGAAGTAGGTTCCCCCGTCCTTCACGACTCGTCTGGTGAAGATCAGGGTGGGGTACGGCTCGTCGGTGAGCTTGAGGAAGGGATAGCTCTTGTCGTCCTTGAGGACGACGTTGAAGTGCGGCTTGTAGCGCTTGATGAGGTTGGCTTCGAGGATGAGGGCTTCGACTTCGCTCTGGGTGACGATGAAGTCGACCTTCACGGCCTCGTGCGCGACGAGCTGCGCCTTCCGGTCGGCCGAGCTGCCGAAGTAGGAGCTCACCCGACTGCGCAGGTTCAGCGCCTTGCCCACGTAGATGATCTCGCCGTTGGAGTTCTGGAACAGGTAGCAACCGGGAGTGGTGGGCAGCACGGGCAGGTCGCCGCGCTTCACCGCATCCTCCCGTCAGCTGCGGAACGGTCCTTCACGGCACCATTCTAGCGAGCGGTAGCCCGGCTCCCCGTCAGCCGCGTGCAACTCCGTGTCTTCCAGGGGGCGCGCTCAGCCGGGGCCATCGGCCGCGCTCTTGGGCCCTCAGACTTCGGTTGGCCGGCGAACAGGCGGTCGTCCCCACTGCCTGCTCACCACCCAGGTCCAGCCGATGACCGTGAGCGTAAGAAAGGCGTAGCCGGTGCCGGCCAACGGACCGTCGGGCGCAGGTGCTCCACCGAGTACATGGGACGAGGCGTGGGCAACGAAGGCAAGGGCGGAAACGAGGGCGGCGAGCCTCATCCAGAGCGGACCCCAGCCAGAGAGCGCAACCAGCAGCAGACCCGGGAAGTAGGCATAGGTCGCCGCTGCGAAGGCGTCGGCGCCCCCCGGCCCTTGCGAGTGGACCACGGTCTCGCCGACAACGAGCAGCATCAGCCCGGCCGACAGCATGACGTTCGCGGTGACGTGGCGTATGGCGAGCAGCGTAGCCCCTGTCATCAGGCCGATGCTCGAGAGGACCCAGAAGCCGAGTTTCATGGCTCCCTCGGGCAGGAAGTTACCGACGAATCCGAGGGTCCAGCCGAGCGTCAGGGCCCCCAGAACGACCCACGTCTCCGCGCTCCCCGCCTTGGCTACCGAGCTGCTTTCCGCCGATCCGATGACTGCCATCCGAGCCTCCACCACTGCGAACGATCCGTGAGCCTACGAGTATGACGAAGCGTCGGCAAGTTGTCGCTGACGACAAGCATTCTGGCATAGTTCAAGCGCTTCGGAAAAGGGATCCGGCGCGTTCGATGTGCTGACGCTGTCAAAGGTCGAGCAGCAGGCTCTCCGGCGTCTCGAGGATCTCGATCAGGTAACTCGTGAACATCGCTGCCTCGGCGCCGTCGACCAGGCGGTGGTCGAACGAGAGGCTCAGGTAGAGCATCTCGCGGGCCACGATGCTATCGTCCTCCAGCACCACCGGCCGCTTCTTGATCGAGTGGACGCCCAGGATGGCGGCCTCGGGCACGTTGATTATCGGGAACGAGAAGAGTCCGCCCAGCGAACCTATGTTGGTGATCGAGAAGGTGCCGCCCTTCACGTCCTCCGTGGTGAGCTTGCCGTCTCGAGCCCGCTGCGCCTTCGCCTGGAGCTCCACGGCCAGTTCGACGACGCTCTTGCTGTCGACGTCGTGGACCACCGGCACGACCAGGCCGCTGTCGGTGGCCACGGCCAGGCCCAGGTTGTAGTAGTGCTTGCGAACGATCTCGCCCGCGTCCTCGTCGAGCGAGGCGTTGAGCATGGGGTACGCCTTCAGGGCGGCGACGGTCGCCTTCATGATGAAAGGCAGGTAGGAGAGCTTCGCGCCTCGCTTCTCCGCCAAGGGCTTCAGGCGCTTGCGCAGAGAGACGAGTCCGCTGACGTCGGCCTCGTCCACGTGCAGGGTTCGGACCGACTGGAGGTGCGAGGTCACCATCTGCTGGCTTATCGCGCGCCTGAGTCCCCGCACCGGGATCCGCTCCTCGAGCGCCCCACGCTCCTGCGCCGTCGGTGCTGCCGGCCTTGCGCCGGAAGGGGCTTCCTGCGCGTGGGCGCGAACATCGTCGACCCGCACCCGGCCGTTCGGCCCGCTCCCTTCGACCCTCTCGATGTCCACCCCCAGTTCGCGGGCCAACTTGCGCGCCGCGGGCACGGCGAGCACTCGGCCATACGGTCCGGTCGGGCGACTCGAAGGCCGGGTGTCGCCGCCGGGCGCGGAACGTTTGCGTACCTGCAGGGCCGGACCCTCCTCCGCCTCCTTCGAGGGCCGGAAGAGGCTCAGCCGGTCGCCGTCGTCCTCTCCTTCGGCGGCGGCCGGCTTGGACGTCGCACCATCGCCACCGGCGGCCCTCTGCTTCTGCTCGGCGATCTCCCCCGACTCGCTCTTCGCCGGCGACTCTCCGCCGGCGTCATCTGCGAAGAGGGCGATCGGTTTGTGCACCTCGACCACGTCGCCGGCGGCCACCAGTTGCTTCTGCAGAACGCCGGTGTAAGGGCTGGGCAGTTCGACGGTGACTTTGTCGGTCATCACCTCTACGATCGGCTGGTCTTCGGTGACGGTGTCGCCTTCCTCCACCAGCCAGCGGACGATCTCGCCTTCGACTACCGACTCGGCCAGCTCGGGCAGCAGGAATTCTCTGGGCATAGGCTCTCCTGGAGGTCGCTCAATAGTCGAGGACCTGCTGGACGGCCGCCAGAATGCGGTTGGGACCCGGCAGGTACTCGCGGTCGTAGGCGAAGGGGTAGGGGATGTCGAAACCGGTCACCCTCATCGGAGGGGCCAGCAGGGAGTCGAGGACCTGTTCCGTGATCGTCGCCGAAACCTCGGACATGAACCCCAGGCTGCGCGGGGCTTCGCTCACCAGCACCACCCTGCCTACGCGGGCCACCGCCTCGAGGACCGTAGAGCGGTCCCAGGGCATGAGCGAGCGCAGGTCGATGACGTGGGCAGAGACGTCCTGGCGTTCCAGCTCATCGGCGGCCTTCAGGGTCTCGCCCATGCTGCCCCCGTAGGAGACGAGCACTACGTCATCGCCTTCCCGGCGTACGCGGGCTTGCCCTAGGGGGATGAGGGTGTCGTCGTCCTCCGGGATCTCCTCCTTCACCGCCCGGTAGAGCCGCTTGGGTTCCATGAACACGACCGGGTCTTCGTCACGGATGGCGGTGCGGAGCAGGCCCCGAGTGTCGATGGGGGTGGACGGGTAGACGACCTTCAATCCGGCGGTATGCACGAAGTGCGACTCGGGGTTCTGGGAGTGGTGGTGCCCCCCTCCCACCCCGCCGCCCGCGGGCATCCGGACGACCATCGGGGCCGAGAACTGACCACCGGAGCGGTAGCGCAGCTTGGCCGCCTGGGAGACGAGCTGGTCGAATCCCGGGTAGACGTAGTCGGCGAACTGTATCTCTGCAACCGGGCGCATCCCGTGGACCGCCATGCCGACGGCCGCACCGATGATGGCCGCCTCGGAAAGGGGTGTGTCGATCACGCGATCGGGACCGTACTTGTCGAAGAGGTTCTCGGTTGCAAGGAAGACCCCGCCCCGCTTGCCGACGTCCTCTCCCATAACCACCACGCGCTCGTCCTGGCTCATCTCCTGGTCGAGCGTGCGGGCGATGGTCTGCACGATGGTTTGCATGGTCATGACCGTCCTCCGCGCGGTCGGCGAGCTCTCCGGCGGACCGCCCGGCCCGCCGGCAGCCACTCAGCCGAGGCTATCTCTCTGCTCTGCGAGGTGCTCCGGCACCTCGGAATAGACGTCGTCGAACATCCACTCGCGCGGCACCTTGCCGCTCGCTTCCGCCTGCTGGACCGCCTTGCGCTGCTCCTCGTCGATCTCCTCGCGCATCTTCTTCTCCTGGTCGTCGTCCCACAGGCCACGCTTCTCCAGGAACCGGCGCATCCGGATGAGGGGGTCGCGCTTGCGCCACGACTCGACCTCTTCCGCCGGACGGTAGCGGGTGTCGTCGTCAGCCGGCGAGTGCGGCCCGTAACGGTAGACGTTGGCCTCGACGAGGGCGGGGCCCACACCCTCGCGGGCGCGCTCGACGGCCTCCCGGATCACGTAGTAGCACGCCAGCGGATCCATGCCGTCCACCGTGTAGCCGGGCATCCCGTAGGCACGCGCCTTGGCCGCGATGTTCTCGGCTGCCGTCTGGCGGTTGTAGCCGACCGAGATCGCGTAGCGGTTGTTCTGGCAGACGAAAACGATCGGCGCGCCCTGAGCCCCGGCGAAGTTGATAGCGGCGTGGAAGTCGCCCTCCGAGGTGGCGCCTTCGCCGAAGGTGGTCACCACCACGTCCCCCTTGCCCTGCAGCTTCATGCTGATGGCGGTGCCGACGGCCGGTGCGATGTGCGAAGCGATCGGAGAAGCGACCGCGAAGACGTTCAGCTCCTTCGAACCGGCATGGGCGGGCATCTGACGGCCCTTGTTGGGGTCGGCTCGAGTCGCCATCATCTGGCCCACGGTCTCCGCGACCGGCACGCCCAAGGCCATTACCAGGGCGGTATCCCGGTAGTAGGGGTAGAGCCAGTCGCGCCCCTTCCTGACCGATCGGGCGACGGCCACCTGCGGTCCCTCGTGTCCCGACGACGGCGCGACGAAGCTGATCTTGCCCATCCGTTGCAGCCTGACGAGCCGCTCGTCGAGCACCCGGGCCGCCACCAGATCGCGGTAGAAGCTCTCAAGCTCGCCGTCATCGAGCGTGAGGTCGAAAGACCCGGTCCACTCGCCGTTCTCGCCGATGAGCGAGATAGGCTTCTCGGAAAAGGGCTGGAAGCTTGGTGAGCCCTTGATCATGGCACTCCTCCTAGCGGGCTTCCCGGCGAATAGTTGACCCATCTGAGCGCGCGACCGAAAAGAAAGGCCCCGTCGCGATGTACGACGGAGCCCGTGAAGCATCAATGCCACGGATCGGCTCGATCATAGCTAGTCGTAGTCGCTTGGCCATATCTGTGTCGCCTGCGTCGCTCGCCGCACTCACGATGGGCATCCTCGTAGGGGCTGCCTGCCGGTCGCTTCCGAACTTCCCCCGGGTAAAGGCGTGAGCTCGGTCCAACGGCCGGTCCTTCTTGGCTTCGCCCCTAGCCTATCATCGGCGCCGTAGGGAAGGCTGTAACGGAGTCCATTATGCGGCTACACAGGGAACCATGCAGCGGCCAGGGGCGAGAGTCGAACCGAGTATGAGATTCGTGAGCGAAAAGGCCGCCGCGTCCGCTACACTTGGCCATGAACCATAGTTCACCCATCTCGTCCGAAGGGTCGACGTGAGCGGCAGACAGGTCGTCGCCTGGGTGCTCATCGGCGCCGGCGCCATAGCCCTGCTCGCCAGGGTGGGACCGGGAACCGGCTGGCTGTGGGTCGCCCTGGCTTCCGCCGGTTTTCTCGCCGCCTACCGCCAGCAGGGAACCTACGCTTTCCTGGTCGTGGGCAGCATCCTCGGGGGTATCGCGGCCGGCATCCTTCTCGAGGGCGCCTGGGGCTGGCCGGGCGCGTTCCTCATGTGCCTCGGTTTGGGTTTCCTGGTGATCGACCGGGTCGAGCCGAAAGAGAGCCGATGGCCCATCTACCCGGCCGCCGTACTGATCGGCCTCGGCCTCGTCTACTGGCTCTTCCGGGCCGGCATCGTGCAGTCGCTCTGGTTCCCCTTCCTGCTCATCATCGCCGGCATCTACCTGCTGCGCCGCCCCCGGGGCAGCGAATGGGTCGAGGTGGGCGACGGACCGCAAGAGGAGGCGACTGGGACCCCGAGCGAGGCTGTGAGCGAACGGAGCGAGCCGCCACCCGGTGCCCCTGCCGGTCGCGGCGCGCCCTCGCCGGACGAGCCCAGAGCAGAGGACACCGCAACGTTCGATGCGGACACGAACACGGTTGACGACGGAGCGGAGCGGGAGGGGGTCGACTCGACGAACGAGAAGCCGTCGTAACATTGGACGCCATGGATTTCGACCTCCCGTCAGAGCCCGCATCCATCATCTGGTCACTCCTGGTGGCGACACTCCTCGGCTTCCTCATCGGACTCGAACGGGAGCGCAAACGCGAGACCCAGGGCTCGATCTTCGCCGGAATCAGGACCTTCCCGCTCATCTCCCTCTACGGCGCGGTCACCGGCCAGCTGATGGACGACGCCGGACCGATGCTGCTGGTAGCGGCGTTCCTCGCGCTGGCGGTGCTGGTAGCGCTCGCCTACTGGCGCGAAACCGCGGGCGAGAAGATCGGCGGTACCACCGAGGTAGCGGTACTGCTCGCCTTCGGCCTCGGGGTGATGGCCGGAAGCGAACTGATCGTGCCGGCGTTGGCGGGTGGGGTCATCGCCACCGGCGTGCTGTCGCTTAGGCAGGAGCTGCGCCACCTCTCCGCCGCCGCCACCAGGCAGGACCTCTTCGCCGTGGTGCAGTTCGCAGCCGTCAGCCTGGTCGTCCTCCCACTGGTGCCGGATGAGACATTCGGCCCCTGGGGAGTCTGGAACCCCCGCACCATCTGGTTGCTCGTGGTCTTCATCTCGGGCGTGTCGTTCGTAGGCTACGTCCTGTCGAAGTGGATCGGGGCGCGCAGAGGGATCGGCATCTCGGGCCTCCTCGGTGGGCTCGCCTCGAGCACCGCCGTGACGCTCTCCTTCAGTGAGCAGAGCAAGCAGCGACCGCAACTTGCGCCCGTCTACGTCGTCGGGGCTCTGGCGGCGTCGGCCGTCATGGCGCCACGGCTGGTCGCCATCCTCGGACTGGTTCAACCGGCGCTGATCCTGCCCGCGCTGCTGCCGCTGGCGGCTATCTTCATCGTCTCGGCGGCAGGGACGCTGCTGGCACTGAGGAGCAGCGCCAGAAGCGACGCCAGCAGCGCTAAGATCGCCAACCCTTTCGAACTGAGGACGGCACTGCAGTTCGCGCTCCTCTTCGCCATCGTGCTGCTCATCGCCCGTGCCGCACAGGAGTACCTGGGCGCGACCGGCGTCTACCTGGCCAGCATCATCGCCGGGGTCACCCAGCTCGACGCCATCACGCTCTCCCTGGCGACCCAGGTGAGCGATGGCCTCGACCCGGTGGTGGGAGCCCGCGGACTCGCTCTGGCGGCAGCCGCGAACTCGATCTTCAAGGCAGGCCTGGGACTCACACTGGGCGCCAAAGCGTTCGGCCGTGGAGTGCTGGTCACCCTGCTCGTCGCCGCGGCCGCCGGCGTCGCCGTAGCGTTCCTGGTGCCCCTGCCCAGCGGCTGAGAACGCCGGAACGGGCAGCTTTGTCGTCATCCGACCCCGCGGCCAGCGCGGAATCCGCTCGCGTTCGGTAGACTGGGGGTCGACTCGACACGACCGCTCCCGGCCATAGTGCTGGAGACCGGCTCCTGAACCGAACCAGCATACGGTCCGCCACCGCCGGACAGGCAAGCGGACGAGAGTACGGAGGACAGATGGAAGACACTATCTATCGCGGGCTCAACGGCGTGAACATCGACACCAGCGAGATCTGCTCCATCGACGGGATGAAGGGCGAGCTGATCTATCGCGGCTACGATATCCGCGAACTCGCCGACAAGGCCACCTTCGAAGAGGTCATCTGTCTTCTCTGGGACGGGGAACTTCCCAACCGGTCACAGTTGGAGAGGTTCCGGGAGCAGCTCACCCCTCGCTTCGCCGTGCCCGCCGAAGTCTTCGATCTGATCCGCTGCCTCCCTCGCGACACCGGCACGATGCACGCCCTGCGAACCGCGGTCTCGGCGCTCGCCGGCTTCGACCGGAACCCGGACGACGTGAGCCTCGATAACGTCCGTCGCATCGGCACCCGCCTCGTCGCCCAGTTCCCCACCGTCACCGCTGCCATCGAACGGATCAGGCAGGGGCTCGAGCCGGTAGCGCCGGATCCCGACCTGGGGATAGCGGCCAACTTCCTCTACATGCTCACGGGCGAGCCACCCAGCGCCGCGGCCGTTCGCGTGATGGACGTGGCTCTGGTGCTCCACGCCGAGCACGGTTCCAACGCCTCGACGTTCGTGGCCCGCTCGACCGCGTCCACCCTCACCGACGTCTACAGCGCGATAACGGCCGCCGTCGCCTCGCTCAAGGGACCCCTGCACGGCGGCGCCAACGCCGGAGTGATGAAGACGCTGGAGCAGATCGGAAACGTCGACGGCGTCGAGCAGTACGTCCTCGACACGCTGGCGCAGCCGCACGGCCGGGTGATGGGCTTCGGTCACCGCGTCTACCGGGTCGTCGACCCGCGGGCTCGCATCCTGAAGGAGGTCGCTCACGACCTTGCCGAGGAGTCGGGTGACTCGAAGTGGTTCGACATGGGCCTGGAGATGGAACGGGTGATGGAGAGGGAGATGGAGAAGCGGGGCAAGCAGGTGCGGCCCAACGTCGACTTCTACTCGGCCTCCGTCTATCGCATGCTGGGCTTCCCGATCGACATGTATACCCCGATATTCGCCGTCGCCCGCATCTCCGGGTGGATGGCGCACCTCTACGAGCAGTACGCCGACAATCAGATAATGCGGCCAAGGCTCGTCTACGAGGGGCCACGCGGCAAGACCTTCGTCCCCATAGAGCAGCGCTGAGGACGGTCGGAAGAGGAGGGGCGCCGCTCCTGCGGGAGCGGCGCCCCGACTTCCTGTACGGCGCCGGTTACTAGTAGTCGGCGCCGTCCTGAGACGCGTCCTCGGGTCGGCCGGCCGCGCCGTCACCGGCATCTTCCCCGGCACCACCCTCTTTCGCTTCGTCGACGTCTCCGGCGTCCTGGCCGGCCCCGCCGCCAGCCGCACCTTCCGTCTCGTCTCCAGGCCCGCCGATGTCCTTCTGTTCGGTGGCGTCGATCTCGCTCTCGTCGAACCCGGGCTCGGTTATCTCGGTATCGTCCCGAGCGAAGAAGAACTCCTTGTCGATGATGGAGTTCGCTGGCGCGCCTCCACCTGCGATCTCCTCGACCTGCGCCTCTGCGAACCAACCGATGTACGGTTCGAACTCCTCGGATGTCACCAGGTCGTCCTCATCTATGTCGAGCGTCGCGTACATGTTGCTCGCGTACTCGTCGGGCGTGAGCAGGGCGTCGTCGTCGAGGTCGAACTCATCGAATACGGCCGACGCCACTCCGGGCACGAACTCGTCCTGCGCGGTGACCAACCGGTCGTCGTTCTGGTCGACCGAGGCGAACGAGAAGCGCTCGGGATCGAGGGTGAAGGTGTCCACCACCAGAAGGAAGCCCTCCTGGCTGAGCCCTTCGCCATCGTCCGCGACGATCTCGAACAGGCCACTACCGAACTCCTGGGCGGTGAGCGCGTTATCCCCGTTCACGTCGATCGCTTCGAAAGTCCAGGGATCGGCCCCGTCACTCCCGGCTTCGGCCGGATCCTCCAGGTCGGCCACATCCTCGCCTGCGGCGGCCACATCCTCCGGCACCGCGTCACCATCGGCCGCGTCCTCGCCGATCAGGTCGTCGTCGGCGACGCCTTCTTCGGTGGGCAGGCCCGGCAGGCTCACCTCGCCGGCCGGCTGGTCGTTCATGTCTTCCGCCCCGTTCTGCGCGAGCGCCGGAGCGCCCCACAGCACGAGCAGCAGTGCGAGCAGTATCCTCGTTCTCGTCACGGTTCTACCCCCTTCGTTGGTCGGGCCCGGCAGTCGGGCAAGCGGTTCCGCCCGGTCCCGGGCACACGCCGGCCACCGTAATTTCTGCTCGACGGCGTCGACCGTGAGCCGCGGGGCGGTATCCGCGGATGGGGCTTTGGGTCACTCTCCGAGCGCCAGCAGAGCCGGTTCGACCAGTTCCGGGAGATGCGCCTCCCTCACCTCGGAAATCTCGCCCAGCGTGCTGCCGGCGCACAACAGAGCGCCAACGGGCACCCAGCCCGCGTAGTAGGAGGTCCGCTCGGCGTCAGTCGGTTTGCTTCGACCGGACCTCGCTGTCGCGCTCCACGGCTCCGGCCAGGAACTGCGTCACTGCCTCTTCGTAGCGCGCCCTCGCCCGGTTCCATCCCTCGACGTGCTCCACACCCTCGAGGCGGAGGTATTCGAGCGGCGCACCGATCCCTCTCGCGAACTCGTCGACCAGTCCGATCGGGATCGTCTCGTCGCCGGTGCCGGCGATGAGCAGCACCGGAACCTCGATGAGGTGGGCCGATCTCCGCTGGTCCAGCGAACCCCAGTTCACTCCCGTGCGCACCCTGGCGACAACCAGCGAGATATCGGCGACGAGTTCGGGCAGAGGCAGGCCGGCATCCCGGGCGCCCTTGCGGATGACCTCCCGTGGGTCGAGCAGGGGTGAGTCGAGAACGATCCCAGCGAGTTCCGGGGCGTCCTGGGGCCAACGCCCAACGGTCTCGAGGGCGACCGCTCCACCCATGGAGAATCCGTACAGGACGACCTGCTCCACGCCTCTCTCGGCGAGTGCCCGCACTGCCACCAGTGCGTCATCGGCCTCGCTCGCCCCATAGTGGTAGAGGCCGTCCGGGCTGGGGTCGCTCCGGTCGTGGTTGCGGTACGCCAGCGCCATGACCGACCAGCCCTCTTCGACCAGAGTGGGCACGATCCTGAGGGTTTCGGTACGATCGGCACGCCGCCGCCCGTGCAGCGCCAGGACGGCCCGGCTGCTGCCCTGATCGATCCACCAGGCGTGAAGGCTCCCGGCGTCGCCTTCGAGCACTAGCTCCTCGAACGGGATCCCGTGGTCCAGCAGGGGGTCTCGCCGGAAGATGGTGACATCGAGTCTCGCGGGATCGCCCGGTTGCGGCGGCTCGCCTGTCACGTTCTCCACGCGGCGCACGACCTGCTCTCCGTCGTCGCGCAGCACCGGTCCCAGGGACCCGTAGCCGCCTTCCCAGAGGAGGTTGTATAGCCCCTCCTTGCTCACATCCGAGAACTGGCTCGGCTCGGCGGTCCGGGGCAGGGTGACGATGTAGCCCTCGCCGGTACCGTCGTCGTCCACTCCGACGATCTCGAACTCGGCCATCAGCGAGTAGGGCTGGGGAACCAGATAACGGTTCGACATCACCCAACCCAACGCGAAGACGCCGGCGAGTACCACGACCGCCAGCGTGAGCAGCGACCAGAGGAGCATCTTCAACTGGCCGCCTCGGGCCGGTGCCGTTCGCCGGTCACGGCTGGCCCCAGGCGATACGGCCGTAGGTGTCCTGGCGGTCGGGACTGGTGGAGAACATGACCACGCCCACGCCGGTCGCTTCCTCGATGAGCTTCAGGTAGTCGACGACCTCCTTGGGCAGAGACTCCCTGCTACCAAGGCCCTTCAGGTCGCCCCAGCCCGGCAGCTCACGATACTGGGGCACCCCATCGACGTAGTCGTGGCACACCTTCACCTTCTCCAGCCCGCTCAACACGTCCAGCTTGGTAACTACCAGCCCGTCGAAGCCGTTGATCTCGCTCGCGTAGCGCAGCTGCGGCAGGTCGAGCCAGCCGACCCGACGCGCTCGTCCCGTCGTGGTGCCGAACTCGTCCCACTGGTTGCTTCCGCTGCCGCGGAGCCTGGCCGCCTCCTCGCCTTCCAGTTCGGTGGGGAACGGCCCATGCCCGACCCTGGTCGTGAACGCCTTGACCACGCCGTAGACCTGGTCGAGGGCCTTGTGGGACACTCCTGCTCCGGCCACTATCCCGGCTACCGTGGGATGAGAGCTGGTCACGTAGGGGTAGGTGCCGTAACCGAGATCGAGCATCGTTCCCTGGCCCCCCTCGAACATCACCCGTTTGCCCTCGGCGAGCGCTCCGCGCACCATCGCCCCGGTGTCTCGGATCATGCGGATGAGGCGTTCGCGCACGCCTGCCAGCTCCTCCATGGCCGCGTCGACCCCGGTCCAGCCCACCCTGGCGGTGGAGTTCGGCTTCGCTTCGATCAGCCTGAGCAACCGCTCGCGCAGCACCTCGTCATCGAGGAGATCGCCGGCCCTCACCCCCACGCGCCGGGCCTTGTCGCTGTAACAGGGTCCGATGCCGCGACCGGTGGTGCCCACGAAGCCGCCTCCCTCGTCGTTCTTCTTGTGATGCGGGAGGACGAGGTGGGCCTCGCGCGAGATGTATACCTCACCCGGGTCGCGCCGCTTCGTGAAGGCGTCGTACTCCTCGACGAACGCCCATGGGTCGATGACCATCCCGCCGCCCAGGATCGAGACCGGCTTGTCGTGGAGCGTGCCGCACGGCAGGTGGTGCAACTTGAATACGTCGTCGCCGACGACGACCGTGTGGCCTGCGTTGGCCCCTCCCGAGTAGCGAACGACGAAGTCGGCCTCTGCCGCCAGAGCGTCGACTACCTTCCCCTTGCCCTCATCACCCCACTGCGCGCCGATAACCGCGACTCCTGGCATCCGACCTCCTAGCCGCCGGTCAGTATCGCACAGGGGTTCGCTCGCGGTTCAGCTTCTCCAGGCGACGGCCAGGCCCCACGCCAGCGCCGCGATGATGAGCAGGTGGTAGACGAGATCGGGAACGGTGCGAGGACCGACTCCGATGGCGATCGTAACCAGGCCGACTATCGTGCCCAGCAGCGCGAATCCTTGGGCGCCGATGGCTACCGGTCGCGTCCAGCCGGACCTGAGCAGGCTGAGCAACAGACCGAGGAGCAGGACGCCCCCTATCACCGTCTCGGCGGTACCGGCCGGGTAGTGCCGGTAGGCGGGACCGAAAGCACCGAAGTGTACGGTCGCGGCGATCAGGAAGGTGAGCGCTTCGAAAAGCAGGAAGAGCCGTATACGAAGTGGCCTGCGGGTTCTCTCAGTCATGTTCGACCTCCTCGCGTGCGGGCAACCAGACCGAGAAGACGGCTCCGCCTTCCGGGTGGTTGCCGGCTTCGATGCGGCCCCCGTGAGCCTCGGCGAGGGCCTTGGCTATGGCCAACCCGAGCCCCGAGCCCGTCGAATCTGAACCCGTCCGGCTTCGTGACGGATCGAGCCGGTAGAAGCGTTCGAATATGCGGCCTATCGCTTCGTCGGACAGTCCCGCTCCATGATCACGGACCCGGATGGTCACTCCCCGCTCGCGCTCGGCCGCGCTCAGCTCGATCGGCCCGGAACCGGCGTGACGGATGGCGTTGTCGACGAGATTGGCGAGCAGCTGCCGGAGGCGCAACCGGTCGATCTCGGCGCAGAGGTCGTTGGGGGTGTCCACGACTCGCACTTCGGTGCCGGCCCGGCCGGCGCGCAGGGCGAAGGATGCTGCCACGTCGTGCAGGAAAGGAGCCAGCTGGGTCTCCTGGCGGTCGAGCTCGAGCGCGCCGCTCTCTGCCAGCGAGAGGTCTCGCAGGTCGGCGACCAGGCGAGCCATCATCATCACTTCGCCGTGCAGGCGGTCCAGGCCGTGAGCGTCGACCCGGGTCACGCCGTCCTGCATCGCCTCGATCTCGCTGCGCAGGACGGAGAGCGGCGTGCGCAAGTCGTGAGCTACGTCGGCGACCATGTCGCGACGCCACGCCTCCTGGCGCTCCAGCCCCGCCACGAGGTCGTTGAACGCCTCGGTGAGCCGTCTGAGCTCATCCCGGGACGGCGGGAGATCCAGGCGGATGCCGCGCTCCCCTGCTCCCAGGCGTTCGGCGCCGCGAGTGAGGGCGGTAAGCGGCCGGGTTATCCGTCTGGTGACGAAGGCCGCCGCGACCACCGCCAGCAGGAATGAGATGACGGCCGCCAGGAAGGCGGTCCGGCTGACGCCGAAGAAAGCCTCCCGGGCGACGGCGAACTCGGGGTCGGTCCAGGGTGGGCCGCCAGCGTCTACGCCCTCGGCGCTGTCGTCGAACCAGCGAGGCGCGGCGTCTCCACCCAGCCACCACGGCGGGCCGAAGCGATGTTCTTCCCACCCCTCCGGCTGGGCCCCTGCCGGCCGCTGAGCCGCCGATGGCGGCGCCTGCACGCGCTCTTCGGCGCCCGGTCCCCCGCCGAAGAGCGCGTGCTGCGCCTCGAAGACGGCACCAAGGGTGAGCCAGGTGGTGAGTCCGACCGCCGCCAGGGCGACGAACGCGAACGCGAAGGTGAGGCGACGGCGCAGGCCCCACGGGCGCCGGCCAGGGTGAAAGGTTCGGCCACGGCCATGGTGACCTGCGCCCCGTCGTCCGGGATGCGGCACTCAGCCCTCCCGCAACCGGTAGCCGACTCCACGCACCGTCTCCAGCGCCTCACCGCACTCCCCCAGCTTTCGCCTCAGGTTCTTCACGTGGGCGTCGACCGTACGCTCGTCGGCCCAGCGCTCCGGGTCCCCGACTTCGGCGAGCAGCTCGGCTCGCCGCTTCACCACGCCTGGTTCGCGAGCGAGTTCGGCCAGCAGTCGGATCTCGCTGCTGGTGGCATTGACGGACGTGCCGTCGCAACTGACGAGATAGCGATCGAGGTCGACTTCAAGGCGGCCGCACCTGAACCTACGGGGCCGAACGGTCCCGCCGGACGTCCTACGCAGAACCGCCTTGATACGCGCGACGACTTCGCGAGGGCTGTACGGCTTCACCACGTAGTCGTCGGCGCCGAGGCCCAGCCCCACCAGCTTGTCGACCTCTTCGTCACGGGCGGTGAGCATGATTATCGGGAGGTCGGACTCGGCTCGGACTCGACGGGCAACCTCGAGGCCGTCGACCTCGGGCAACATCAGGTCGAGCAGGATGAGATCCGGCTTCGCGGCGCGCCACAGTTCGAGCGCTCTCGCCCCGTCCTTGGCGCGTTCGGTACGGAAACCCTCGAGGCGAAGGTACTCCTCGAGGATTTCCGCAAGCCTCGCTTCGTCTTCGACGATGAGGATGGTGGCTTCCACGGGTTTCACGATAGGGCATAGACCCGATCTGACCGGCGGGCCGGCGAGCGGATCAGCCCGCCAGGCCCTTCCTTATCCGCTCGAACTCCTCGAGCCCGATCTCGCCCTTCGCGAAGCGCATCCGCGCCAGTTCGAGCGCCCGGTCGCGACCGTCGAACCAGTTCCCGAACGACGGCCCGGAGCGTCTGTCCTCGTCCTGCCTGAGGCCCTTGCTGATAGCCTCGTACTCCTCGCTGCCGATCTCGCTCCTGGCGAAGCGTTCACGGGCAGCCGCGAGCGCCGGGTCTCCGCCGCCGGGTCGCTCCCAGCCGCGCGCTCGCCAGCTGCCGCGTCCGCCCCTAACGAGGAACTTGATCGTCCAGACGATCAGCACGATGAACAGGATCGTGCCGATGAAGTTCAGGAATCCGAAGCCGAATCCCATCGCGTGTCCGTAACCGAATGCGTATGCCATCAGTTGCTCCTTCCGCCGGCGCCCGGTCTCGCCTGATCCGCCGGCTATGACTAGAGGCTAGGAGTGGGCCCGTGAAGGGGGTGCGCGGGCTTCGTGAAGGGCGTGTGAACGTCGGTTTCGACTAGACCGGCTTCACGACCATCGCCCACACGGCCGACAGCAGGAGCAGCAGATTGAGCGCGTTGAGGAGGCCCAGGCGGGTCCGCTGGCGGGCAACGAGCGCAGCATCGGTGTCGGGCGAGGCCGTGAGCTCGCCCAGCCGGGCCGCGACACGACGGATGAACCCGCCCGAAAGCACCAGCGAAGCAACTACGACCGCCAGACCCCAGATCACCCACAGCTGGGCTCCCATGCCCGAGACGGCAACCATCCCGAAGCCGGCGAGCAGGGTGGTGACCGCCGCGGGACCGAAGAGCAGTGCGCCCAGCCTGGCACTCTGGCTTTCCAGGGCGGCCGTGCCGGCGCCGTCGAGTCGGCCCGCGAGACGCGCGTTCAAAACGAAGAGCGCCGCCGAACCGCCCAGCCAGACGATGGCTGCGGCTACGTGAACGAATTGGAGGAGGTTGTAGAGGCTGGTCATCAGAGGCTCCTTCCGCCGACGACCTCGTCGAGACGCCGGCGTCAGGAGGCTATCCGGAGGCGGGTGAAGGGCTCGTGCATGCTCTGTGAACGCCGTGTGAACCGTGGCGTCGAGGCAAGCAGCCGGTGCCTGGGAGGTGCTCTACGTAGTCGAGCAGTACCTTAATAAATGTAGGGTGGAAGTCCCCCGTGAGCCCCTCTGCCCAATATCCTGAACGGGTGGAAGATGAAGAAAGGCGGGAAGGCAGCGGGATCCCTCTGACTCCACCCAGGGGTCGCGGAGCGTCGCGCAACCCCGGTTCTCGCTTCGACCGCTTCCGGTACGAACCGGATCCGGATGCGTTCGAGCCAGATGACGCGCTCGACGAGGAGACGCGTTACCTAAGCGACAAGAGCCGCTCGGTAGTAAGCCGCAATGACAGCCCCGACATACCGTTCGACATCTCGCTGAACCCGTATCGAGGGTGCAGTCACGGGTGCTCCTACTGTGTAGAAGGTGACACCGCGATTCTGATGGCGGACGGGAGCTACCGGGAAATTCAGTCGCTACGAAAAGGCGACCGGATCTACGGCACTGTCCGAAAAGGAAAATACCGCCGCTTCGTGCGAACGGACGTGCTGGACCATTGGAGTTCGTACAGGCACGCTTATCGGATCACACTGGCAGACGGGACCGAACTGGTCACAAGCGGCGAGCATAGATTCCTCACGGAGCGCGGTTGGAAGCACGTGACAGGGAGTGAGCACGGCAGCTGCCGCCGTCGGCATCTGACAACCAACGACCACATGCTCGGGACAGGGCAGTTCGCGCAGGCGCCGGACCGGAATGAGGCGTACAGGCAGGGATATCTGTGCGGCATGATTCGTGGAGACGGGCATCTCGAGACCTTCTTTCAAGTCAGACCAAAACGACAAAATAGCCGAGTCCACCAGTTCCGCCCAGCCCTCACTGACCTCCAGGACTGGCAGAAAGGTTTTCTTGCAGGGATCTTCGACGCCGAGGGTAGCTATAGGGACGGGATCCTGCGGATTCACAACTCCGACGATGGAATCATTTCGGCGGTTTGCACTGCTTTGGACAGCCTTGGCTTCTCATGGACGATCGACAGCCGCATGAACCCGAACGGCAAGAATCTCAGAGCGATCCGAATCACTGGCGGGTTGCGAACGCACCTTCGCTTCTTCCACATGACCGGCCCGGCTATTGCTCGTAAAAGGTCGATCGAAGGCCAGGCGATCAAGAACACGGTTGACCTGAGGGTCGCGAAGATCGAGGACCTCGGTGTTGAGATCCCCATGTTCGACATCACCACCGGCACCGGTGACTTCATAGCCAACGGCGTCGTGAGCCACAACTGCTACGCCCGCCCCAGCCATGAGTACCTGGGCTTATCCCCGGGCCTCGACTTCGAGCGGATGATCATGGTGAAGGAGGACGCCCCGGCCCTCCTGGAACGCGAACTGCGCAAACCGAGCTGGGAGCCCAAGACGATGCTGCTCTCCGGCGTCACCGACCCGTATCAGCCTATTGAGCGGAAGTTGAAGCTAACGCGCTCCTGCCTCGAGGTGCTTCGCGACTTCCGCCACCCGGTGAGCGTCATCACCAAGAACCACCTTGTGGTTAGAGACATCGACATCCTGGCAGAGCTGGCCAAGTACGATGCCTCCCACGTGACCTTGTCCATCACTACCCTCAACGAGGATCTGCGAAGGAAGATGGAGCCCAGGACCAGTACCGGCCGCCGAAGGGTGGATGCCGTCCGTGAGCTCAGCGCTGCCGGAATACCGGTCAGCGTCAATATCGCGCCGGTGATCCCGGCCCTCAACGACGAGGAGATCCCTGCCATCCTCAGCGCCGTTGCAGATGCCGGAGCGAAGAGCGCTCACTTCATCCTGATCCGGCTCCCCGGCGCGGTGGAGGGGATATTCCTCGACTGGCTCGAGGCGCACTTCCCGGATCGGAAGGAGAAGGTGCTCGGCAGGCTGCGTCAGGCGCGCGGCGGCAAGCTGAACGAAGCCGCCTTCGGCAAGCGGATGAGGGGTGAGGGACCGTACGCCCAGAGCGTGCGTACGATGTTCCACGTGAACAGGAAGCGTCACGGCCTCTCCGAACGCTCGTTCCTGCTTAGCGGCGAGCACTTCAGGGTGCCTGGCTCGAGCAGCCAACCGTCGCTGTTCGAGTCACGCGACGAGAGCGAAGGCTGAGCGAGGCGCGGCGCGCAACACAGGACCCTGACCATGAGCGAACGAAGCCTCTTCGAGAGCGAACTCGACCAGCCGCTGGCCGCGCGGATGCGGCCACGGACTCTCGACGAGTTCATCGGCCAGGGTCATATCCTCGCCCCCGGCCGACTCCTGCGGCGAGCGATCCAGGCCGACCAGCTCTCCAGCCTCATCTTCTACGGCCCGCCAGGCACCGGCAAGACTACCCTCGCTCGCGTCATCGCCAACTCGACCAGGGCGCACTTCACCGCTCTCAACGCGGTCCTCTCCGGGGTGAAGGACATCCGCGAGGCGGTCAAGGAGGCCGGCGATCGCCAGCGGATGGGCCGCCGCACCATCCTCTTCGTCGATGAGGTCCACCGCTTCAACAAGGCGCAGCAGGACGCCCTATTGCCCTGGGTCGAGAACGGCACCGTCATCCTCATCGGAGCCACCACCGAGAACCCCTACTTCGAGGTGAACAAGGCGCTCGTCAGCCGCTCCAGGATCTTCCAGCTCGAGCCTCTGGACGCCGAGGACCTTCGCCGGGTCGCCTACCAGGCGCTCTCCAACGAGGAGCGCGGCTACGGCCGGCTCCAGGTCGAGATCGACGAGGACGCCCTCGAGCATCTGGTGAACGTGGCCAACGGCGACGCCCGAGCACTGCTCAACGCCCTCGAACTGGCCGTCACTACGACGGTGCCGGACGACGAGGGGATCGTCGTCATCACGCGGGAGGTGGCCGAGGAATCGATCCAGCGTCGTGCGGTCCTCTACGACAAGGAAGGCGACGCCCACTTCGATACCATCAGCGCTTTCATCAAGAGCCTGCGGGGTTCCGATCCCGACGCGGCCCTCTACTGGATGGGCAAGATGGTCTACGCCGGCGAGGACCCACGCTTCATGTTCAGGCGCATGATCGTCTTCGCTTCCGAGGACGTCGGCCTGGCCGACCCGCAGGCCCTCGCCGTGACGATGGCGGCCGCGCAGGCGTTCGACTACGTGGGAATGCCCGAGGGGCGCTTCCATCTCTCCCAGGCTGCGCTCTACCTGGCGACCGCACCCAAGAGCAACTCGACGATGGGCTTCTTCGATGCCCTTGCGGCGGTTCAGCAGGAACGGGAGGCGGAGGTACCGAACCACCTTCGCGACGCGAACAGGGACAGCGAAGGGTTCGGCCATGGCGAAGGGTACCTCTACCCGCACGCCTACCGGGACCACTGGGTGGCACAGCAGTACCTGCCCGAAGCGCTGCAGGGCAAACTCTTCTACCGCCCCAGTGAGCAGGGCTTCGAGCGGCGGATCCGGGACGAGGTCGCCAGGCGCCGGGAAGCGCAGCTGGCTGCGATGCTCGAGCAGGAATTCTCGGCACCGCCCGAGGTGCTGACGGGCGGCCCGGTCGACAGGGCGCGGGATCGCTGGCTGCAGCGCACGGTGAGCCAGGCGGGCGCCCGTCTCGCCGAGATCCGCGAGCGCGTGTTCGATCTCGCCCGGATACAGCGTCACCAGCTCGTGCTAGACCTGGATGCCGGCAGCGGCCTCTTCACCTGGGAGGCTGTCCGGCGGGCTCCGGAAGGTCAGGTGTGGAGCCTTGTAGGCACGCCCGAAGAAGCGGAGGCGCTCGAGCAGCAAGCCTTGGCACTTCCTGAGCTGGAACGCCCGGTAGTGTTGAGCGGCGACCTCGCCACACTGCGAGAACGCCTGGAGAACGGCGAAGCCGAACCGGTCCGCTTCGACGTGATCATCGGCCGAGGATTACTGGGCGATGCCGAAGACGCGCGCGCAGTGGCCGACGAACTCAGGCTACTCTCGCGTGAGGGCGGAAGGCTCGTCGCCGCAGAACCGTTCCCGGCGAACGGACAGCGACTCTACGAACTCGTGAGTCACGAAGGGCTCGACGAGGAGGTGGTGGAGAGGTGGCGCCAGGCGGAGGAGGAGATCTACCGGGACTCCAGAGACACACGCTTCAAGTGGCAACCTGAGACTGCCGTCGCGGCCCTCGAGCAGTCGGGTTTCGGGGTCGTCCGGACGCACCTGCACAGCGCCCAAGTCGGACGCCGCGTGACCCCGGAGATGGTGGACGGCTGGTTCCCCGCGAAGCCCGGCGGATCCTCCTACGCCGGCAGGTTGGCCAAGCGCCTATCCAAGGAGGAGCTGGCCGAAGTGGAGCGAAGGTTGCGCCGCCTCGAGGGATCACTGGTGAGCTGGCGCGTCGCTTCGGCGATAATCGAGGCGGCCTAGGGCCGGCGACCGCTGAATCTCGGCGGACAACGAGGTCCTCGGCGCCGAAGCCGCCGGCGAAGCGGAAAACTACGGGCCGCGGGGCGGAAGTAGAATGCCACATGCGACTCTCGGCGACCGATATCTACGCTCTGCAGGCGCTCGGCTACCTGGCGACGGGGCCCAGCGAGAAGTGGGTGGCGAGTGAGGATGTGAGCCAGGCGACCGGGGTCGCCCGGCCCTACCTCGTTCGCATCCTCGCCGCGCTCACGGCCAACGGCATCGTCGAGTCGAAGAAGGGGGTGGGCGGCGGCTACCGCCTCTCGCGAGCGCCGCAAGAGATCAACCTCCGGGACGTGATGCGCGCCATCGACGGACCGGTTGCTCCCCTGTCGTGCATCAGCCTCAAGTGGCATCAGCCGTGCGTCGTAGAGGAGGTATGCCACGCGCGCAACAGCATCTGGAAGCGGTTGCGCGACGCCGTCCTGGCGGTCCTGGCAGAGTTCACCGTCGCAGATCTGGCGATCGATTTCGATCAGGGCGTGGACTACCGGCCCTGCCTCGACCACCTCCTGCGGCCCAACGTCTGACGCAGGCCCGAGGGCGAGCCCTCCCCGAGCGCCCGGGTAGTGGGCATCGCCGGAGATTTCTTCGAACTCGATGGCAGTAAGTGGTCATTCCTTTCGGGACCGATCCGGCATCCTTCCGGGCGGACGCGGCCCGGTTTCAGGCCCCGGTGGCACCGTTCCAACCTCGGAATGGCCGCTTTTCCCGGCCACCGACTCAGCTCGCCTGCAAAGCCTTGACGAATCTCGCATACCGCGGTATCTTGAGGATATCAGCGCTCTTCGGGAGCGCGATTTTTTTTTGTCCTCTGCCGGCGTGATCCGAGAAACCCGGGTCTTGACGGCCGGCCGCCTTCTGGTAAACTCTCGGGCATGTCTTCGCAGCTGCCCTTCAGGAGCGGTGTTCGAGCCGGAGGTGATGCCATGGACGATGGCTATGGCTATCTCCAGTCAACCGCCCTCGAAGCTGCGCCCACCGCCTGAACCGGATATTCATCTAGATCGTAACGACCGGCGACCGCTGCTTCGCGGATCCCTTCAAGTTCGCGTGCCAGGAGCACGCCCAAGTCCCCCAGGAGCAGAACATGGTCGTCGTGATGCGCAAGGAGGCCTCGAAGGAGGCCGTCGGCAACGTTCTCGAAGAGATCAGGATACTCGGATTCACCCCCCACGTGAGCGAGGGTGAGTCCCGGGTAGTCATCGGAGCGATAGGCCCCGCTCCAACCGATGACGTGATCGAACATCTGCGGGCGCTCGGCCAGGTGGAGAGCGTAGTTCCGATAACCAAGCCGTTCAAGCTCGCATCACGGGAGTTCCGGCACGAAGATTCGTTCGTCGTCATAGGCGGAGAATCGAGCGTGCCGGTGAAGACGGGGAACGGTCGATTCGTGGTCGCGGCAGGGCCGTGCGGCGTCGAGGGACTCGAACAGACGCGCCAGGCGGCCTGCATAGCCAAACGACATGGCGCATCGGTACTGCGGGGCGGCGCATTCAAGCCTCGCACCAGCCCGTACTCCTTCCAGGGGCTGGGCGAGGAGGGCCTGCGGATACTGGCGCAGGCGCGCGAGGAGACCGGCCTCCCGGTGGTGACCGAAGTGACCTCGCCCGAGTTGGTGGGGGTAGTAGCCGAGGTTGCCGACATGCTGCAGATCGGCGCTCGCAACACCCAGAACTTCGCCCTCCTGGCAGAGGTCGGTAAGTCGGTCAAGCCGGTGCTCTTCAAACGGGGCATGTCGACGAGCCTGAACGAATTCCTCCAGGCGGCCGAATACATCCTCTCCCAGGGGAACCCCAACGTGGTCCTCTGCGAACGAGGCATCAGGACGTTCGAGACAGCCACCCGTTTCACCCTCGACCTCGGCGCCGTTCCCGTGCTGAAGGAACTTTCGCACCTGCCCGTCTGGGTGGATCCGTCGCACGCCGCCGGCCGCCGCTCGCTGGTTGCTCCCCTGGCGCTGGCCGCGGCCGCCGCGGGCGCCGACGGCCTGATCGTCGAAGTCCATCCCAGTCCCGAGAAAGCGCGCTCCGACGCCGCTCAGCAGCTCGACGAAACCGACTTCGCGTCGCTCATGCAGCAACTCCGGCCGGTGACGACCGCGCTCGGCAAGGCCCTCTGAGTGACGCGTCCGGCCGCCCTGTTCGACACCGTCGTCATAGCCGGGGTAGGCCTGATCGGCGGATCGATCGGGCTGGGCGTGCGCCAGCGCTTCCTGGCCAACCGTGTGGTGGGCCTCGACCACGACCCGATGGCTCTCGACGCTGCGCGAGGCATGGGTGTCATAGACGAGGCCCAGCTGGAGGCGGGACCCTGGCTGCGGCAGGCCGACCTGGTCGTGCTGGCCACACCGGTGAGGAGCCTGGTACGGCTTGCGAAGTCGCTCGAGCCTTACCTCTCGCCTCGAGCCGTCCTGACCGACGTCGGTTCGGTGAAGGCCGAGATCGTGGCGGAGCTCGCTCACCTGCCGTTCGTGGGCGGCCATCCGATGGCGGGATCAGAGAGAGTGGGCGTTCGGAATGCCGACGCCGCTCTTCTCGAGAACGCCGTCTGGGTCCTCACGCCTGGCTCGGGTACCGGCAGCGCTGCGCTCGAACGGGTCGAGTCTTTCGTCGAGCACCTCGGCGCCAAACCGATCCTGGTTGAACCGGCGCAACACGACAGGCTGGTCGCGGCCGTGAGCCACGTGCCCTACCTGGCCGCCGTGGCGCTCACCCGGTTGGTCGCCCGCGACCGGGACCGCGACCTCCTCACCCTGCTTGCCGCCGGCGGCTTCCGCGACCTGACCCGGGTCGCCTCCGGTTCGCCCCAGATGAGCCGCGACATGGTCGTAGGCAACGGCGCCGCCGTGAGTGAGGGCCTCCGGTCGCTCTCGGCCGAGCTGGAACGACTGGCGGAGCTCATCGACGACCCCGAGGCCCTCCTCGCGGAGGCGGAGGCGGCCAAGAGGACGAGGGACGCTCTGCCCGTGGTCCGCCGCAGCCTGCTGCCAGCTCGTTTCGAGGTGGTCATCGCGGTACCCGACAGGCCCGGTGAGCTGGCCAAGATAACTCGCTCGCTGGGCGAGGCCGGCGTGAACATCAAGGACATCGAGGTACTGGGTATACGCGAGGCGGGGGGAGCGGTGCGGCTCGCCTTCGACGACGAAGATGGCCTGCGCCGGGGCACTGCGGCGCTCGAGCAGGCGGGCTACGAGGCGCGCGGCCGAGGATACGGCAACTAGGGTCGCTCAGGCCGGATCCTGCTTCCGAGGCGAACGACCCCGCTCGGGCTCCTCCTCGGCCGTATCGGCTCCCTCCTCGTCGCCGGGCCCGGCTCGCTCCCTGTTGGCCTCCGTGTCGTTCCGACCGTAGCGCTCCTCAGGGTCGTACTCGCCGCTCCCGTGACGCTCGCGGTCGAGCGTCTCCTCCAGGTCACGCTCCTCCCCATCTCCGACTTCCGCGCCCGCGCCAGCCGGTCGCGCGTCGCCCAGGTTCCCTTCGCCGCGATACTTGCTGCTCGGCCGCTGCCTTCCCTTGTCGTCACGTCGCTCGCTCATCTCGCTCCTCGCTTCGTACTAACTTGAGGCTATGGGTGAGGGCGTCAAGGGCAAAACGAGCCGGACTACCGACGGCGGGAGGATGGTCGAGGGGCAACGGCTTGAGGTCTTGCCCGCCACCGCCGACCGCTGGACCGACCTCGAGAAACTCTTCGGCAAGAGCGGGGCCTACTCGGGCTGCTGGTGCATGTACTGGCGGGTCAGCTCGAACGAGTTCGCCGCGAACGGGAACGCCGGCAACCGGACCGCGCTCGAGCGACTCACCGGGTCGGGAATCGTGCCGGGTCTTCTCGGCTATCGCGACGGTGAGCCGGTGGGTTGGATCTCGCTGGCGCCCCGCGAGCAGTACGGAAGGCTGCAACGTTCGCCCAAGCTGAAGCCCGTGGACGACCAGCCGGTATGGGCGGTCGTCTGCTTCTTCGTCCACCGTGAACATCGCGGTCGCGGAGTGGCAGGCGGCCTCCTCGACGGAGCGATCGCTTACGCTCGCAGCAACGGCGCAACGGTCATCGAGGCGTACCCTCCAGACTCGGGAGCCGACAGGCTCGCAGATCCTGCGGCCTACATGGGCACCGTCTCGCTCTTCCGCCGAGCGGGTTTCAGGGAGATCGCCCGGCGAGGTCCCAAGCGTCCGATCTTCCGCCTTACCCTCTGACGGTGGCGAGGCCCGAACTGTTCGACACAGCGGTGGCGCGGGCCCTGGCCTATGCGGACAAGCTCGGGGCAATGGAGGGTGAGTGGGATCCTAAGCTGCTGCACGGGGTCCTGGAACTCTGGTACCTGAAGACCCGCTTCGCCTACCGGATACCGCTCGATCGGGTGATAGCGGCGCTCGTCGAGTACCCCGGGCCCGGCCACTACTGGTCCGGCGGACAAGGCGGAGGCTGGGTGCCCGGCGAGAACCCGCATCCGTAGCTGCGCAGGCGACTACTGGCCCCCTCGCCCACTTCAGTCGGGGTGCGGGGTAGAACAGGGGGATGGACACCGGTTACCCGCCCGTCCCCCATCTCGTGGCCAAGGCCGAGGAGCTGGCCCGGCTGGGCGGCTTCACCAGCTCGTGCGGTCGGCGCACGGGATCGCTCCTGAGCACGCTCGCTGCCGCCACCTCGGGCCGCATCCTCGAACTGGGAAGCGGTTGCGGCGTAGGCAGCGCCTGGCTAGCGAGCGGGATGAGGGGAGGTTCCCGGCTTACGACCATCGAGTTGGACCGGGACAGACACGAAGCGGTGGCCTCGCTCTTCGCAGGCCTCGATGACGTCGTCGCGTTGCACGGCGATCGGAGGAGGGCGCTGGAAGGGGGCCCCTTCGACCTGGCGTGCGTCGACGTAGGCGAAGCCAAGGATGCCGGCAGCGACCGGGTGATCTCGAGCATGAGCGTTGGCGGCGTCATCCTCCTCGACGACTTCACTCCCGGCCCGCTCTTCCGAGGCGAGTTCGACGAGCGCTGGCACCGGTGGATGAGGGACCCTCGTCTGGTGAGTTGCGAGCTGGTGCTCGAGCCCGATACCGCTGCGATCGTAGCGACGAGAGTCGGGTGACAGTTCAAGCCTCGGCCGGAGTGGCCAGGACCGACTCGCGATCGCCCTTCCAAGCGAACCAGTAGACGAAGGCGCCGTAGAGCGCCTGCAGGAAGACCGTCGAGACCCGGAACACGGCCGCGGCCACCACCGCAACCGAGGGATCCACCCCCGAGACGCCCGCGAGGTAACCCACTATCCCCGCCTCGGCCAAGCCTATGCCTCCTGCCGGCAATGCGCTGAGGCGCCCGAGCATGGTGGGCAGCAGATAGGCGAGGAAGACCTCGGGCAGCGGGACCTGCAGGTCGAGACCGCGCAGGCTGAACTCGAGCAGCAGGACGTCGGTTGCGAAGGCGGCTACCGACAGGGCCAGGGCGCCCGCCACCACTCGTTTGCTCAAGTCGGTTCGCACCGCCTCGCCGAACTTCTCGACGCCCTCTTCCAGCCCCACTCGCTTCGCCAGCCAGATGAAAGGGCGTCCCAACCGAGTACGCACCTGTGGCACGGCCAACAGCAGGGCGACGAGCGCGACGGCGCCCAGGGTGATCAACGCCGCCACCCGGGCTGCGGGGAACCAGATGGCGGTCACGAACAGGCCCATGACGAAGACGGCCTGATCGAAGAGGCTGGAGAAGAGTACCGCTGCCGCCGACGTGGACACCGGTACGTGGGCCTGGCTCAGGAGGCCGATCCGCGCCGCTATGCCCCCGGGGACGAGGGTAGCGGGCTGGCCGGCAGCGTAGGCGCGCATGACCGTGCTCGGGTGCCTCACCCCGAAAGGTCGCAGGAAGACCTCGAAGCGCCAGCTCTTGAGCGCCAGCTGCACCGCCGGCACCATGAGGACGAGGACTCCATAGAAGGGATCGAACGAGTAGAGAGCCTCGAGCACCTCCTCGCTGTTCAGGTAGCGCAACGCGGCGAGGACCAGTCCGATAAGGATCACGGCATGAAGGACATACTTGAGGATCTTCAAAACGCTGCCGCCCTTCCTTCTCGTCAGCTGCCGGGAACCACCTCCGACAGCCGGTGCCTCATAACCCTAACCAGGCCGCGACAGCTCATCAGCGTGTCGCGCACGTTCTAAGGTCTCTCGAAGAGCGCCGCCATCCCCTGGCCGCCGCCTACGCACATCGAGATGACGCCGAAGCGAGCACCGCGCCGTCCCATCTCGGCGAAGAGGTCGGCTGCTATTCGTGCGCCGGTAGCACCGAGCGGGTGACCGATGGCGATGGCTCCCCCGTTGACGTTGAACTTCTCGTCGGGGATCGCCAGCTCCTCCTGGCAGTAGCTCGCCTGCGAGGCGAACGCCTCGTTTATCTCGAACAGGTCGACGTCGTCGCCGCTCAAGCCTGTCCTGGCGAGGAGCTCCCTGATCGCTGGTACGGGGCCGATCCCCATGATCTCGGGGGGCACCCCCACCACCGTCGCCTGGACGAGGCGAGCCAGCGGCCTGAGTCCTCTCGCCCGGGCGTCCTCTTCCGTCATGAGCACAGTCATCGCCGCGCCGTCGTTGAGGGGACTCGAGTTGCCGGCGGTGACGGTCGCCTCGTCATCGAACGCGAATACCGGCGAGAGGGCCTCGAGCGCCTCCATGCTGGTGTTCTCCCGCGGCCCTTCGTCGCGCTCCAGGACCACTTCTTGCCAGTTACCCTCGGGATCCTTGACTCTGGTCGTCACCTTCATGACCTGCTCGTCGAAGCGGCCCGCTTCTCGAGCGGCGAGGGCCTTGCGGTGCGACTCCAGCGCGAAACGGTCCTGGCGCTCGCGCGTCACCCCGAACTTCCGAGCTACCGCTTCGGCCGTCTCCCCCATCGCGTGATAGGCCCCCGGCTTGACCCGGGCCAGCGCTTTGTTGATCGAGAGCGTGTGCCCGCCCATGGGCACCCGGCTGGTGCAGTCGCTTCCGCCCGCGAAGACCACGTCCGCCATGCCGGCCGAGACCGAGTGACTGCCCTGCACGATGGTCTGCAACCCGCTCGCGCAGAACCGGTTTATTGTGGCCGCGGCCGTGCGATCGGGCAGGCCCGCTATCTGGACGGCGAGGCGAGCGAAGTTGTATCCGGCCTCACCCTCCGGGTGAGCGTTCCCCAGGAGCAAGTCGTCTACCCGCTCCGCCTCGAGGCCCGGAGTCCTGTGAAGCGCTTCCCGTACGACCATCGCCGCCAGGTCATCGGGTCGGGTGTCCTTGAGAAGGCCTTTGTGAGCGCGACCCACCGGCGTTCGAACGGCTGTGACGACGACCGCCTCCCGGTGCATCAGTTCCACGGCCTCAGCACGATCGCTCCCTCGCGGAGGTGGGCGACCTCGGGGCCGCGGGCGCTCTCTGCCCCCTCGGCCGACTGCGCCAGCGCGCTGCCTATCCGCAACTGTGGCGACAGGATCTGCTGTGCCCAGATGACCGCGTTCTCGTTGCCCGCCGCGCCGGCGTGAGCCAGCCCGCGCAGCGACCCGACCACGATGATGTCGTCGTTGGCGATCAGTTCGGCCCCGGCGTTGACGTCGCCGAGCACCACTATCGATCCGCTCGACTCGAGCTTCGCCCCACTCCGCACGGTCCGGGAGATGATCCGCGTCTCACCGCGGCTGGAAACGACGGCAGTGGGCGGACGAAGCTCGACGAGTTCGCCGCCGGCTTCCGCGATGCGGGCCGAGAGCAGCTGGGCCAGGGTCCACGGCACCCGGCCGCTCACCTCGACGATCACCTTGCCGCTCAGCAGCTCGCCGCTGCCGGCCAATACCGCTTCGAGGCCCTCTACGGTGTCATCGGCGTCGATGCTGAGGAGTATCCCCCCACGGGTTCCGCGTGTTCTCATTCTCCCTCTAACGCCAGGTAGCCCAGCAGGAAATCGCGGGCGACCGGGACCGCGACGGCGGAACTGGAGCCCCCGTACTCAAGGAATACCACGATGGCGATTTCCGGCTCCTCCACGGGCGCGTAGCCCATGAACCAGACATGCTCGAGGCCAACCCCGTGACCGTTCTGAGCGGTTCCGGTCTTGCCCGCGACGGTTATCGGGAAGTCGACCGCCGGACCCAGGAACCAGCTCGAGCCGTGATCGGTGATCATCTCCCGCATACCCTCGCGGAGAACGTCCCAGTGTTCCCCTGGAACCGTATAGACCTCCGGCTCCTTCTCTACCCCGTCGATCG
This sequence comes from Trueperaceae bacterium, assembly GCA_036381595.1. Taxonomy (NCBI): domain Bacteria; kingdom Thermotogati; phylum Deinococcota; class Deinococci; order Trueperales; family Trueperaceae; species Trueperaceae bacterium. The sequence continues at coordinate 177,925 of DASVCN010000023.1, read as the reverse complement.
ACTTCACCACCTGAGGCACGACCATCCGTCCGGAGTTGGCCAGTGTGATGACGAACTGCAGCGTCTGAAGCGGCGTCGCCCGCACGTTCCCCTGACCGATCACGCTGTTGAGGGTGTAACCCGGGTACCATGCGTGCCCTTCGGTCTCGAGTACCCACTCCTCGTCGGGGATCAGCCCGGTTTCTTCCTCCGGCAGCGGCACCCCGACCTCGCGTCCGAAACCGAACTCCCTGGCCCGGTCGACCAGGTCGCTGATGAAAGGCCCCCAGCCGCTGGAGAAGTCAGGCGTGTCCATCGCCGCGTACCAGAAGTAGGTGTTGCACGAGTCGGCGATGGCTTCTGTCACGTCGTAGTTGCCGCGGAACCCGGGCGCCCAGTTCTCCCAGATGAATCCGCCGTAGCGCATCGACGCGCTGCAGGCGTAGCGATCGTACCGATCGATGTATCCGTCCTCCAGCAAAGTCGAGCTGGTGACGATCTTGAAGGTGGAGGCCGGGTGATAAGCCTCGACCGCCCGGTTCAGCAACGGATGGTTGGTCGCGTCGTTCAGCACCCTCGAAACTTCCTCGGGATCGGTGGGCCGGTGGGTGAAGATGTTCTGATCGAACGAAGGGGTGCTGGCCATCGCCAGTACTTCGCCGGTGTCCGGGTCTGCTGCCAGCAGCGCCCCGCGAACGGTTTCGACCAGCGGCAGGTCGTTCTTCGCCCGCTCGGCGTTGATGTACTGGATCGAGCCGAGCAGGACGTCTTCGGCGAGGCGCTGTAGCTCGGTATCGATCGTAAGCACCACGTCGTCGCCCGGTTGCGCCGGCACCAGTTCGGTCTCACGCAACACCACCCCGCGGTTGTTGACCTCGACCAGTTCCGAGCCCGCCGCTCCGAAAAGCCGTTTCTCCAGGCCCGCCTCGATGCCCATCACGCCCACGAGCTCACCGCTGGCGTAGCCGGGGAAGCGCACCGGATCGGCAAGGGTGGTGTAGCCGACCAGATGGGCGGCGAGATTGGTGGGGTAGCTCCTCTCGATCCGCTCCCGCAGGTAGAGGTTGGGCTGACCGGCCACCAACTCCTCGACACCGGGAACCAGGCGGTCGGGGATGTTCCAGGCGAGAACGGCTCCTTCGAGACGCTCCTCCTGCTTCGACATGTCCGGCTGGCGTGGCTCCTTCGCCTCGAGCCCGAGGAGGAACTTCAGACGCTGCCAATGTTCTATCTCGCCCCCGGTGAACATGAGGTCGTAGGCTATGCGGCTGTCGGCGAGGACCGTTCCGTCCCTGGCCAGGATGCGCCCGCGGAGGGGCGAGATGCGGCGCTCTTCGAGGAAGTTCTGGGCCGAGAGGGCGGTGTACTGCTCGGCCATGGCCAACTGGAGGTACATCAACCGGCCGGTGAAGACCACCAGGCAGGTGAGCAGCACGGCCAGCAGCAGTCTGAGGCGCGGGATCACGTTAGCTCCCGGTCGAACGACTCCTGACGGGGGCCCAGTCGACTTCTCACAGCAGCTCCTTCCGCAGGACGGCGGTGCGGTCGAAGAGGGCGTCGGCCCAGGGCAGCAGCCAGAGGCCCACGATCATGGTGAAACCGGCATCGAAGACCGCGACGGTAGCGATGGAGCCGATCGACTGCCCGGTTCCGCTGAGCCATACGACGAGTGCCGTGAGCGCCAGCCATTTGCCTACCACCGCCGATGCCAGGCGTACCAGCCTCTCGAAGAAGCCGACCTGCGACAGCTGCGCGGTTACGAAGGTAGCCATCATCGCCGCGCCCGCGAGGGCGAAGGCGTGGAGGCCCAGGACGCCGTTGCCGATCAGGTCCTGGAAGAGGCCTATGCCGTAGGCGGCGGCGACCAGCTGCCAGGGGGCGAGCCTGCCCATGAGGGTGAGTATCGCCAGCAGGAACAGGTCGGGGGCCGGGAGGGGCGATAGTACCGCCGACAGGAAGCCCTGTCCCAAGACGATCAGCAGATAGAAGATGAACAGTCTCAACTCGTCACCCGCTACTTCCCGAAGATATCCGGCAGCTCATGCATGTCGACCAGCACGTCCCGAGGCTTCGAGCCCGAGTGGGCCCCCACGACCCCCAGCGCCTCCAGCGAATCCATGAGCTTGCCCGCCCGGGCGTGCCCCACCTGGAGTCGGCGTTGCAGACGGGAGACGCTGGCCTGCCCCTCCTGGATCACCAGCTCCGCTGCCGCCCGGAGCTTGTCGTCGTTCCAGTCGATCATCCCTTCGGCGTCGGACTCGTGGAGTGAAGGCGGGTCGAAGTCGTCGCCGTACGCCTCGACGAACTCGTCGTCGAAGTACTGGCGCCTCAGGAACGCCGCCAGGGCGGCGGTCTCGTTCTCGCTGATGAACGGCCCCTGGAGACGGACCGGTTTCACCAGGCCAGGCTGGTAGAAGAGCATGTCACCCATGCCCACGAGCCGTTCGGCGCCCATCGTGTCGAGGATGGTGCGCGAGTCGTGGCCGCTGGAGACCGCGAACGCGACCCGGGCCGGCACGTTCACCTTGATCAGGCTCGTGAGGATGTCGACGCTGGGACGCTGGGTGGCGAGCACAAGGTGCATCCCGGTGGCGCGGGCCATCTGCGCCAGCCTCATGATGGCGCTCTCGACCTCCTTGGGGGAGGTGATCATCAGGTCGGCCAGCTCGTCGATGATTATCACGACGAACGGCAGTTGCGGCATGTCGAGGTTCTTCGCCTTCTCGTTGTACTGGTCGAGGTTCTTGGCCCCGATGCGGCTCATCATCTTGTAGCGCCGCTCCATGTGCGCTACCGCGCCCAGCAGTACCCCGGCCGCGTCGTTCGGATTGGTGACCACCGGCCGCAGGAGGTGGGGGATGCCGTCGAACGGGGTGAGCTCGACCATCTTCGGGTCGACCATCAGGAAGCGCAGCTCTGTGGGCAGGAACTTGTAGAGCAGGCTGCCGATGAGGGTGTTCACCGCGACCGACTTGCCCGAACCGGTAGATCCCGCGATGAGAAGGTGTGGCATCTTGGCGAGGTCGCCAACCACCATCTCGCCGTCGATCGATTGACCGAGGATCAGCGGGAGTCTCGCCTTCGCGCGCCTGAAGGCAGGCGACTCCGCCGCCTGGCGGAACCGGATGAGGTCTCGGTTTGCGTTCGGAACTTCCAGACCTATGACGCTCTTGCCTGGGATGGGCGCCTCGATCCTGACCGAGCCGACCGCCATAGCCAGCGCCAGATCGTCGGAGAGGTTGGCGAAGCGGCTTATCTTCTCCCCCGGCGCCGGTTCTACCTCGAAACGGGTGACGGTGGGACCTCGTACCGATGAGACCACCCTGCCCTCCAGCTTGAAGTTGGCCAGCGTCTCGTCGATCTTGCGAACCCGCTCCTTGACCTCGTTGGCGAGGGCTGCCGGGTCTTCACGGTGCCCCTTCTCGGCCCCGCCTTTGGAGACCGCGTCGAGCAGGTCGAAGCCGGGTACCTGGATGGGGATGCCACCTACTTCCGGCTGCTCCGGCGCGGCGGGAGTGGCTGGGTGTTGCGAGACGAGGGCGATTCGCTCCTCTTCGCTCAACTCCCACGGCACGTCGGGAGGGGACTCGGCCACGGCCGTTCGCGCGGTGTCGCCGGCGGCTGCCGAAGCTACCGCGACCGGCTGCGGTTCCGGTTCCACCTCGGTCTCGGCCACCCCTGCCGCCGCCTCCGCCAGCGCACGACGCGCCCGGTCCTCGACAGCGGCCAGGGCCCGCTTCCAGCCGTCGAGTTGGGGGAACAGCTCGCGCCGCTTCTCGCGCAGCTCTCCCCCGAGGGTCTTGTCGTAGTCGACGAGCTCCTCCGCGTCACCCAGTTCCGCCAGCAACCCCTCGAGCTCCTCGGCGAGTGGGCGCCACTCCTCGAGCATCTCGGCCTCCCGAGCGAGACGACGGGCGTCCTCCTCGACCCTCGCGAAGGCAGAGAGTCGCTTGCCGTGCTCGTTGCCGATCCGTTCGAGGTCACGCGGCCGCGCCTCCCGGAGCGCCCCCACCGTGAGGTCGCGCTCCCTGCTCAGACGCCGGTGGCGTTCACTGAGCCCGGTGAGGTCGAGCGCCATCGCCTTGCGGATGTCGTCGAGTGCGCCGGAACTGGCGCTGCTGCCCACCAGCCTGTCATCGAACTGCGTCTTGACGCCGCGCACCCACTCTTCGAAGCCGGCTACCCCTTCGGCCTCCAGGGTCGCTGCCAGTTCCGCCGCCCGGTCGCGGGCGAAGCCGGCGACGGCCTCCTGCCACGCCTTCACGTCGAGCCGCACGTCCTCGAGGACGCCGGCGTCGGCATCGGCGAGACGCGAACGCGACGCCTGCACCGCCTTGCGCCACTTCTCGAGTTCGGCCGATCCTGGATAGAGGGAGGAGAGGGCCTTCAGGTCCTTGTCGAGTTCGGCCAGCTTGCCCCTCTCGAGAGCGACATCGGCGTAGAACGCGGCCCGCGCTTTCGCCCGGCGGCGCGCCGCCATGGCGCTCTTGAAGGCCGTTCGCACCGCCTCGACGGTCCGGATCGCAGCGACTCGGACTATCGTGGTGGGGCGCAGATCGAGGATGAGTTCCAACCCGAGTGTGACCACCAGCAGAGCCGGGATCACCGCTACCGTGCCGGCCACGCCGGCGATGCGGGAGCGGAGGAGTTCGCCCCAGACCCCTGCCAGTTGTGGCGACAGGAGGGCGAGAGCCAGCCAGGATCCCACGACGAGCGTGAGGTAACCGAGCAGCACCCTGGGCCAGGCAGGCGGATTGCGGCGCAGCAGGAAGAGACCCCCCAGGCCGAGCAACGGCCAGGGCAGCGCGTAGACCGCCCAACCGACTCGCGAGATGAGCCAGTTGCGCAGATCGGCGCCGAAATCGCCCGTGGGCAGTTGCGGTACGAGGATCCCGAGTACGAACACCCCGACCGCCAGGAGGACCAGGCCGATCGCCTCGAGGTCCGCCTGTCGCCCTTTCGTCCTGCCTTTCCTTCCCTTGCCCTTGCCAGCCACGCCCTCAAGTCTATCGTGGGGTCCCTCTTCTCGAGGCGAAAAGATTTATCCCTGAGCCGCCTCCTGGCCTCACCCGGATCGGCCCTCCTCGGCCTCGTTCGTGGCCCGCTCGGGGTATGCTGGAGAGCCAGCGGAGTTGAGGACGAAAGGCGGCAAGTGGCGCCCTCGAATCGAGATCGAAAACCCCCGGTGCCGGGGTTGAGTCTGGCGACGGCGGCAATCGGGTTAGTGCTGTTGCTGGCGGCGCTCTTCCTCGAGATACCGCTTCTCTGGCTGGCGGCCGTGCTGATAGCCGGCACGCTGCTCTACGATCGAGCGAAGACAGCGGAGAGGCGGGCTCGGGAGAGCAACCGCCGCACCGCCCTCCTCACCGAGGCGGCTGCCGCGCTTCAGAAGGTCGATACCGGCGAGGCGCTCTTCCGCACCGCCCTGCGGATGCTCGCCGACGTCCTCGACTACAGTCACGCCAACGTGTTCGCTCCACGCGACGACACTATCGTGATGCTGGCCAGCCATCGCCTCGAGGTCCCGGCCGGGTTCACCCTTCCGCACCGCTCCATCGTCGGCGAAGCGCTGGGAAGTCGCGAGGTGGTCTACGCGCCCGACGTGCGCCGGCATGCGTCCTACTTCAAGGGTCCAAACACTCCCAACACCCTCTCCGAACTGGCGATCCCGCTGCTGATGGAGGAGCGGGTGGCTGCCGTCCTCAACATCGAGCACACCTCGCTCGACGCCTTCAGTCCCGAACTCCGCAGCACCCTTCTCGCCTTCGGCAACATGATCGAGGAGGCGCTCGAACGGGTGAGCCTCCACTCGCAACTCGTGAAGATGCTCGAGATCATCCGCAAGCTCGCCCAGTCGGAGGATCCGGCCCGGCTCTTCGAGGACACCGTGAAAGCAGCGATCGATCTGATCCCGGGCGCCGAGGCGGGAACCCTGGGGCTCTACGAGAACGACGGCTTCAAGTTCGCTGCCGCGGTGGGCTACGACCCGTACGCGCTCAAGAAGATCACCGGAGTGGACGAGGATACCCAGCTCAGCTGGTACGCCGGCCCTCGCGAAGACTTCCTGAAGGGGGTGCCGCGCCTCCTCACCGGCGAGGAGGTGATGCGGGCGAGTCTCGCTGGCCTCGATACCGAGGAGCAGCGCCGGACTCTCATCGAGTCCGGCCGCCTGGCCGAACTCACGGCCAACATCGCCGTGCCGATAAGTTACGGCGGCAAGGTGATGGCGATGCTCAACATCGACAGCTTCGCGCCGGTCAACCCTTTCGGGCCTCACGCCCTGCTGCTGGCCGAGTCGTTCGCCCAGCAGATCGCCGTGATCATCCGCCAGACCCTCTACCGGGACGCGCTCGAGCAGGCGGTGGTGACGGACGCCCTCACCGGACTCGGGAACCGGGAAGGCTTCAACCGTCAGCTGAACGTCGAGCTCGCCCGGGCGCGCCGCTACGGGCAGAACTTCAACCTGGTCATGATCGACCTCGACGGCTTCAAGCGGATCAACGACAAGGTCGGGCATCAGGCGGGCGACCGGGTGCTGGTTCAGGTGGGCGAGGCGATAGAGCGGGAGCGTCGCGAGGGGGACAGCGTGTTCCGCTGGGGAGGCGACGAGTTCGCGCTGATCCTCCCGCAGATCAGCCGCGAAGACGCCTGGATGGTCGCCGAGCGCTACGTGGCCGCGATCTCGCGGGTGCGTATGGGCGACTACGGCCTCTCGGCGTCGTTCGGGATCGCCTCCTACCCCGAAGACGGCACCGACGCCGAGACCCTGTTGCGCAAGGCCGACGACCTGATGTACGAGCACAAGGCGATCTAGCCCGAGGGGCAACGCAATGGCACGAGCGCCCGCCCCGCCTGCCTTACCGGCTCTCGACCGCCCGCGCGTGCGGGTCGTCGCTCTCGTCGATGCTGCTCAGTTCGATGGGGGCCGCTTCGCGGTAGGCGGGTCTGGTGAGCAGGTAATCCTCGATGACTATCTTCAGTAGGGCGACGAACGGGACCGCCAGCAGCGCTCCCACCAGCCCAAGCAGGCCCAAGCCGGCGATGATCGCGAGCAGGACCGTGAGCGGGTGCAAGTTCGTGCTCCGTGAGAGGATCAGCGGGGAGAGGACGTTCCCCTCCAGCTGATTGGCCACCACGAATACCACCACGGCCAGGGCCGCGGTGAGCGGGCTGACGGTGAAGCCGAGCAGCACCGCGGGTACCACCCCGATTATCGGACCCAGATAGGGGACCAGGTTGAAGATGGCCGCCAGGAAGCTTATCGCGAGGGCAAGCGGGACTCCGACCAGGCTCAACCCCACCCAGATGAGGACGCCGAGCACGATGGTTATGGTCAGCTGCCCGCGCATGTAACCCCCTACGGCTCCGTCGGCCTTGGCGACGAGGTCGCTGTATAGGGGGCGCCAACGCAGCGGCACCAGCCGGTAGACGTTGTTGGTGAAGCGCGGGAAGTCGTAGAGGAAGTAGGCCGAGGCGAGCAGGATGAGGAACACCTGCAGCGTAGTGGAGATGATGTTGGTCGCGCCGGTGAGCAGCACCGAGGGACCCCCGGTGACTATCGTCTCCATCAGGTTGGTGAGGGCTTCGACGGCGCTGGAGAGTACGCCTGCCAACTGCTCCTCCACCTGCACGGCCAGCTCGTCGTTCGGCTGGACACCGAACCGTTCGGAGAGGAACCCGGGGAGATTGGCGATGAGGTTGGCGAGCCACTGCTGGAACCCGATTAGCGCGTCACCAACGTTCTCGAGCGCTACCGGGATGCGCCGCACGAACTCGCCGAGCTGAGCGACGACCTGACCCACGAGAATCGAGCCGAGCACGAACAGCTGGAGGAGGACGAGGTAGACAAGCACGACTGCGAGGCCGCGCGCTACCCGGACGCGCCCGATGCGAACGCGGCTGAGGGCGTTGACGATCGGGTTGAGTATGTAGGCGATGATGAAGCCGATGATCGCGACCTGCAGCGCGAAGGCGTAGCCTTGCCGCAGGACGATGAGCAGCCAGACAACGAAGACGGTAAGGGCCACGTAGGTGAGGGCTCTGACCCAGGGGCTGCGCCAGACGATCTCGATCGCGGTTACGTCGTGACGGGGTGGGGCGGGTTCGAGACTCACGCTGTTCCTCTCACGGTCCCGTGAATAGCGAGACGGCGGCGATGCGAAGCTCCTCGGTGTTCAGGTTCTCCCCGAAGAAGGTGTCCCCCTCCCACACCTCGAAGTGTAGCCGCGCGCCCAACTCGGTACCCGCGACCCCCTCGTCGGTCCCGGAGTTGCCGACGTAGCCCAGCACCTCGCCGCGCTCGACCCGCTGGCCTTCCATCAGGCCGGGGGCGATGCCGGAGAGGTGGCCGTAACGCAGGAGCAGCCCGGCGTCGGTTTCGAGCCACACCTGACGGCCGCGCAACCTGTCCAGTTCGTCCTCGCTGGCGCCGTCGGCCACCGACTGCATGAGCGCCTGCCACTCCTGGGCGCTCGGCTCCTGGTAGACGTTGTCGACTCGCACCAACTCGCCGGAGGCCGAAGCGATGACCGCCGCCCCGTACGGAACCGGTACTCCCGAATCGCCGTCGTAGAAGTCGAACCCTTCGTTGACGCCCTGCCGATACGCCCGGATGGACCCCGGCAGATGCGCCGGGTTCTGGGGGAGGCGCGCGCCGGGGATCGGGAACCAGAGGCCCACCTGAGCAACCGCTTCCTGCTCGGTCCGTTCCTGGTTGGGAGTTCGTGGAGCGGCGATCTGGGCCCGCATGTCGCGGATCTGCTCACCTCTGCCCACGAAGAGCACCGTCACCCCGGCGGCGTAGACGGCAACTGCAGCGAGCAGGTACCACCCCGGCTTGAGGCCGTTCCAGCGCCGCATCAGAGGCTCTCCTGGAGGACGGGGACGAACAGGGACATTCGCTCGAAGTCTACCATCGGCGACCAGAACGGCCGAACGAAACGTTACCGGGACCGTGGCGCCAGAGCGGCGGAGTTGTTACCGGGCCGGCAGGCGCTCGAGCAGGTAGAGGCCGGGCCTGTGCCCACCGTGGAAGACGCGCAGAGGTTCACCGGCGAGGCGCCACTCCGACTGCTGCGAGAGGGCCCGCTCGAAGAGGCGGAGTTCATGGGTGATCGCCAGCATCCGGGCGTGGCGCGCTGCTACCCGGGCGCTCTCGGCGAGGAACGCCGGGTAGAGGCGAGAGTTCTCCTCGTGGCCGCCGATAGCGTCGCCCCACGGCAGATCCGCGCTCAGCCGGTCGAAGGAGCCGTCGGCGAACGGGAGCGTGGCGGCGTCGCCGACGATGAGCTCGGCCCGCTCGCCCAGGCCGGCCGCCTCCAGGTTCCGCCGGGCGCACTCGAGGGCAGCCGGAGCCACGTCCAGCCCCACCCCCCGCTTCCAGCGGCCGCCTAGCCCTCGCTCCACCAGCAGCGTCCCGGAGCCGCACATCAGGTTGAGGTGCCGTTCGGCGCCCGAAGCGCCGAGCAGTTGGAGGCCGGCGGCGGCGACGGTGGCGTTCAGTCCGCCGGGCAGGTTGCACCGCCGCCACGAGCGCGCCGAGAGTGGCCGTGGAGTGAGGCGCACGAGGACCTCCCAGCCCCCGCCCGTGGGCCGGAAGCGGAGCAGCAGTTCCCCCTCCTCGCTCCGCTCCAGACCGGTCGCCTCCTCGAGAGCCGCGGCGAGGCGGGCGAAAACCGGCGAATCGCTGCCGGCCGCACCGAAGCGGAACCCCTCGAAAGCGCGCTCCCCGACGGCCTCCTTCACCGCGGCGACCAGCCTCCCGAAGTGCTCGTGACCGAGGAGCGCCTTGGGACGGGGGACCTCGAAGCGGATCACCCGGTAGACGGCGACGGCGATCCGCAGCTCGAGGAGGTCCTCCGGGGCGCCTCCGTAGGAGAAGACGACCGAGTCGTCGCCGGCAGCGAGGACCCGCGCCGCGCAACTCTTGAGCTCCTGCGCCGCCAACGGGGCCAGTCCGGGCAGGACCTCGGCTTCGAAACGCTCGCCCGATCGCGGAGCGCCTCCGGCGCCGCCTCGCCGCGCAGCCCCCGGCGGATCCGTCCCGCCCCGAGAGGAACTCGCCCGCCCAGGCGGTCGCTTCCCGACCTTCCGTGTTCTGCTACCGCCTGCCATGGCTCAAGCTACCCCACCGCAGGAGCTTCACGCCGAGGCCTGTCGGCAGCCTGTCCGCCGGGAAACGGCGCCGCCGTTAAGCTGAACTCGTGCACGACAGGCCCGTCTCCCTCTACCTCCACGTCCCCTTCTGCCCACAGGTATGCCCCTACTGCGACTTCCACAAGATGCTGCGGCACGAGGGACTGGTCGCTCGCTACCTGGACCGACTGGAGGCGGAGGTCCGCGAGGCCGGCGAACGCTTCCCGGGCCCGCTGGAGACGATCTACCTGGGCGGAGGTACGCCCTCGGCCCTCGAGGACGACGAGCTCGAGCGGGTGGTCCGGGCGCTGGCCGACAGCTTCGGCTTCCCCGCGCGGCTCGAGACGACGATCGAGGCCGACCCGCTGACGTTCGATCCGGAGCGGCTGAGCTTCTTCCGCGACCTCGGCTTCTCGCGCCTCTCGATCGGGCTTCAGTCGACCCAGGATCAGGTCCTGCGGCGCCTGGGCAGGCGTCACGGCGGCGCCGAGGGCCTGGAGGCCGTGACCTGGGCGCTGGAGGCGGGTTTCGAGGTGTCGGCCGACCTCATCACCGCCGTCGAAGGGCAGGACGCCGAGCGCGACCTGCGCACTCTCGCCGCCACAGGCGTGCCCCACGTGAGCGTCTACACCCTCACCATCGAGCCGTTCACCCCGTTCGCCGTTCGCGGCGTCCGCGTCGACGAGGAGCGGGCGGCGGACGATTACGAGCGGGCCGCCCAGGTGCTGTCCCGGTACGGCCTGGAGCGCTACGAGGTTTCCTCTCACGCGAGGCCCGGCCACGAGTCACGACACAACCAGGTCTACTGGCACGGCCGCTACTTCATGGGGTTGGGCCCGGCTGCGGCCGGATTCCTGCCCTGCCCCGGTTCCCCCGGCGTTCGGGTCAGCAACCCACCGATGAAGGGGTGGCTGGCGGGAGAGACGGCCGTGACCGAGCGGCTCTCGGCCGAGGAGTACGTACTCGAGAGGCTGATGACAGGGCTGCGCACCCTCCGTGGCGTGGACATCAACGACGTTCGCGAGCGAAGCGGGATCGATGTGCGGCAGAGGTTCGCCGGCCTGCTCGATCGCTTCATACGGCTCGGACTGCTGGAGACGACCGACGATCGCCTGAAGGCGACCGACGCGGGGCTGATCAGGCTCGACGCTCTCCTCCGCGAATTCTTCGCCCGGGGGACGGCCGACCCGGCGTGACACCGGGTCGGCCACCCTGCCAGCCGTGACTAGTCGTGCGTCGGAAGCTCGGCCTGCGACAGCAATCTGCCGAGAACGCCCCCGCTCGCTAAGCCCAGTGCCTCCTCCTTCTTCATCTCCTCGAGGGCCTGGTCGTAACGACGAAGCAGGTTGGGGTAGCGGGCGAGGAAGGCATCGACCTTGAGCTCGGGCTCCTCGAACCGCGCCCTCACGTAGGCCTCGGTCAGGTCACGCTGCAGCCGCCTCAACTCCATGATGAGGCCGCCGACGGCGATCTTCTCCCACTTGCTGGAGGATTGGAGCCGGCTCAGCCCATCCCGCAACCAACCCAGCGAGAGCCTCTCCCCCAGAGCGTAGAAGCGGATGGCCGCCTCGTCGAGCGGCACCCCGGTCCGCTCGGCTACTTCGACGATGCCAACACTCGTGGGCAGGTAGTCGAACGCCGCTATCTCGGCGACGAGCTCCTCGTCGAACCCCTCCTGGGCGATCCTCTTCTGCTGGCGGGCGTAGAGGCGCTTCTCGGCGGGTGGCAGGAAGTCGTTGAGCCGCCGGCGTAGTTCGGCGAGCGGCGCCCGGTAGGTGGCGACGAAGCTGGAGATGGGGGTGCGGGTGAGGTCGGCGAGTAGGATCCAGTTGACGATCCCCTCCACCGCCTCGACCATCTCCGAGATGGCGGCGTACTGAGCGGCCGCCGGAACCAGGTTGTCGAGCGCGAAGACCTGCTTCAGGTAGTGCTGGACGTCGAGGATCTCGAGGGCGACGAGGGCCGCGCGGATCACCTCGACCGGGGTCGCGCCGGTGTCCCGGATGGTGCGATGGACGAAGGTGATGCCAAGGATGTCGACGACGGTGTTGGTGAACTGGGTAGCGATTATCTCGCGGCGCAGGGCGTGGTTCTCGACCTCGTCGGCGAACCGCTCCTGAAGCACCTGAGGGAAGTAGTCGTGGAGGTAGTGCCGGAAGTGCTTCTCCTCGGGGAAGTCGGTTTCGAGGATACGGCGGTAGAGGCCCATCTTCGTATAGGCGAGCAGCACCGCCAGTTCGGGCCGGGTGTAGCCGGCGGAGGCGCGCTGCCGCTCGGTCAGCTGACGGGCGGTGGGCATCGCCTCGACCTTGGCGTCGAGCCCACCGCGTTCCGCCAGGTAGAGCTGCAGCGATTCGAACAGGAGCGGGTCCTCGCGGCTACGCCCCTCGGCCAGGGAGAGGGCCAGCGACTGCCGGTAGTTGTCGGCGAGCACGAGAGCGCTCACCTCTTCGGTCATCTCCTCGAGCAGCCGGTTCCGCTGCACCATCGTGAGCTCTCCGGAGGCGAGCGCCGGCCGCAGCAGCACCTTGATGTTGACCTCGTGGTCCGAGAGGTCCACGCCGGCCGAGTTGTCGATGGCGTCGGTGTTCACCCGGCCGCCCGCCAGTGCGTACTCGATGCGGGCACGTTGGGTGAGGCCCAGGTTCCCGCCTTCGCCCACTACCTTGCAGCGCAACTCGGCGGCATCGACCCGCACCTGATCGTTGGCCGCGTCGCCAACGTCATGATCGCTCTCGGCCGAACTCTTCACGTAGGTGCCTATGCCGCCGTTCCAGAGCAGGTCCACGTCGCAGCGGAGGATGGCCCTCACCAGCGCCTGACCGCTCAGCACCTCCTCCTCGACGTCCAGGAGTTCGCGGATCTCGGGCGACAGGCGGATCGACTTGGCGGAGCGGTCGAACACGCCGCCCCCCTTGGAGATCTTCGACGTGTCGTAGTCGCGCCAGCTGGAGCGGGGCATCTCGAAGAGTCGCTTGCGCTCCCGGTAGCTCCTGGCCGGGTCGGGGTCGGGGTCGAGGAAGATGTGGAGGTGGTTGAACGCGGCCACGAGCTTGATCTTGTCGGTGTAGAGCATCCCGTTGCCGAACACGTCACCCGACATGTCGCCGATGCCGACGGCCGTGAACTCGTCCTGGTGGATGTTCACGCCCATCTCGCGGAAGTGGCGCGCGACCGTCTCCCAGGCCCCCCGGGCTGTTATCCCGATCTCCTTGTGGTCGTAACCGTGCGATCCGCCCGAGGCGAAGGCGTCCCCCAGCCAGAAGTCGTACTCGGCGGCGGTAGCGTTGGCCAGATCCGAGAAGGTGGCGGTGCCCTTGTCGGCTGCCACGACGAGGTAGGGGTCGTCGTCGTCGTAGATGACCAGGCCCTGGGGCCTCACCACCTCACCATCCACGATGTTGTCGGTCAGGTCGAGCAGGCCTCGCATGAACGTCTGGTACTGCTCGCGCACGTGCTTGCCCAGCGCCTCCCGGTCGCCGGGCGGGTCGACCAGCACGAACCCCCCCTTGGAGCCCACCGGCACGATCACCGCGTTCTTCGTCATCTGGGTCTTCATCAGGCCCAGTACCTCCGTGCGGAAGTCGTCCCGCCGGTCGGACCAGCGGATGCCGCCTCTGGCCACCTTGCCTCCGCGCAGATGCACCCCCTCCACGTGAGGCGAGGAGACCGCGATCTCGTAGAGCGGGCGCGGCTCGGGCATCACCGTGACGCTGCGGGAAGCGATCTTGAAGGAGATGTACTCGCGGCCGAGGAAGAAGTTGCTCCTCACGGTCGCCTCCATCAGGTTGAAGAGACCGCGCAGCGCCTGATCCTCGGGAAGCGATGAGACCTCCTCGAGGGCCGCTTCGAAACGCGCTCGGGCGGCCGCCACCCTCTCCTGGCGTTGGGAGTCGATGCCCGGATCGAAACGGGCGCGGAAGAAGTCGAAGAGCGCCGATGCCGCCTCCGGGTAGCTGAGCAGGGTGTCGTAGAGCGACCTCCGGCTAGTCACCGCCGAGAGCTGCCCGTAATACATCTGGTACGCGCGCAGCAGCGCCACCTGGTCGATGTCGAGTCCGGCAGCGAGGATCAGCCGGTTGAGGCGGTCGTTCTCGGCGACCCCGGCCAGCAGCGACTCGAGGGCGAAGATGAGCCGCTTGCCCAGCGCGCGCACATCGAGGGGCCGGCCGGAAAGGTCCTGGACCCTGAACACGTCGATGCCGCGATCGCCTTCGGGGAGTCCGGCCCAGTAGGAGATCTGCTCCAGCACCCGCAGGCCGGTGTTCTCGAGGATCGGCAGCACCTCCGAGAGCACCAGCGTCCGCTTGTGGTGGTAGATCCTCAGCAGGCTCGCCTGCTCCCGTCGGGACTCGCTGGGCGGGGTGACCAGGTCGACGCGGAAGGGTGCCTCGCCCAGCAGCTCGATGTTGTCGATGTCGAGCAGCGCGCCGCTCGGTGACACGTCGGCACGGTAGCGCTCGTCGAACGCCGGCTCGTAACGCTCCGCCAACCTGCGGCCCTCCACCTGGCCGTGACGGGCGACCAGACGCGCCCGCAGTTCGTCACCCCAGGTGCGGGCCAGTTCGGCGACCTCGTGCTCGAGGTCGCGAACGTCGACCTGCTCGGCGGGCATGCGGGTCGTGAAGAAGAAGTGGAAGCGGACCTGGTCCTCGTCCTCGCCCATCGCCAGCTGGTAGTCGACGTGGGTGGCCTCGAGAGCGCTGGTCAGGAAGCGCTGTACCCGGCGCCGCACCTCCGAGTTGAAGCGTTCGCGGGGCATGATCACCATCAGCGCGAGACCGCGAGCCAGAGGGTCGGGGCGCAGTGTGAGTCTTATCTCCCGCTCCTGCTCGAGCGCCATGATGGTGCGAATGTCGCGGTGCAGCTGCTGAGCGTCGGACCAGAACAGCTCCTCCCGCGGCAGATTGTTGAAGATGCTGACGATCTGCTTGTAGTCGTGCGAGTCGGGTACGGCGTGGTCCAGCTCGAGCACCTGACGAAGTCGTCGGCGCAGGATGGGTACCTCTTCGACCGGAGCCGAGAGCGCCTTGGACGTGAACAGGCCGAGGAACCTCTGCTCCCCTTCGACCGCTCCCTCCTCGTCGAGCCTCTTGACGCCGATGTAATCCATCCGGGCTGCCCGGTGCACCGTCGCCTCGGCGTTCGTCTTGGTTACTGTGAACAGCCGGCCGCCGATCACCCGCTCCCGCAACCCATCGGGGATCTGCTCGAGCGGCACCGGCTCGCTGTAGGCGCTCTCCTGCGCCCGGGAGAGGATGCCGAGACCCGAATCTGACTTGACCTGCAGGAAGCTCTTCTGCCCCTTACGGAATATCTCGTACTCCCGGTAGCCGAGGAAGATGAAGTTGTCGTCGTCGAGCCAGTCCATGAACTGGGCGTACTCCTCGAGCTCCTCGTCGCGTTCCGAAAGGGCGATCTCACCGCCATGATCCTGCAGTTCGCGGATGTAGTCGCGAACTCGGGCCGCCTGGTCGCGCATCAACTGGTAGTCGTTGGTGGCTAGGATCACATCCTCGAGCACGCCGCGCACGGCGGTTTCGAGTTCGCTGCGCCGCTCTTCGCTCGCCTCCAGTTCGAGGAAGTAGATCTCGAACGATTCCTGGCGGCCAACCCCGCGGCGAGCTCCGATCTCCGTTATCGACCCGGAATCGTCGCGCCGCACGCTGTAGATCGGGTGAAGGAGGTGCATGAGCCCGAATTGGCGGCGTCTTAGCTCGGCCCTCACCGAGTCGACGATGAAGGGACGGTCCTGAAGGCAGAGCCGCAGGATGGTGAAGGGAGCCTCCCAACCATCGGCAGTGACGCTCGGGTTGAATACCTCGACTCGGAGCTCATCGTTCCCCAGTCCATCGAGGAACCTGAAACTCTCCGTCGCCATCGCACTGAGGCTCTCGGGATCGAAGCTCTCCAGGAAGCGAGTGTCGGACTTCTCGAAGAGCACCTCGGCGAAGGCCGCGACGAGCGGATCGCCGCCTTCCTTCTCGATCCGGCTTCGCACCTGTTTCAGGGTGGCAGGCATACAATCATCGCCTTTCGCGTCGTATTCACAGCCAAGCCGGGGAGCTGGCCGTGTGGCGCGTTATTCGCGTTATGCGCGTCACTATAACGAATCCCCCGGAGAGTCGCCGTATGACCTGACAGGTTCGCGCCGCTCTCGCCAGCAGGATGAGAGACGCCCTCAGAAAGTGAGCAGGAGACCGCCTCCAGACTCACGGAAACGTATACTGCCCCGATGTATCTGCTTCTCGCGGCGCTGCTGATCGCAGCTGACCAGCTGAGCAAATGGTGGGCGACCAGCAGTTTTGCCGGGGGCGGAGCGCTCGAACTCGGTTGGGGTTTCAGACTCACCTATATCCGGAACACCGGTGCAGCGTTCGGGCTGTTGCGCGACATCAACCTGCAGGTCGCCGGCGTGAACGTGGACGGGACTCTTCTGCTGGGACTGCTCTCGGCAGCCGTTTCGCTGGTCATCGTCTGGTACCTGGTGCGCCGCGGCGCGACGCTCTCCCCGTTGCCTCACGTCGCCCTCGCGCTCATCCTCGCCGGCGCGCTGGGGAACATGATCGACCGGCTGCTGCTAGGCTTCGTGATCGACTTCATCCACTTCCGCAGCGGCAGTTTCGACTTCCCCGTCTTCAATCTGGCCGATTCGTTCGTCGTGATCGGTGGGATCCTGCTCTTCCTGGGCAGCCTCCTCGAGAGCAGGCGTGAAGCCGAGGAGCGCCGTGCGCTTGCGGAACCGGAGTTCTTCCGCGGACTGGACGGTCGCGACCGCTCCTGATGGCCGCCCGCGGTCCCGCCGTCCTCAGGGTGGCAGGTGGCTCCGGCTCGACCCGGGCCGGCGAGTCAGCGCCTTAGCTCCAGGAATCTGGCCCTTCCCGCCAGGTCGGCGTGGATATCGGCAGCGGCCCAGGCGGAAGCCTCTTCCTTCGCCAGTTCGACGTTGCGCGGGTCGAGCTCGACTATGAGCAGGCTGCCGCTGCTCATCAGTTCGTGTGCCTGTGCCATCAATCGTCGGAAGACCACCAGGCCGTCCTCCCCCGCGTAGAGCGCCTCCGGCGGGTCCCAGCGAACCTCGGGCGAAGCCATCTCCCGGTCGCCTGCAGGCAGATAGGGCGGGTTGGAGACGACAACGTGAGAGGAGGCGGCGAAACTCCTGACCGCGGCCGAGTCGAGAAGGTCGCTCCGGCGGAAAACGACCTCCAGGTCCAATGCCGCCGCATTCTCACGGGCGCGGCGGAGTACCGACTCGTCGATCTCGCTCGCCTCCACGATGGCGTCGGGACGCTCGCTCTTGATGGCCAGAGCCACCGCACCGGATCCGGTGCCCACGTCCAGGATGCGGGGTGCGGCGAAGCCGCGCACCCGCTCCAGGGTCATCTCTACGAGTCGCTCCGTTTCGGGCCTAGGCACGAGCACTCCGGGCGCGATCGGGATCTCGAGGCCGTAGAAGGGGGCCCTGCCGAGGATCAGTTGGAGCGGTTCGCGCAATTCACGCCTGGCCAACCACTCTCCCAGGCGGCGCTGCTCGTCGCGTCCCAACGCTCCGCTGTCGGTGATGAGCCGGCTCCGCTCGAGGCCGGTTGCCGCCTCGACCAGTTGCCACGCTTCCGCTTCCGGGCTGGCCACCCCCGCTAGCGACAGCCGTCGGACGGCCTCGGTGTAGGCCTCGTGGACCGAATGCGGTTGGGGCATGCGCACCAAAGTAGCAGGGCGGAGGACCTTCGTCCTCCGCTCGCTCTCCGCACCCCGCTGCCCGCTGGTCGCTGCTTGCGCCGCGACTCCCGGCCCATCTACTGCCTACTGCTCGTCGGCTCCCCCCTTGCCGAGCGAACGCGCCCTTTCCGCGACTTCGAGTCCGGGCGGCTCTTCGTACTTCAGGCCGAGCGCGTCCAGTGCGCTCTGGCTGGCGATCAGGGAGCTCGGCTCGACCGAGGAGGCAGGCGACTGCGCCTGGGCCCCGTCGTCGAGACTGAGTCGATAACCCAGCCCGGCCCGTTCGGTGGAGTCGCTCAGGTTCGAGTAGTTCCCGCCTGCCCCTACGACGATGTTCCCGTCGGGCTCCACTACCACGTCGAATGTTTCCAGCGCGCCATCCGGGCTCTCGATCATCAGCACGGCGTAACCCTTGAAGTTACGCTCGATGGTGATCTCGACCTCACCCTCGTGCACGCCCCCCACCCCTATGATCCTCGCCCCGTCACTCGTCACGAGGGTGAGCCGGGTACCTGCCTGCCAGCCCCACGCCAGGGCGCAGGCCGAGACCAGCAGCGCAGCCGTGGTCGATGTCATCATCATGATCCGACTCATGCTCACCTCGCGAGAATGCTAACCCTTCGGCCTGAACGGCCCCTTACCGGAGCTGAAGCCGGGTTAAGGCGGCCGGCTCGGCTGTGGAAAACCGCTGGAACGCCCTGCGGGCCGCGACATAGAATCCGCTTGAGCATGGAGGTACGTACTTGAAGGGCGGCAGCATACTCATCGTCGAAGACGACCCGAAACTGGCGCTGTTGCTCGAGCAGGAACTGAGCCACGAGGGCTACAAGGCGGAAGTGGTCGGGACCGGTTCCGACGCGCTACTCAAGGTCGAGGAGCAGGAGTTCGACCTGATCCTCCTCGACCTGAACCTGCCCGATTTCGACGGTATCGAAGTCTCGAGGCGTGTGGGCGGCAGGTCGAAGGCGAGCATCCTGATGCTCACCGCTCGGGCCGACGTCGACAGCCGGGTGAAGGGACTCTATGCCGGGGCAAGCGACTACCTCGCGAAGCCGTTCAGTATCCAGGAGTTGCTGGCGCGCGTGCACGTGCGGATGAGGGAGCGGGAGACGCCTCAGCTGCTCGAGGCGGGCTCGGTAGTCGTGGACCCAGCCGGTGCGGCGTGCACCGTATGCGGAGTACCGGTCTCGCTCACGGCCAGGGAGTTCGAGCTCCTCACTCTGCTGCTCGAGCATCGCGGCCGTATCTTCTCGCGAGACGAACTCGAGCGCCGCCTCTACCGGGGCGAAACGCCGGGTTCGAACACGATCGAGGTGTTCGTTTCGAAATTGCGAACCAAGTTGCGGGATGCCGGTGAACCTTCGCTGGTGCAGACGGTCCGGGGTGCAGGCTATGTCGTGCCCTGATTCGAGCGCCGGGAAGGGACGCGAACCGATATTCGCAGCGCGGGCTGGTGCAGGGTCGATGCGGCGATGACGCTTCGTCTCCGCATGATCCTGGCGTTCGGGATCCTCGCGCTGATCACCGCCCTTCTCTACGGAACCCTGACCTTCGTCGTCTACCAACGTAACCAGTGGTCGCAGCTGGAGGGCCTTCTGTTGCGCGAGCTGAACCGGATGGAGGGGGTGCTCTCGAACCCCGTCGTGGGCGTTCCGCTCGACGCGCCTGAACGACTGGGCACCGTCATGCAGCTGGTGACTCCCGACGGGCGCGTGGTCCTGCCCCGGAACGCCGGCGAGACGTTGCCGGCCGAGGAAGAGATAACGCTGGTGCAGTTCGCCGGCCGCACCTACCTGTCCGCTCGACGGACGCTGAACGGCGGTTCGACGCTCCGTATCGGACTCGACGTTACCGACGAGGTCAACGCCCGTACCGATCTGGCCCGCCAGCTGACCTGGCTGGGCGCCCTGATCTCACTGATCGCAGCCCTCATCGGCGGCCTGGTAGCCCAGGGAGCCCTCGCGCCACTCGCCTCTCTGGCGAGGCAGGCCCGGGGTATAGATCCCAGCGACCCGGGGCAGGTCGAGTACCGGGGTCCCAAGGACGAGGTTGCGGAGGTAGCGTCGGCCCTCAACGCCGCTCTGGGGAACATCCGTCAGCGCCGCGAGGAGGAGCGTGCGTTCATGGCCGAAGTGGCGCACGAACTCGCCGCACCGCTCACCCTGGTGAAGGGCCACCTCGACGCCTACGAACGGCACGTCGGATCGAACGCTGGCAGCAACGGGCACGAGAAGTCCCACCTGCGCGCGGCAAACGACGCGGCCCAGGAGCTGCTCCTCACCTCGCAGGACCTCCTGACCCTGGCGCGAGGTGAACTCGAGCGGCAGATGCACAACGAGGTCGTGCGGCTCGACGAGCTGCTCGAACGGACCCACCTGGCCTACCCTGGGATCCGCATCGAGACCCAGAAGGGCGTGCGCGTCGTGGGCGACAGCCACATGCTCATGCAAGCGGTACGCAACCTCGTGCGCAACGCCATCCAGGCCACAGGCGGACCCGAAGGGGTGAGCATCGAGCTGGAGGAGCGAGCCGATCAGGTCGAGCTGAGGGTCAGGGACGAAGGCCCCGGTATCGCTCCGGAGCGCCTGGAACGGATCTTCGAGCGCTACTTCAGCGGCAGCAGAGGAGCCGGTGTCGGCCTCACCGTCGTGAGCCGGATCGTGGAGCAGCACGGGGGCGACCTGCGGGTAGAGACCGGCGCCGAGGGCACTTGCTTCA
The DNA here is from genome assembly GCA_036381595.1 of Trueperaceae bacterium. Lineage (NCBI taxonomy): Bacteria > Thermotogati > Deinococcota > Deinococci > Trueperales > Trueperaceae > Trueperaceae bacterium. The sequence goes on along the minus strand of DASVCN010000023.1, from coordinate 157,375 downwards.
CCGTCGTGCTGCCCAGCTTCGCCGCCCAGCTCGCGACGCAACCGTTGGCCAAGAACTGACCTGGCTCAGTAGTAGACGGTTCGGGTCCGGTGCTTGCTGCCTCCGCGATATCGGCTCGCCTGGCCGCGGTTCCAGATGATCAGGTCGAGTTCACGGGCGCTCACCTGCCTCCCCGAGCGCTGCAGGCCGGCCACCATCTGTTCGACGGCGTGAACCGCGCAGGCGCGGATCTCCACCTCCTCCTCGGACCCGGCTTCGAGCGGCTCCCCCCGTTCGAGGCGCTCGACGAGCTCGGGCGCGTACTCGAGGATGCCGTCGAGGCGCAGCACGTGGGGGACGAGATTGTCAGCGAAGATGGTGAGTCGGTCGAGGTCGGTGAAGTTTGCCGGAGGCCTGCCATCCAGTGCCAGGGCCAGGTCCGAAGCCGTGATCTGAGCCCGTTTCAAGAACGGCACCGAACGGCCTCGGTAGTGGGAGACGTCCCGGAAGAAGGACATGCCGGCGAGGATTGCCGCGAGGCCCTCGGCCGAAGCATCAGCCACCTCGACCAGCCTGGTGAAAGAACCCGAGAAGTTGCGCTCCACGAACGACCCGAGTTGGGCGAGAGCGGCCGCGAACTGCCCCATCAGCTCGTCGCGGACGGGCTCGCCAGGCGGCTGACCGAAGAGTTCGGCGGCCGCGTCCCGGTCGATTGTCATCAGCTCGCGCGCGCCCAACGGCCCCTTCTCTTCGAAGCGTTCCTTCAGTGAGAGTGCGATGGTGAAGTAACCCGAGTGGCCCGGGCGCTTCTCGAGGTGAGGGAAGTATCCGGATCCGAAGTTGATGGCATCCAGCGTGATCACGTAGGCGATGGTTTCGTCGTCGGCTCCGCGGAAATGGGTTCGCTCGTCCCATGCCTCCTGGGGCGCCGGCCCCGCTTCGCCGAGAAGTCGCTCAGCGTATCGGGTGGGGTCCTGGGTGATGCTCACCTGCCGGGCCTCGCCCGCGACCCAGGCACACGCCTCCCGCACGCGCTGGAGCAGCCGGGTGATCTCGTTCCGGTCTTCAGACCCTATCGCGCACCCCGGGCGCTGCCTCTTCCATGTCGGCACAGTTGGCGCAGCAGTACACTGCGGCCCCTACCTGTACCCCATGGCCGATCACCCGTACCCCGCAATGACGGCAGACGGGTGCGAGCGCGTGGATCGCGCACTCGAAGCAGTCGAAGTAGTGGGTCTCCCCATCGATCCTTATCTCGAGCGGATGGTCGTAACTGTTGCCGCACGTCTCGCAATGCTGCATCGTGAGCCCCCGTTCGGCCTTCTGCGGATGCCCGCCGCTTCCCCGCACTCAACGGACCCGTCGGGCGGAACCCCGGTTCGATTCCCGACATCTGCCTGCCGATTCTAGTCCACTGCGCCCGCAGCCGCCACCCGGAGGGCGGTGGACCGGGACGGTTCCAGGCTGGAGGCCGAGACACACCCCTCACCTCCTGCGCCTGTTGGCTAAGCTGGGAGGATCATGTAGGACATCGCTCGGTCCTGCGCTCACGACCGTGTCACCAGCGGGAACTTCGTAACAGGACCGACCACGGATGGAGGCGACGCGTGCACTACCTGTTGATCTACGAGTTGGCCGACGACTACCTGGAGCGCAGGTCGGCGTTCCGGCCGGAGCATCTGGAGCTGGCTAAGCGGGCCAGCGAGCGGGGCGAGATCGTCCTCGCCGGCGCTCTGGCCGATCCGGCAGACCAGGCGGTACTGCTATTCGAGGCCGATTCCCCTGAGCCTGCCGAGCGCTTCGCCAAGTCCGACCCGTATGTCGTCAACGGTCTGGTCAGGAGCTGGCAGGTGAGGCGCTGGACCACCGTGATCGGGGAGCGGGCCTCCAACCCTGCCTAGGGTGGAACTGCGTACCCCGTCAGGCGGCTCCGCAGCTGAACATGGACGGCGAATCGCGCCGATCTGATGAGCTTGAACCCGCGTCGAGGTTCGCGTCCGAGCGGAGGCCGCGGTGCCCCGTGGAGCGAGTCTGGCGCGAAGCGCGATGCAGCGAGCGGAACGGGGCGCCCCGACCGACCTGGAAATCCGGCGCGCAGCGCGACACAACGCACTGGACGGGGCGCCCCACCGACCCCTCAGTAGCGGTAGATCGCCGCCACCTCACTCTCGCTCGGCATCTCCTCGTATGGCAGTGGGAACACGGCCGCTCCGGTACGAAGCGCTTCGACCGCCGCCCGGTCGAGCAGTTCCTCGACGTCGTCGGAGTTCGGATCGCTCTCCATCAGTTTGCGGGCCTCGGCATCGAAGGTTCCCCAGCGCGCGCGGTCCAAGGCGACGAAGAGTGTATCGACTCGCCCGTCGATACCTGCGGTGATGATCTCCTCGAGTTCGTCGCCTGTGCTGCCTGTGCCTGCTAGCTCGTGGAACTTCGCTTCGGCTTCCTTCCGGGGCCGCTCGAAGCGCTCCGCCACCGCCTGCCAGGCGTGCTCCTTCACCTCGTCGGGGCTCCACTGGTCGGGATTGCCCTTCACCCACTCCTCCTGCAACAGGTGAGGGTAGTGGTTGGCCTCCTGGTAGATCGGCCGGAGGTAGTCGACGCCCATGAAGAGGAGAGGCTTCTCGGTGCCGGCGACGACCTCCTTCACCCCGTTGTCCAGCATCCGGAAGAACTCGAGGATCTCCTCCTTGCGGTCGGGCTGTTCGGGCCCCGAGCCGTGGTAGGAGGCTTCGTCCTCGCGGCTGGTGCCGCGGCTCCTGAGCTGGTGGCGCACCGTAGGATCGGGATCGTCGTCCGTGAAGCGCAGCGACTGGGCCAGGCTGCGCGGAGTGTCCTCGGGAAGGTCCACCTCGCGGGCCTCTTCGCGGTTCACCTCGAACAACCGGGTCTTCCCCAGACTGGCGGCGAGCACGTAGAAGCTCTCCTGCTGGTTGAGGAGGGGGATCAACGGCTTCAGGTGGTACCGGTGACCGATGACGCTCAGGTCGGGGAGTTCCCGTTCGACCTTGAGCCTGTGTTCCTCGCCCCCTTCGGCCATGAACATGGCCAGGCCATCCAGCTGATGCTGCCAGAACTCGTAATCATCGAGGAGATCCAACGCTGGCGCCAGCAGGCCGTCGATGTCCCGGTCGTCCCAACCGCGCTCGTCGAGCTGGTCGCGGACCTCCTTGATCCGGTTCTTCATGCGGATGTGGTTCTCTCGTGTGGGCTTGCCGGCCCGTTGGGTGGGTAAGTAGAACGACACCGCGAGCCCTTCTTTGGGCCCGCTGAGTGAAACCAGATCCTCTCTGGTGATCATCTATGCCTCCCTCCGCCACAACGTCGCATGGCAGCGCAGGGAGGGACTGTAACCCATGCTGATGCCCAACCGAGAGCAGTTGGGAGCGGAACGGGGCACCCCGACCGACCCCGCCGAGCGATACTGGAACCGAGCGGAACGGGGCACCCCACCGGACTACGCCGGCAGCACTACCACCCGGCGAGCACGTCCTTCACCGCTCGATTCGGTCTGGATGTCCGGCTCGTCGGCCAGAGCGACGTGGATGACCCGCCGCTCGGCCGCGCTCATCGGCTCGAGTTCGACCGCCTCGCCGGTCTTGCGGACCTTGTCGGCGGCTCTGAAGGCTGTCTCGCGCAGTCGCTCGTCTCGACGCCGTTTGTAGCCGCCCACGTCGATGCTCACCCTCACGTTCTCACCCTCCTGCCGGTTGATCACGGCGTTGGTGAGGTACTCGAGTGCGGCCAGGGTGCGACCGTTGCGGCCGATGATCTTACCGGGGTCTCCGCCGTAGATCTCGACGTTGACCTCCTCGTCGCTCTGGGAGGTGATCTCGACGGCATACGACGGGTCGAAGTTGAGGAGCAGGTTGACGAGGAAAGTCTCGGTCCGTTCGCTCGGGTCACCCTCGGGCAGACCGCTCACCGGTGGAGCGTACGACTCCTCCGGTGCAGCGGACTCGGGGATCTGCGTCTCGTTCTCGTCCTCGTCGACACTTATGCCTATGTCTTCGAGGTACTTGTCCAGATCGTTGTCAGCCATCCTCACCCTCTACCTGGCCCACCCGACGCTAGCGATGCGGCGTTCCCGCCGATACGTGTTCAGCTCTTGCTCGGCTTCACAGTGGCCGGCTGCGGCCTGTTGCGGCTGAGCAGCCAGTACTGGACGACCTGCACCAGCATCGATACCACGAAGTATAAGAGTACCCCGGCGGGAAAGCGAAACATGATGAAGACGAAGACGACGTTGATGAAAATCTGCTGGCGGAACTGCTGCTTGTTGCCGCGTGTCGAGAAGTACGACATCGCGAGCATCACGCCCACGTAGAGCGCCGGCAGGATGTAGTACGGGTCGGCCTGCCCCAGGTCGGGCAACCAGAGGAAGCCCTCGTTGAACTCGAAGTTGATGAAGACCCGCCAGAGGATGATGAAGAGTGGCATCTGCAAGAGGATGGGCAGGCAACCGCCGGCCGGGTTGACGCCCGCCTCACGGTAGAGTTTCATCGTCTCCTGCGTGAGCTTCTCCCGGTCGTCCTTGTACTTCTTCTGCAGCGCCTGGATCTTGGGCTGAAGCTGCTGCATGCCGAACATCGACTTGGTCTGAGTGCTGATGAGCGGCCAGATGAGAGCGCGGAAGAGCAGGGTCAGGACGATTATCGAGAGGCCCCAGGAGCCGACGTAATCGTGGATATAGCGTAGAACCCAGATGATGCCGAGGGACATCCGCCCGAGGATGTTGGCGTCGAAGAGCCCCGGTAGGTCGGCGTAACCCTCCTGGGTGTAGCGCACCAGTTCGTTCGGTCCGGTGTAGGTGTCGACCGCGAGCATCGTCACGCTACCGGCCTCGGCGGCCAACGGCCGTTGCATCGCGATCGCGTTACCAGGCAGAGCCAGCGCCGTCAGTTCCGTTGCCGCGCCATCGAGCTGCGCGCCCTCGGTAGCTTCTTCGAGGCTCAGAGCGTTCTCCGCGGCACTCCCGGCCGGCCGCATGACGACGGCGTTGCCTCGGGAATTGCTCGACTGCAGCGAGATGTAACTGGCGTCCGCCACAGGCTGAGACACCGGGTTGAGGCTGAAGGCCTCTCCCTGGCCGATCTTGATGATCGGATCGTCGTCCCGGGCGATCCCGGGGAAAGCGAGTTGGATCGGCTGTGCCTCTTGGGCCGATCCGGTTCGCCGGGCGGTCACACCGACCTCGAGGGTGTGAGTGATATTGCTGATCTGGACGACCTTCTCGACCTGCACGCCGTCGAGTTCGAAGGTGAAGGTTCCTTCGATCTCGGTGTCGCTCACCTGCTGCCAGTTGGCCTGTGCTCCCTCCGGTTCGAGATATTCACCGCCCAGGAGGAGGGCGAGCCCAGGGAAGGAGGCCGACATGGGCACCAGGTTCTGGCCGTTGTCCAGGCTGTAGCTGCCCAGCTCCTGCCCCTTCTGCTGCTTGGCGAAGACGGCCACCAGTTCACCGGCATCGTTGAAGAAGTAGTCAGCGCCCTTGGTGGGTATCCGCGTCAGAGTCTGGTCGAGATCGCCGCACCAGAACGAGGAGGACGCCGGTGCGCCGCACGCCTCCTCGATCTCGGCAGCGTTCCGGAACTGGCTCGCCGGGAAGTCGCCTAGGCCGAACTCGACTCGAGCCCAGCCGAACTGGATGAGCAGCAGCGCGATCAGCGCGAAGAACAGGTACCTGGGGGTCTTCAACTTGCCTCCGATGAGGAACTCTCGGTGGTTCTCTCCTGAGATGCCGGCGGCGGGACCGGATCGAGTCCGCCTGGATGGAACGGGTGGCACTTGAGGATCCTGCGTAGGGCCAGCCAGCTCCCCCTGAGGACTCCATGAACCGTGATCGCTTCCAGGGCGTAGGCGCTGCATGTCGGATGGAAGCGACAGCTGGGGGAAGCCTTCAGCGGCGAGATGAAGCGCCGGTAGAAGAGTATCGGCGCGGCCACGAGACGCCGAGGCACCGTCGAGCGGGCGGCCATCACACTACCTTGCCCCTCTCGAGGGCGCGCTGCAAGGCGGCAGCCAACTGCTGGTAGCTGGCTTCGGCTGCTTCGGGTCTGGCGATGATCACGAGGTCGAAGGAGGGCTGACCGCGGTGCTGGGCCGCGGGGCTGACGCCGCGAGCGAGGAGCGCTCGGAGGGCTTCCCTGAGCCTTCGCCTCACCCGATTGCGAACAACCGCCTTGCCGACCTTCTTGCTCACCACTATGCCCACTCCAACCGTGCCGCTGCGGTTCGGCCGCCAGCGGACGCTCAGCAGCCGCGCGCCTCCGGGACGCCCGCGGCGCAGCCGTTGGAACGCCCGGTCGCCTTTCAGCGAAGCTATGACGGCCATCGGTCCGCAACGGCTCAGCCGGGTGCCGGTGGAACCCGGGCCCTGGCTCAGGCCGGGTCGGAGACGCTGAGCCGCTTGCGACCCTTGGCGCGGCGCCGCTTGATCACGTTGCGGCCGCCCGGGCTCTTCATGCGGGCGCGGAAGCCGTGCGTTTTCGCGCGCTTGCGGCGGTTTGGCTGGTAAGTGCGTTTCAAGGTCCTCTCCCTCCGATTGCGGGTCGGTTCAATCGCGCTGCGCCGCTCGTTCGAAGCGGTGTCATCGGGGGCGCTGCGTCGGTGGTCTCGAAGACCGCCGGGGTGCCGGCAGTCGAGCCTTAGAACAATACCACAGCAGCTCGATCCAGGCGAGCGGTCGCGAGCCGCCGAGGCAGCCCCTGGCTCTCAGCCTGCCAGCGGTGCGAACCCGGCTCCCGCCTTCTCCTCGAGCGCCTTGGCCACCCTCAGCAACCGCGAATCGCCTAGAGGAGGGGCGATCAGCTGTACACCGCACGGCAATCCCTGGTCGGTGAACCCGGCAGGCACGCTGATCGCCGGCAGGCCTGCGAGGCTGGGTAGGCAGGTGTCGATATCGGTGAGGTACATCGATAACGGGTCTTCGCTCCGTTCGCCGATCGGGAAGGCCGGCCCCGGGGTGGTGGGAGTGAGCAGCAGGTCGAACGACTCGAAGGCGCGCTCGAAATCGTCCGAGATGAGCCTCCTGACCCGCAGGGCCTTGCCGTAGTAGGCGTCGTAGTAACCGGCAGAGAGGGCGTAGGTGCCCATCAGGATGCGCCTGCGCACTTCGCTGCCCAGGGTGAGGCCGCGACTCATCATCGTCACGGCCGCCTGGCCCCGGGCGTTCTCGCCGATCCGCCGGCTGTAGGTGATGCCGTCGTAACGGGAGAGGTTGGACGAAGCCTCGGCGGTCGCAACCAGGTAGTAGGTGGGTATGCCGTAGCGCGACGCGGGCAACTCCGCCTCCTCGACCTCTGCCCCGAGCCCCTCGAGTGCTGCAACGGTTCCGCCGAGAGCCTCCAGCACTTCCGGATCGTTCCCCTCCCCCGAGAGTTCAGTGACCACGCCGATGCGCACTCCCTCCAGCCCGTTCGCCTGGCGAGTCCCGAATGCGTTGTCGGGGAGCGAGGTCGCGTCGCGCGGATCGGGTCCCGCCAGCGCCATCATCGCGAGCTCGACGTCGCTCCCGCTCCTGCCCAGAACCCCGACCTGATCGAGGGAGGAGGCGAAGGCGATCACACCGAAGCGCGACAGCACTCCGTAGGTGGGTTTGAAGCCGACCACGCCGCAGAATGCGGCAGGCTGCCTCACCGATCCCCCGGTATCGGTCCCGAGTGCCAGCGGCACGACTCCCGCCGCTACGGCCACTGCCGAGCCGCCCGAGGAGCCTCCCGGAACCCTGGAGCGGTCCCACGGGTTGCGCGCCGCACCGAAGGCGGAGTTCTCGTTCGATGAGCCCATCCCGAACTCGTCCATGTTGCTCTTGCCGATGATCACCGCTCCCGCCCGCCGGAGCCGCGCGACCACCGTCGCGTCCAGCGGAGGGACGAAGCTCGCCAGGGACCGCGAGGCCGCGGTAGTGAGGAGCCCCTCTGTGAGGATGTTGTCCTTGACGACGACGGGTACGCCCGCCAGCGGCCCGGGATCTCCTCCCGACCGAAGCAGGGCGTCGAGCCGCCCGGCGGCGGCCCGAGCTCCCGCCTCGTCCAGGGTTATCAGGAAGTTGAGGTCCTCCGCGGCTCGAGCCCTGGCCAACGCCGCTTCGACCACTTCGCCAGCGCTCAACCTGCCCGAACGCACCGCCTGAGCGATCTCCTGCGCGGTCATGCCTGCGTGTCCGGCCTCTTCGCCCACGCCGCGGAGCATACCAGAGGGTCGGGAGTCCTCCGGCAGCCCCCCGCGGCCTGCGGGAGGGTGGTCCACGGCCCGGGTGCTGTAAGTTTTCATCGAAGCGGAAAAGTGCCGGACGACATATAATCGGGCCATTATGGGTGTGCTGGGTCCAGCAGAGGCCGGCTCCCAAACGCGGGTGCGCTTTGCTGGAGCTAGCGAAGCCGGTCGAGTGCGGGCGGTCAACCAGGACAGCTTCTTCGTCGGCGAGATCGAAGGCCGTGGTTACCTGGCCCTGGTCGCCGACGGCATGGGCGGGCACCAGGCCGGCGAGGTCGCCAGCCGCAAGGCGATCGAGATCATCGTCGAGGAGTTCGAGAAGAGTCGCGCACAGGCGCCGGCCGCGCTCGCCCGGGCGGTGAGAACGGCGAACCTCGGCATCCTCGATTACGCCGCCGAGCACACCGAGAACTTCGGGATGGGCACCACTCTCACGGCCGTGCTGCTCGACGATCAGGTGGGACTCGTCGCCCACGTGGGCGACTCCCGCGCCTACCTGATCCGCGGAGATGAGATAAGACCGCTCACCATCGACCACTCATGGGTCGCGGACCGGGTCCGTCAGGGGCTCCTCACCGAAGGGGAGGCGCGCCGCCACCGCTACCGCAACATCGTCACCAACGCACTGGGAGCAGGGCCGGAGATACGTCTCGACGTCCTGCACTTCGGGGTCGAGAGCGGCGACCGCATCCTCCTGTGCAGCGACGGTGTCAGCATGTTGCTCCCGGACGACCAACTACACGCCGTAGCCCGCACCGGAACGCCGGACGAGGTCACGGCCAAGATCCTCGCCGAGGCCGACGAGCGAGGCAGCCCCGACAACGTGACCGCTGTAGTCCTGGAGGTGCTCGAACTCGAACCGCGGCCCAAGCGCTACGCCTTGCCGCCCGAGGCGTCTGCCCCCGAGACGGTCAACCTGGGCGAGACGATGAGCGGAGTTCGCAAGATCGAGGAGACCTACGCCACCCAGGACATCTTCAGCAGGCTTCGCAAGCAGAAGTGGTACCCGTACCGGGTCTGGCTGCTCGGCTCTCTCTACCTGCTGCTTCTGATAGTGATCTTCTCGCTCGCCCGCTAGCCTCCTCGGCCGCTGCCGCGCCCGAGCGGTAGTCTGGGCCACGGTAGAGTAGGCCATGGCCAGATCGATGATCAGCACCCCCAACGCGCCCTCGGCGATCGGTCCTTACAGTCAGGCGATCAGGACGGGTGGACTGCTGTTCACCTCGGGGCAGATACCCCTGCGACCGGACGGCACGCTCGTCGCCGGAGACGTCCGCGAACAGACGCGCCAGGTGATGGAGAACCTTCGGGCCGTCCTCGAAGCCGGAGGCTCGAGCCTCGAGCAGGTGGTGAAGTGTACCTGCTTCCTCGCCGACATGAACGACTTCTCGGCCTTCAACGAGGTCTACGGCGAGTTCTTCGGCACCGAGCCGCCCGCCCGCAGCGCTGTACAGGTGGCGCGCCTCCCGCGAGACGTGGCCATCGAAGTAGAAGCAGTGGCTCTGGTCGGTGCCTGATGACTCGGGGGGCGCCAGGCGCAGGGAGGACCGCTAGATGAGGGAGAAGATCATCGACATCGCCCTCATCGTCACCCTCATCATCGTGGCGTTCGGGATCACCTGGACGCTCCTAACCCTCAATCGGGACGAGGCGCGGCCGGTCGACCGGGACCCTCCGACACGGGAGAGCGACGACTCCCAGAGCCGCGCCGGCATCTCCCCGATCCCCATCGACCCCATCTCCCCGGAAGAGATCGAAGGACCGAGTGCCAGCGCAGAAGAGGCCGAGAGTCGGCCCGATCCGGAACCTCAGCCGCAGGAGCAGCAGGCCCGGGTGGCCGATCCCGAGCCGGTTCCCCCGGGGCCGGTGCGCCTCGAGCGGATCGGCTTCTCCTTCGTGACCGGCGGTGCGGGCGCCTGCGGGATCGTGTTGGAACCGTGGAGGCACATCGCGGTCAGCCGCGAGCTCCTCTCTGCCTACGGCTGCGGTGCCGAAGTGACCCTTAGTCTCGACGACGAGAAGGGCGGGCACCAGGAGGTCGAAGCGATCATCGGCGACACCATGAACCCGAGCTTCAGTCGGACCGTGAACATCTACGTGGCGCAGGACGAACCCGCTTTCCAGTACGGGATAACTACCGGAGTGCTTAGGCCTTGAGTGGGCGTTGCTCAGTCGCTTCCAGGGAAGAGGCGATTGATCAACATCGCGAGCAGCTCTTCTCGTTCACGCCCGGCTGCGAGCGATCTCCCTCTTCACCTGCTCGATCGCCTGAGTGATAGGGATGTCGCGCGGACAGGCCTCGGTGCAGTTGTAGGCGGTGCGGCAGCGCCAAACCCCGTTCATGCGGTTCATCACCTCGAGCCGCTGGGCGTATCCCTGGTCCCGGGAGTCGAAGATGAAGCGGTGGGCGTTCACGATCGCAGCCGGACCGATGTAGCGGCCGTTGGTCCAGAAGATCGGGCACGACGAGGTGCAGCAGGCGCAGAGGATGCACTTGGTAGTGGCGTCGAAGATCTCCCGGTCCTCGGGGCTCTGCAGCCTCTCCTGGGCCGGCTCCGGGTCGTCGTTGATGAAGTAGGGCAGGACCTCTTTGTAGGAGTCGAAGAACGGCTCCATATCGACGATCATGTCCTTCAGTACCGGGAAAGCGCGCAGCGGTTCGATGGTGATCCGCTCACCCAGGTCCTTGACCAGCACCTTGCAGGCGAGACGGTTGCTGCCGTTGATGGTCATCGCGTCCGAGCCGCAGATGCCGTGGGCGCAGGAGCGGCGGAACGCCAGACTGCCGTCCTGCTCCCACTTGATCTCGTGGAGCACGTCGAGCACCCGGTCGCTGGGGTTGGCCTCGACCTGGTACTCCTCCCAGTGCGGCCGCTTGTCCTTCTCGGGGTCGTAACGCTTGATCCTGACGGTGATCTGCATATCGCTTCCTTACATTCGGCGTCGTCTGACGCTCAATAGACCCTCGGCTTGGGTTCGTACTTGCCGAGCGTCACCGGTTTGTAGTCGATCCGCACGCCATCACCTTCGCGGTAGACCATCGAGTGCTTGAGCCACTGCTCGTCGTCGCGCTCCTTGAAGTCCTCGCGCGAGTGGGCGCCACGCGACTCCTGCCGGTTCAGGGCGGCGTTCACCAGCATCTCGGCGTTGTCGAGCAGGAAGCCCAGTTCGAGCGCCTCGATGAGTTCGGTGTTGAACTGGTTGCCGCTGTCCTCCACCCGCACGTTGCAGTAACGCGCCTTCAGCTGGGCGAGCACTTCGAGCTGCTCGGTCAGCGTCTCGGAAGTGCGGAAAACCGACGCGTTGGCCATCATCGTCCGCTGCAGGTCCTTGCGGATCCGAGCCACCTTCTCCCCACCGCTCGAGGAGCGCGATCTGATCGAGACGAGCTCCTTGGCACGTTCCCACGGCTCGGCCGGCAGGGGGCCGTAGTCGGCGCCCGCTGCGTAGGCCGCGGCGTTCACCCCGGCCCTGCGGCCGAACACGATCAGGTCGCCCAGAGAGTTGGTGCCCAGCCGGTTAGCTCCGTGGAGGCTTGCGCAGGCCACCTCACCAGCCGCGTAGAGGCCCGGAACGATCGTGTTCTGCCCGTCGCTTATGACGTTGGTGTCGATGGTCGTGGGCACTCCGCCCATGGCGTAATGAGCCGTGGGCTGGACCGGGACCGGTGTCGAGACCGGGTCCACTCCCAGGTAGATGCGGGCGAACTCGGTGATGTCCGGCAGCCGCGACTCGATGATGTGGGCGTCGATGTGAGTCAGGTCGAGGAGGATGTAATCCTTCTCGGGTCCCACGCCGCGGCCTTCGCGGATCTCCAGGTACATCGCCCGACTGACCATGTCTCGTGGCGCCAGATCCTTGATGGTGGGCGCATAGCGCTCCATGAAGCGCTCGCCCTCCGAGTTGCGGAGGATCGCGCCCTCACCGCGGGCTCCCTCGGTGAGCAGCACGCCTATCTTGTAGAGCCCGGTGGGGTGGAACTGGTAGAACTCGGGATCCTCGATCGGAAGGCCCCTGCGCCAGACGATGCTCATCAGATCGCCGGTGAGCGCGTGCGCGTTGGAGGTGACCTGGAACATCCGTCCATTGCCGCCGGTCGCCAGCACTACCGCCTTGGCATGGAACACGTGGAGTTCACCGGTCGCCAGCTCGTAGGCCACCACTCCGCGACACTCGCCCTCCTCGAGGATCAGGTCGAGGACGTGGAACTCGTTGAAGAAAGTGACGTTGTTCTTGATCGACTGCTGGTAGAGCGTCTGGAGGATCATGTGACCCGTCCGGTCGGCCGCGTAGCAGGCCCGCTCGACCGCAGCCTTGCCGAATTCGCGGGTGTGCCCGCCGAACTTGCGCTGGGCGATGCGACCGTCCGGTGTGCGGCTGAAGGGTAGCCCCATGTGCTCGAGCTCGTAGACCGCCTCGATCACCTCCTGGGCGAACGCCTGCGCCACATCCTGGTCGGTGAGGTAATCGCCCCCCTTGATGGTGTCGAAGGCGTGCCATTCGGGGTGATCCTCGCTCACGTTGCCCAGGGCCGCGCCCACTCCGCCCTGCGCGGCTCCGGTGTGTGAGCGGGTGGGGTACAGCTTGCTGATGACCGCCACCGAAACGTTCGGGTTCTGCGAAGCGTAGCGCGCCGCCATCAACCCGGCGCCGCCCGCCCCCACAACGATGACGTCGTACCTGTGCGGTCGTTTCAAGTTCTTGCCATCCCTGTCAGCCACCCCATCAGTGCGAATTCAGGGCGCGGATCGCGTCGCCCATCTCCTCGAAGGTGAAAGCCCAGAGCGTCATCGCGCCGAGGACGAAGATTATCCCCGAGACCGTGAAGAGGACGACCTTCCAGGCGAATCGGCGTCCGGGACGCTGCACGTAGTCCTCGACGCTGTAACGAAGACCGTTGACCCCGTGCAGCATCGCGAAGCCCAGCAGGAAGGTGTCGTAGATCCGCACCCAGCTCTTGCTTAGTCGCTCCGCGACGTAGTTGTAGTCGACCTCGGCTACGTCGATGACGATGTTGTTGAAGTAGACATGGCCGAGCACAAGGAACACCAGCACCAGGCCGGAGATGCGCATGAAGACCCACCAGGCCAGCTCGCCGTTGCTGCTGTACGCGGCACGAGCCTCGCCCAGCGTCCTCGGTCTCGCCGCCACCTCAGAGACCCGCCACTATCTCGGGTAGGATCTTCAGCGCCACCGGCACCCCGATCACCACGCAGATGGCGAGGACGCCGTACCACATCGGTCGCTGCAACTTGACGCCCCACTCGGTGAAGTCCATGAGGATTATGCGCAACCCGTTGAAAGCGTGGTACACGACTCCGGCGATAACCAGCAGCAGCCCGACGCGGAACGGCCACTGGTGATAGAACGCCAGGAAGGCGTTGAACGGACCTTCGGGACCGTACATCACCAGGCTTATGTCGACCACGTGGAGCAGCAGATAGAGCGCCAGCGCCACGCCCGATAGCCGGTGCAGGATGAAGGCCCATTGACCCTCTCTACCTCGGTACATCCAGGAACCTCCTCACCCGCTCGCTCTCCCTGCCGGTCGCAGCGGGTATCGGGGCGCGGCGTTCAGAGCAGGCGGCTCGGCCCCGCTCCCGACATGTGCCGACCGCCTGACGAACGCTTCCCCACGGCGCTGCAGACGGCACGGCTGCACTCTCATCAGGGCGACGATATCACGGGAACAAAGCAGAACCCGCTTCCGATCTGCGCTAGGATGACTCACTTGCGATTTCGAGGTGGTGCCGGCCACGGTGGCCCGTGGACCGGCGGGAAGGGGAGCCATGCGGATCACATCGAGGGTGTTAGCTCTCGTCGCCGGACTCCTGGCGTTCGGCGCGGTCCAGCCGGCCAAGAGCCAGACGGCCGACCCAGCCCGAGCGCTGGTCGAGCGGGTAACCGAAGCGACGCTGGACAACGGTTTGCGGGTACTGCTGGTCGAGGACCATAGCGCCCCGGTGATCGCCTTCAATCTGATGTTCGGCGTAGGCGGCCTCGACGAGCCGGCGGGCCTGGGCGGGATCGCCCACATGGTCGAACACATGGCGTTCAAGGGGACGACCACGATCGGGACCGACCAGCCGCTCCTCGAACAGCAGGCGCTGGCTGCCGTCGAGGTGCGGGCTCTCGCCCTGGCGCACGTCCGCGACGGCGGATCCCCCGAGGAGGTAGCTGCGGCAGAGGAGGCGTTCGCGGCGGCCCAACAACGAGCCCAGTCGCTGGCGCTCCCGTCGGCCCTCGACAGTCTTCTCTCCAGCGCCGGAGCCGTGGGCCTCAACGCTTCCACCGGTTACGACCGGACCGCCTACGTAGTGGAGCTTCCCGCCAACCAGCTCGAGCTCTACGCCCGCGTCTACGCCGACGTGCTTCGCGACACCGTCTTCCGCTACTTCTATGCGGAGCGTGACGTCGTTCGCCAGGAGCGGCGGCAGAGGAGCGAGGACGATCCGCAGGGCTTCCTCTTCGAGGCGTTCCAGGACGCCGCATACGTTCGCCATCCGTACGGGCGCTCGCTCATCGGCGATGCGGAGACGATCGAATCGTATCGGGCGACGGAGGCCAAGGCGTTCTTCGAAGCTTTCTACCACCCCGGCCAGGCCGTGCTGGTGCTCGTCGGGGACGTCCAGCCGGAGACCGACCTGCCGCTCCTGGAGCGGTACTTCGGCACCATCCCGGCGGGAACTCCGCCCCGGGTGCGGCTCCCCTCGGAACCTCCGCAGAAGGAGGAGCGACGGGTGACGGTCGACTACGACGCGCAGCCCCAGATAGTGATCGGCTGGCACAAACCCACCTATCCGGAGCGCGAAGCGTTCGTCCTGGACCTGATCAGCGCTCTTCTCAGCGACGGCCGGACCTCACGCCTCTACCGCCGGATGGTCGTAGAGGACGGTCTCGCACTGAATGTCACCACCAGCTCCGCCTTCCCCGGGGTGCGCGAGCCGAACCTGTTCATCTTCTACGGGCAGCCGCGATCGCCCAACGGGCCCGCGCAGCTGGAGGCGGCTCTCTACGAAGAGCTCGAGCGCTTGAGGAGCGAGCCCGTAGGTGACGAGGAACTGGACAAGGTCAAGAATCGGGTCGTCGCATCCACGGTCCGCGCCCTCTCGTCGAACAGCGGCCTGGCCGCGGCACTCGCCTTCAACGAACTGTTCGCCGGCGGGTGGGAGCGCCTGATGCTGGACCTCGAGATCTACCAGTCGGTTACTGCCGAGGAGATACGAACGGTGGCACGGAAGGTGTTCAGGCCGGAGAACCGGACGGTGGGCGTCCTCCTTCCCTCGCCAGGCCAAGCGGCGGAGGTGCGCCGATGAGGGCCACCGAGGTAAGCGTACCTGGAACGAAGCGAAGCCGCTACGAGGCGATACGCCGTAGACGGCTGGGTCGGCCGTCACTCCTGCTGCTCGCACTACTGCTGGTCGCTGGCCAGGCCCTGGCGCAGCCAGCCCCGGACGAGTGGCCCCACCCGCTCGAGCTTCAGCCACCGCCGATCGATTACGAACCGCCCGAAGCGAGGCAGGAGCGGCTGAGCAACGGCATAACGGTCTTCCTGCTCGAGGACAGGACGCTGCCCCTGGTCCAGGGGGTCGCTTACGTCGAAGCGCCCGCCCTCTACGACCCGGAGGGGAAGGTCGGGCTGGCCGCCTTGACGGCAGCGATGCTTCGCGAGGGCGGCGCGGGCGAGCTCTCCCCCGCCGAACTGGACATCCGGCTGGAGCAGTTGGCTGCCTCGGTGGAGGCGTCGGCCGATACCTACCTCGCGTCGGTAGGTTTCGACACGCTCAGTTCCACGCTCGACGAGGTCATGCCGCTCTGGCGTGACGTACTGGTGCAGCCACGCTTCGATCCGGACCGGCTCGAGGTTCGCCGCCAGCGTCAGCTGGAGGCGATCCGCAGGGTCGTGGACGACCCCGTTCAACTCGCCCTGCGGGAGTTCTTCTACCGCGTAGCGGAGGGCCATCCCACTGGGGCCTACCCGACCTTGGAGTCGATAAACGCCATCACCCGCGAGGACATAGTCGAATTCCATCGCAGCTACTACGGCCCTGCGAACACGGCCATCGCCGTGGCGGGTGATTTCGACAGCGATGAGATGCTCGCACGACTCGAGCAGCTCTTGGGCGACTGGCGCGTCGAGGTGAACCCTCCGCCCCCGATCCCGCCGCTCGACGAAGAGCCCGACGGCACGGTCTACCTGGCGCCCAAGCAGATGAGCCAGAGCGTGGTAGTCATCGGGCACCCGGCGGTGCTGGCTTATTCGCCCGCCTACAACGATCTCGACGTCGCGAATCACATCCTGGGAGGCGGTGGCTTCACCAGCCGCCTCTTCGAGGAGATCAGGACCCGTCGCGGGCTCGCATACGCCACTGCTTCGGTCGTCACTCAGGGCTTCGAGTACCCTGGAACCTTCGTCGCCTACAGCATCTCGCCTGCCCAGGCGACCCACCAGGTGATCTCGCTCATCCTCGAGGAGATCGAGCGACTGCAGTCGCAGCCCGTCGATCCGGCGGAGCTGAGCCTCGCCCAGGAAACGATCCTCAACCAGTCTCTGTTCCGTTACGACTCGGCCGCCGCGATAGCGCAGCGCAGCGCCCGGGTATCGCTGTTGGGACTCGAGCCCGACTACTACGAGCGCTATCTGGACAACCTGCAGCAGATCACCGCCGAGGAGATCCAGCGGGTGGCCCGAGAGGAGCTGCACCCGCAGGAGGCGGTGATCATGGTGGTGGGCGACCCGGAGCTCTTCGGCGGATCGCTTGAGGATTTCGGTGAGGTGGTGACGATCGACCTGGAGTAGCTTCCAGGCAGCCGCTCGGTCGTCGTCGTTCGCCGGCTCCGCGCACGGGTTCGCCGGCTCAGCGCACCCGGGCGGGGGCCGCAGGCGACGTGAGAGCAGGGGGAGAGCGGGCTAAGCTTGGAGGATATGGACTCGCCCCGGCTCCTCGCCTTCGACCTCGACAGAACCCTGCTGACAGACGATTACCGGCTCCCTGCGAGGATCGAAGAGGCGATCCGCGAGGCCCGCCGTTGCGGCCACCTGGTCACCGTCCTCACCGGCCGGCCACGAGCGGCGGCACTGCCCTACCTGGAACAACTCGAGATCGACGGGCCGCACAGCGTGAACCATGGCGCGGTGGTCTACGGCTTCGGCGGCGAGCTGATCCGGCATACCCGCCTCGAGGCGGCCGTCGTCGCCCAGGTGCTCGCCCCCTACCTGGAGGTCACCGACCTCGACTTCTCCTGCGTGGTGGACGACATGCTCTACGTCCGCGATCCGGACGACGACCGCTGGTCGTGGGCGCATAGCCGCAACCGTCTGGTGAAGCGGTTCGACGCGAGCGCCAGGCTCGATGCCGACAAGGTGATCTTCGCCGCCGACGAACGCACGAAGACGATCGAGCAGGAGATCCGGCGGCGCCTGCCGGGCCTGGTCACCTACCTGTGGGGCGACGGCTACCTGGAGGTGACCGGCGCCAACGCCGACAAGGGCGGCGCGCTCGAACTGATCGCCGACCTTCTCGAGGTGCCTCGCGAAGCGACGGTGGCCTTCGGCGACGGGCTGAACGACGTGACGATGGTGGGGTGGGCCGGGACCGGCGTGGCAGTAGGCTCCTACGCTCATCCCGACGTGGTGGCCGCCGCCGACGAGCGGGTCGCCTCGCCGGAGGAAGGCGGTGTCGCCCGTTGGATCGAGCAGCACCTGACCGCCGGGATGGTTGCGGAGAGGGCCGAGGGGACGCTCGACCAGGCTCCCGCGGAGCAGGGCGGCTAGGCCAACATCTCCAAAATCCGACCTTGACACTCGGGATTAGCCTCTGCCATTATGCCGTGGGAATCCTGACACCACCACTCAGGTTTACTCCAGGTCGGCGCTCTCGCCGAAAACACGCAACCGGAACGGAAGGGGACCTAACGATGCACATCCGACGACTCTGCCTTCTAGCCCTGCTCTGCCTGCTATTCACACCAGCCGCGCTCGCCAGTGGACCCGGCGAACACGAAGAGGAGCGGGCCCACGACACCGCGGTCGCCGATCCCTCGGCCGACGTCGTCAACGTCTACTCCTCCCGCCACTACCCGACCGACGAGGAGCTCTACGAGGAGTTCACCGACGAGACCGGTATCGAGGTGAACGTCATCGAGGCGGATGCCGACGAGCTTATCGCCAGGATCGAGAGTGAGGGACGGAACAGCCCGGCCGACGTGTTCATCACCGTCGACGCCGGACGCCTCTGGCGGGCCGAGCAGGCCGGGATCTTGGCTTCGGTAGACTCAGAGGTTCTCGAGGAGCGCATCCCGGAGAACCTGCGTCACCCCGAAGGCAAGTGGTTCGGTCTCACTCAGCGCGTCCGCGTGATCGTCTATAACGAAGAAGCCGTCGACCCGAGCGAGCTCTCCACCTACGAGGACCTCGCCGATGAACGCTGGGACGACCGCATCTGCATCCGCTCGTCCAGCAACGTCTACAACCAGTCGCTGGTCGCCTCCCTCATCGCCGCCAACGGAGCCGAAGCTACCGAGGAGTGGGCCGAAGGGTTGGTCGACAACATGGCGCGCCGGCCCCAGGGTGGCGACACCGACCAGATACTGGCGGTGGCGGCGGGCGAGTGCGACGTGGCCGTGGTCAACCACTACTACCTCGCCAGGCTGATCGCATCGGACGACCCCGCCGATCGCGAGGTCGCCGAGAAGGTCGGGCTATTCTTCCCCAACCAGGAGGGGCGCGGCGCTCACGTCAACATCAGCGGCGCCGGGGTCGTCGCTACCGCGCCACACCCCGAGAACGCGGTCCGCTTCATCGAGTACCTCACCTCGCCCGAGGCACAGGAGATCTTCGCTCAGGGCAACAACGAGTTCCCGGTCGTCGACGGCGTCCCGGCATCGGAGGTGGCGGAGAGCTTCGGCGAGTTCGTGGCCGATGACGTGAACATCGCGCTGCTGGGGGAGAATAACCCGGAAGCTGTGATGCTGATGGACCGGGCCGGCTGGCGCTGACCGGTCGTCTACCGACGCGTGTTCGGGCGCGCCCACGCAGGGCGCGCCCGAACACGTTGCAGGGGACCGATGCCGGGCGGCATCTCACTGCTCAGCCGTCGCCCAGTTCACGGGATCGGGCGATGGCCCGGCTGAGCAGGAAGACCGGAACGATCCCCACCAGGACGATCATCAACGCCCCGCCGGCGGCCTCGGTGAGCCGCTCGTCCGAAGCCAGCCGGTAAGCCCGCACGGCCAGAGTGTCGAAGTTGAACGGCCGCACTATCAGCGTCGCGGGCAATTCCTTGGTCACCTCCACGAACACGAGGAGCGCGGCGCTGAGCAGGCTGCCGCGCATCAGCGGGACGTGCACCCGCAGCAACGTCGACAGCGACCGGTGACCCAGACTGTGGGCGGCTTCATCCATGCTCGGCGTGATCTTCGCCAGGCTCGACTCGACAGCACCCAGCGACATCGCGAGGAACCGCACCAGGTAGGCGAAGAGCAGACCGGCGATCGTTCCACTGAGCAGCAGTCCAGTGGAGAACCCGAAGCTGCTCCTCGTCCAGGTGTCGATCCGGTTGTCGATCCAGCCCAGGTGCATGAGGACGCCCACGGCTATCACCGAACCGGGTACCGCGTAGCCGATGGAGGCTATCCGAGTGGCGGCGCGGGTGAGAATGTTGGGCCGCACCCGCTTCCCGTAGGCGAGCAGGAGCGCGACCAGTACAGCCAGGACAGCACTTATGGCCGCCAGGACGAAGGTGTGGCGGGAATACTCGAGGAGGTCGGGACCCAGAGAACGCGAAGTGTCGCTGAGCGTCATCTCGAGAAGGATCGCAGCGGGGCCCAGGAAGCCGAGGAGGATGGGCAGCAGGCAGGCTCCGAAGGCGAGGAGACGCCTCGCCCCCGAGAGCGGGAAGGTTCCCAGCGCTCGGTAGCGGCTGGCGCCGCCCTGTGACCTCCTCCGCCTGCCCAGGCTGCGCTCGAGCACGAGCAGCGCCAGGATGAAGAGCAGCAGGAAGGCCGCCAGCTGCGCCGCCGCGATCGGGGCGCCAAGCCCGAACCAGGTGCGGTAGATCCCTGTCGTGAAGGTGACGATCCCGAAGTACTCGACGGTGCCGAAGTCGCTTAAGGTCTCCATCAGTGCGAGGGCAACGCCGGCCGCCACGGCCGGTCTCACCAGCGGCAGCGAGACCACGAAGAAAGCCCGCCAGGGGCTGCGCCCGAGACTACGCCCGGCCTCGAGGATCGAGACCGCCTGCTCGAGGAAGGCTGCCCGTGCCAGCAGGTAGACGTAGGGGTAGAGGGCGAGCGTGAGGAGGAGGATGGCGCCGCCTAATGAGCGGATGTCGGGAAACCAGTAGTCGCCTATCCCCCAGCCGGTAACTGCCCTGAGTCCGCTCTGCAGGGGACCGGCGTACTGTAGGAAATCGGTATAGGCGTAGGCCATGATGTAGGCCGGGATGGCCAGCGGAAGCAGGAGAGCCCACTCGAAGAGTCCGCGGCCCGGGAAGCGGCACATGGTTACGAGCCAGGCGCCGCTCACGCCGATGAGCATCGTGCCCGTCCCCACGCCCAGCATGAGCAGGAACGAGTTGCGCACGTACTCCGGAAGCAGGGTCGAGGCCAGGTGCCTCCAGATGTCGCCGGCCGGAGCGAAGACGCTGCTCAGCACAACCAGTATGGGCGCTGCGACGAGGAGGGCGATCGCGACGACGGCTATGCTCCAGCCGCCCAGCCGGATCCTCCTTCTGCCGAAACTCCTATCGTCGCTGGATGCTGATCTCTGCACCGGCACACAAGCATACGCCGATGCCGGTCGGAATACCTAGTAAATCGATAAGGATTCTGTTACCCTGCCGGCAAGGGAGCCGAAACTCCCCTCTGCCAAGGCATCCGATGCGATGAACACGACCACCACCGACAAGCGCGCCTACCTTTCAGCACGAGGCTCGAGCGCGGCCCCGTGCCTGCTCGAGATAGTTCGCGTCGACGGGCTCGTGAAGAGCTACGCCGATCCGCAGCAACCGGCCGTCTCCGACTTCGACCTGAGCGTCGACGAGGGCGAGATCCTCTGCCTGCTGGGACCTTCGGGCTGCGGCAAGACCACGCTCCTGCGGCTCATCGCCGGCTTCGAAGTACCCGACTCCGGTACCGTTCACGTGGGTGGTCGCGAGGTCGTCGGACCGAACAGTTGGGTGCCGCCCGAGCGCCGTGCCATAGGGTTCGTGTTCCAGGACTACGCCCTCTTCCCCCACCTGACCGTGCTCCAGAACGTGGCGTTCGGGGTACGGGCGCGCTCGAGGCGAGAACGCCTGGAGCGCGCCGAAGAGGTCCTCGGTCTCGTCGGGCTGACGGTCTTCAGCAAGCGATACCCCCACCAGCTGTCGGGTGGCCAGCAGCAACGCGTGGCACTCGCGAGGGCGTTGGCGCCGGGGCCCGAGGTCATCTTGCTGGACGAGCCGTTCAGCAACCTAGATGCGGCACTCCGGGAGGCGACCCGGGAAGAGGTCCGCAGCATCCTCAAGACGACCCGGACGACGACCATCATGGTCACTCACGACCAGGAGGAAGCGCTCACCTTCGGCGATCGGCTGGCGGTGATGAGGAGCGGCTGGCTCGAGCAGCTGGGAACTCCCGAAGAGGTCTACAAACGACCCCGCACCGCTTTCGTCGCCAAGTTCTTGGGGCGTACCAACCTGCTGCGTGGTACCGGCTGCGGCGAGGTGGCCGAAACGATCTTCGGCCCCCTGCCCCTGACCCGCAGGGCCGAGGGCCGCTTGCTGCTCTCGTTGCGTCCCGAGGACCTCACCTTCGGCGGTGACGGCGGCATCTTCGTAGACGTCCTGAGCCGCGAGTTCAAGGGGCACGATCTCACCTACCTCTGCCGCACGGCCACGGAAGTCGAGGGGCACGACGAGCTCATCACGGTGCAGACGGGGCCGGAGTGCCGTGTCCAGGCTGGTGAGACGGTACGGGTGAGCAGTCGCGGGCCGGCGGTGCCGCTCGAGGCCAGCACCGGCTCGGTCAAGCAGTAGACCGGCGCCAGGACGCCGCTCAGCTCAGAGAGTCAAGGAACTCCTGCCGGGTGCGAGCGTCGCTCTTGAAGACTCCGCGCATGGCGCTGGTGCGGGTGCTCGAACCCTGCTTCTCGACACCTCGCATCATCATGCAGAGGTGGCTCGCCTCGGTGACCACCGCCAGGCCTTGCGGCTGGAGGAGTTCGTCGAGGGCGTCGGCGATCTGCGACGTCATCCGCTCCTGGACCTGCATCCGCCGGGCGAAGACGTCGACCACTCGCGCGAACTTACTGAGTCCCAGGAGTCGCTCGTTGGGGATGTAGCCTACGTGGGCTTTGCCGAAGAAGGGCAGCATGTGGTGCTCGCAGACCGAGTAGAACTCTATCCCCTTCACCACGACCATCTCCGAACCCTCGGCCTCGAACAGGGCGCCGTTGACTACTTCGGCGACGTCGACATGGTAGCCGCTGGTGAGGAAGCGCCAGGAACGATCGACCCGTTCGGGCGTGGCCAGGAGGCCCTCCCGTTCCGGGTCTTCGCCTAGGGCGACGATGAAATCACGGACGAGGGGCGTGAGCTGGGCCTCGTTCAGCGTGGCGATGGCGGTGGACTCACCGTCCACAGCGAATGGATCGTCGAATGTGTCGGCCATCGTGGTCTCCTGAGTCAGTCTACTCACCGTCGCCTGCCCGCTCATGTCGCGGGCGACGTGGTGGTATCGCTCTCAGTTCGATCGGTTCAGGCCTCGAAGCCCCCGCCACCCGAATAGTCATCGGTGAGGGCGTTCTGCTCGATCACGTGCTCGGCTATGAGAATGGGCGCCTTGGACCTGACGGCGAGCGCGAGAGCGTCGCTGGGACGCGCATCCACCTCGAAGTGCACGCCCTGCCGCTCGAGGATCAGCATCGAGTAGTAGGTGCCTTCGACCAGGTCGGTGATCTCGACGCGTGCGACGGTAGCGTCGAACATCTTGAGGGCCGAGAGCATCAGGTCGTGGGTGAGGGGCCTTCCGATAACGGACTCCTCCGAGCGTCCCGCCGCGATCGACATCGCCTGCAGCGCGTCGATGACTATCGGCAACACGTCGTCGTCTTTCGTCCGGAGAAGCACCAGGAACTGGTTCCCCTCGCCGGCCACGGCGATATCCTCGAGGACGGCTTCGACCATGGACTCATCTTAGCGCAGCACATTTGGCCAACCAGTTGTCCAGCACCAGAATCGGCCGTCGCCGCCGGGTTCGCAGGCGCCCGTACTTCTCGGCTGACGTTGGTAGACTCTCCGCGTGTCCCTCGTGAGTGTCGAGTTCGAAGCGGTGATCGGCCTCGAGGTCCACCTCGCGGTGAAAACGGGGAGCAAGATGTTCTGTGGCTGCTCCGCCGATACCTTCGGCGACCCGCCGAATACGCACACCTGCCCGGTGTGCATCGGCCTCCCCGGCTCGCTCCCGGTCGCCAACGGGGAGGCGATCGAGAAGGCGATAATGTTCGCCCTCGCCTTGAACTGCCTGGTACCGGAGCGCACCCAGTTCCACCGCAAGAACTACTTCTACCCCGACGCGCCCAAGAATTATCAGATCAGTCAGTTCGACCGGCCGATCGGGGAGCACGGCTTCATCGATCTCGATGACGGCCGCCGCATCGGCATCACCCGCTGTCATCTGGAGGAGGACGCGGGCCGTTCGGTCCACCCCGCCTACGCCGACTACAGCCTCGTCGACCTGAACCGGGCCGGCGCGCCGCTGATCGAAATGGTCACCGAACCCGACCTCCGGACGCCCGAAGAAGCCCGCGAGTTCCTGAATCGGGTGCGGGCGATCGCGCAGTCGCTCGGGGTGTCGGACGCGTCGCCCGAAGAGGGGAAGATGCGGGCCGACGTCAACGTTTCACTGAGGCGGCCCGGCGACCCGCTGGGAACGAAGGTCGAGGTGAAGAACCTCAACTCGTTCAAGAGCGTTCAGGCTGCCCTGACGTTCGAGATCAGGCGCCAGTCGCAACTGCTCGAGGATGGCCGCGAGGTGAGCCAGCAGACGCGCGGTTGGAACGAAGGGGGCCAGAAGACCTACGTGATGCGCGAGAAGGAGGAGAGTGCCGACTACCGCTACCTCCCCGACCCGGACCTGCCGCCGGTGAGCATCACCAGCGAGTGGCTGGAGCGCGTACGTGGAGCCACACCTGAACTGCCCGACTCGAAGAGGGAACGGTACCTGGCGCTGGGCGTCCGCTCGTTCGACGCGAACCTGATCGCCTTCGATGTCGAACTCGCCCGCTTCTACGACGCCGCGCTCGAGGCGGGCGGAGAACCGCAGGCCGTCGCAAACTGGCTCAACGGCGACGTCACCGGCTATCTGCGTGGGCGTGGTGAGCGATTGGCCCAGAGTTCGCTCACGCCCGAACTGCTGGTTGCCCTGGTGCGGCTCGTGGAAAGCGGTGAGATCTCGGGCAAGACCGCGAAGGATCTGTTGCCCGAGGTGATGGCGGGAGCCGAGCCCGGCAGGCTGGTGGCCGAGCGAGGCTTGGGTCAGATCGCCGACGAAGACGAGGTGGCGCGTCTGGTGGAGCGGGTACTCGGCGCCAACGAAACGATCGTGCGGAGCGCTCGTGAGAACCCGAAGGCGGTCAACGCGCTACTGGGGTTAGTGATGAAGGAGAGCCGCGGGAAGGCCAAACCCGAGTTGGTCCGCCAGTTGCTGAACGAGAAACTCGAAGTAACGAGCTAGTCGTCCCTGTCGCCCCCTTACGGTCGACGGCGCGCTCGAGGGCCGAACAACCGTCACGCGCGAGCCCTCTGCCCCGCCCTATCATTGGTACCGCAACCTTTACCGACCCGTTGCGGACCGATAGGGGGATTTCACGGGATGAGCAAACTGCGCATTGCGACCTTGGGCCTGGTGGCGCTGCTGCTGTCGGCCCTGCTGGCGGCGTGCACCCAGACCGGTTCCGATGGCCTCCAGCCGGGCGCGACGGAAGGTACCTTCGCGCTCGACGTGATCGTGGAGGGCACGGGAATCGTCACGATCGAAGAACTCGACTTCCAGTGCGTGAACGACTGCACCGCCCGCATTGGTGAGGGTGTGACCATAGAGTTGCAGGCGCAGG
Source organism: Trueperaceae bacterium (assembly GCA_036381595.1). Taxonomy (NCBI): domain Bacteria; kingdom Thermotogati; phylum Deinococcota; class Deinococci; order Trueperales; family Trueperaceae; species Trueperaceae bacterium. The sequence goes on along the minus strand of DASVCN010000023.1, from coordinate 132,087 downwards.
CGAGTGGTGTCCAGGGCTTCGCCGGATGGCACGGCGACTGCAGCGGCACCGGATCGTGCAGCCTGACGATGGACGGCGACAAGACGGTCACCGCGGTATTCGCCGACAACGTTCTCGTACTCGACATGCAGGGTGACGGGCAGGCAAGCGTGCGCCTCGAACCGGGCGAGGACTGCGCGGGCGACTGCGTACGGGCGTACGACACGCCGGTTCAGGTGAGCCTGCTGGTGAACCCGGCCGACGACTCGGTGGCAGCAGGATTCGGAGGTGCATGCGCCGATAGCGAGCGTGACGACTTCTGCATCGTCACGGTTCAGGGTCAGGTGGATGTTTCGGCCACCGTCAACCTCCGTCGGTTCACGCTGTCGGTGGACAGGACGGGCAGCGGCAGCGTTAGCGGCCCGGGGATCGAATGTCCGAACGACTGCTCAGTCGACGTGACCATGGGGGAATCGGTGACCCTCACCGCCGACCCTGCGTCCGGTTGGGATTTCGAACGCTGGGACGGCGGCAGCTGCGGCACGAACTCCACCTGCACGGTGCAGATGAACGAGGATCAGGAGGTAACTGCGGTCTTCCGCCAGAGGTTTCTTCTGGCCACCACCGTGGTGGGACAGGGAACGGTAACCAGCTCGCCCGGCGGGATCGACTGCGGCCCTGACGAAACCTGCGAAGCGACCTTCTCGGCGGGTACCCCTGTGACCCTTACTCCAAACGAGGCAAGTGGCTGGGAGTTCGTGGGCTGGAGCAGCCCCTGTGCCGACGTAGTGAACTGCAAAATTACGTTGACAGAAGATAGGTCAGTGACCGCGACCTTCGAAAAGCAAGTGGTAGAGCATAATCTCGGCCTCACCATTGCCGGAAAAGGCAGCGGCAGCGTCCACATCGACCCCGTCGACGAGACGTGCAATAGCGACTGCACCGAGCCGATCGACGAAGGCCAAACAATCACCCTCACAGCGCACGAGGACCAAGGATCGACCTTCACAGGCTGGACAGGCGACAACTGTAACGGACAAAACAACACATGCACGTTCGTCATGAACGGCCCAGCGAACGAAACCGCCACCTTCGAACCGGTACCAGTCACACAACACAACCTCGACCTCACCATCGCCGGACAAGGCAGCGGCAGCATCCACATCGACCCCGTCGACGAGACGTGCAATAGCGACTGCACCGTACCGATCGACGAAGGCCAAACAATCACCCTCACAGCGAACGAGGACCAAGGATCGACCTTCACAGGCTGGACAGGCGACAACTGCAGCGGTACTGAGAATCCGTGCTCGTTCCGGATGAACGAACCAGCGGAAATCACCGCCACATTCAGTCCTCTCATGGCCAGGTTCAACCTGACGCTCGATGTGTCGGGCCCAGGAACTCTCGCTTACCAGCCACCCGCGGGCAGCAGTTGCACCGACAGTTGCACGGAGAGCTACGACGACGGAGACCGCGTGACGTTGACCGCCCAGCCCGATGACACAACTACGACCTTCGCCTGGGGAGGCGATTGCAGCGGGGCAGGCGACAGCAACGCCTGCGAGGTCGACATGACGGCCAACAGGAGCGTCAGCATCACCTTCACGGCCGCCCGCGACGAGGGCGCGGGCGGCATGGAAGTCGGGACAGGGTCCTCGTCCCCGGGGTGAGCACAACCGACCGGTGAGGCGCCTGCCAAGACCTTACGTTGTTGCGGCCACACGGCCCAGGGTTCCGATGAAGCATCCGAACTCGATCGACGTGACCGCCTCCATCAACTTCATCAGCCCGGCGGCGTCGACGATCACGGCAGCCCCTCGAGCCCACCGATTGAGAAGCGGAGTCGACTCAAGGATCCAGTCTCTCCTGCAAGAACTCCGCGGCCCGTTCCACCGCCGCGCGCGCTGCCACCAGCGGGTAGGCATGGAAGTTGTGGAACATGTCGGTGACGATGTCGAGTGTTGCTTCGCCCCCGGCTCGCCACACCGCCTGCGCCAACTTCTCGCTCTGCCCGCGCAGGACCTCCTTCTCCCCCGCCTGGATGAAGAGAGGCGGTAGTCCCGACAGGTCTGCAAGTAGCGGGGAAGCCAGCGGATTCGCGGGGTCCTCCCCACCCAGGTAGGTCTCACACAGCCAACGGAGGAACGGCCCGTAACTTAGTACCGGGTCGTTCAGCTCCCAGGTGACCTCGCGTTCGAGGAAGCCCTCCTGCACGACGACGGTTCGGTCGAAGACTCCGCAGGCGAGGAAGGCCGCCGCCGGCAACGGCTCGCCCAGATCCCGGGCCCTGATCAGGGCGGCAAGAGCGATCCCGCCCCCGTGCGAGTCGCCGGCGAAGGCGATCCTTTCGGGCGGGATGCCCTGGGCCAGCAGCGCTCGGTAGCCGGCTACGGCGTCGTCGATGTCGCTGGGGAACGGATGCTCCGGAGCCAGACGGTACTCGAGGCCGAAGATGCGCGAACCGCAAAGTCGACCCAGCTTCTCCATCCGCTCCCGATGTCCGCCAACCGAGCCCGAGACACCGCCCCCGCCATGGCAGTAGAGGACGGCCGTGGTGGCCCTCTCCGGGCCCAACCAGGCGAACGACCCGCCTGTCGGAAGGGGTTGCAGTTCGACGGCAGGCCCGGCCGGGAGAGGGTCCTGAGCGCGCATCCCCTGCACCAGGACCTCCCCCGGGATCTTGCCCGAGCGCACCGCGTCGACTCCCAGCCGCAGCTGCTTACCGATATTGCGAAGCTCCCGAAGAAGCTTCTCCAGTCGTTCCTGTTCGGACGCCGGGCGATCGATGTTCTCCGCTTCGAACACTTGCCTAGTCTCCAGGAGGTCCCTGGGGGCCCTGCGGTCCCTGTGGTCCAGGCGGACCCTCCGGCCCCTGCGGACCTGCCGGGCCAGTCGGCCCTTCGGGTCCTCGCGGTCCCCTGGGTCCTTCGGGCCCTGGTGGTCCGGGCGGTCCCGGCGGACCCTGGCAATCGAGTACGTCCACGACTCCGTCGGCGTTCACGTCCTCTGAGAGGTCTGGGTTCCGGTTCGCGTTCAGATCCCAGCAGCTGACTCCGGCTGGTCCGGGCTCTCCAGGTGGTCCCTGCGGCCCTTGCGGTCCGGGCGGGCCCTCAGGGCCACGTTCTCCGTCCAGACCATCCTCTCCCGGTTCCCCTGGCGGTCCTGGCGGCCCCACCTCGCCTTGCGGTCCCTGAGGACCGGGCGGGCCAGCGGGTCCGGGCGGACCGGCCGGTCCCGGTGGTCCCTGCAGCGCACCGGACTGGATCTGCGCCTCTATCTCGTCGAGCCGCTGCACCAGCTGGGTCCGCTGCTCGTCCGCGGCGGTCGCGCCGCAAGCAGCCTTCGCTTCGACCACCTCCAGGGCGCGGGAGACGAGGAAGGCCGTCTGGTACCCCGTCAGGAACTCCGCCCCGTTGAACCGACCGTCGGGGAAGGCTGCCGCGACGTCGAGCGCGGCGACGCGGTCGACGGCTTCGCTCGCCCAGTGATCGGCCGGCACGTCCTCGAACGTCGCGTCAGGTGTCGGGAGTCCCGCCAGCGGATCGGGACAGCCCGTCCTCTGATCGACCTCGGTGAGCAACCGGTTTATCAGTACCGCCGCCTGATACCCCGTGAGCGTCCCCTCGCCCAGGAACGACCCGTCGGGGAACGCAGGATCGATCCCCTCCTCGCTGAGGTTGCTGATCGCCTGGCTGCGCCAGTCCCCGGCCGGTTGAACCCAGCCCAATCCGATCAGGGCAAGGATGAACAGGGCGAGAGTCAGAGGTTTCTTCCGTTCCATCGAGACTCCTCGAGCGAACGAGCTTTCCTCGCTCAGGTGGCGGTTTGCTCCGCTCCATGCTAGCGCCGGCCGCCCTTTCCCTCCGTGACTGTGGTCGTGGGCCCGCCACCGTCACAAGGCCGCTTGCTGTCGGAGCTACAATGAGGAGTGGCATTCGCGAGTGCCGGGGTGCGTCGGCGCATCCGATGGGCTCGCGCCTACGGGGGCACTTCCGAAGTGAACGCAGCGTTGAGGAGATGGCAGTCGGTTGGCCGGTGGTCGCTCGGCCTTCTCTGCGCATGGCTGCTCCTCTTTTCACTGCAACCCGCGCAGGCGCAGGGACTGAGCGACGAAGCGCGCGAGGTACTGCGTCAGGGCCAGCAGACGGCTGCCCTCGCCATGGTCAGCTACCCGGACCACTTCCCGGATCAGCCTCTCTGGAACGAAGCGATCTCACTGGGCCAGAGGGCGCAACGCCTGGCGCCGGAGAGTATTCAACCGTACCGGTTCCTCGGTCAGGTCTACAGCGTCACCGGCTGGTACAGCAGGGCCTGGGACGCCTGGCAGTCGTACCTCGAACTGGGCGGTGAGATGGATGCCCAGGCGCGGAACCAGCTCCTGGGCGCCGCCACCTGGTTGGGTTTCAACAGCTATTCGAATCAGGATTACCGGCGGGCGATCCCCTACCTGCAACAGGCTCACGAACTGAATCCGGAAGACCGCCTGACGCTCAGAAGGCTGACGCAGTCGTATCTGGCCGTCGGAGAGATCGAGGCGGCGAGAGAGTACGCCCAGAGGCTTGCCTCGCTCGACGAAGAGGCCGGGAACCTCCTTGCGAGGGTAGATGCCTACCTCGAGTACGGGGTCGAGGCGGTCGACGCGTTCGACCGGGGCGAGTCGCTCTACGCTCAGGGGCAGTCCGAGGAGGCGCTGAGGCAGTTCGCCAGGGCCGCCGAACTGAACCCCCGTTATGCCGAGGCGCTCGAGCGGGCGGGCCGGGTCGCGCTCGAGGTCGGACGCCCCAACGACGCCGTCGCCTACCTGCAACGACTCGTCGAACTGGAACCCGACCACGACGAGGCGCGGGCCGCACTGGCGCTGGCGCGAAACAGGTCCCGCTACGGCGAGGAAGCGTATGCCGCCTTCTCTGAGGGCACCGCGGCGTACGAACGGGGCGACTCGGTGCGGGCAGAGGAGCTGCTCCTGGAGGCGCTGGCACGGAACCCCGAGATAGCCGAAGCTCACGCCCTGTTGGGCAGGATCCAGTTCTCTCGCGGAGATTTCGAGCAGGCGTTGGAGCGCTTCCAGCGGGCCGCGCAGCTGGCTCCCCAAGACTCCAGCTATCGCTTCTACATCTCGGCGGCCGAGGAGCAGCTACGCGAGCAACGCCAGGCCCGAGCGCTGGCAGAGCAGCGAGCGAGAGCTCAGGCCGAAGCTCGAGCGCAGGCGGAAGCGGAAGCCAGGGCGCAGGCCGAGGCCGAGGCACAGGCCCGAGCGGAGGCAGAGGCACAGGCACAGGCGGAGGCACAGGCACAGGCGGAGGCAGAGGCACAGGCGCGAGCGGAGGCCGAGGCCAGAGCCCAGGCCGAGGCAGAACGAGCCGCGGAAGAGCAGGCGGCAGCTCAGGCAGCCGCTGCCGAGGAGGAAGGGGCAGAGCAGGCGGCTCGAGACCAGGCCGCCGGCGAGCAAGCGGCGCTCCCCGAAGGCGGGGCTGCAGAGGCGACCAACGAAGGCCGGCCTAACCCCGCCGGCGGCGCTCTCGCCGCACCTTTGCCCCCGACCCAGGATGCTCCGGTCGCCGAGGCAGCACCTCTGCCCCCGAACCGGGACGAGCAGGTAGCCGGAGCCGCCCTGCCCGCCACCTCCAGCTCGGTGCTCGTCGTGGCCGACGAGGTGATCACTCACGTGAGCGCCGAGGAGGGCGGCTCGGGCGCCTTCTCGTTCCTGGCCGGGCAGAACCTCGAGCGGAACCTGGCTCAGTTCACTTCGGGCACGCTCTATCAGCGCCTCGAGGTGCTCGCCAAACCGAGCGACGAGCCTGTTCACTACCAGCTCTGCCTGGTGCCGAACGATTCGATATCGGTCCAGCCCGCCTGCACCTCCAGCAACCTCCTCGTGTTCGAGGAGGAGGGGGTTTACGAGGCGCAGCAGCCGCTCGCCAGCATGAGCGGCTTCGAGGGGATCGACTGGCAGAACGGGCTGGAGAGCGTGATTCTGGTGATCAAGGATCCTTCCGGGCTGCCGATCGACAGTCGCTACCTGCTCGGCAACGGCAACGAGGAGCCTCCCGATCCCGAGCTCTACTACCCTATGGAAGTCCACTTCACGGCGATGGTGGTGCCCGACGGCGTGCCCTTCCCCGGCTGGCCACAGTAGCCCGGCGGCCGGCGGCCGACGCCGGGGCGCCTCAGCGCGCGGTAAGCAGAGCCGTAACGACCGGCGGCGACGACGGGCGAGCTCCTCCAACCAGCAGAGATCCGACAGCGCACCGCACTGTCCATGAGCGCACCAAAAAGCTCGCCGCACGGGTTACCGGGCGGCGAGCATGTAAACGACCGTAGGGTCAGGCAGGCCGGTCGCGACGCAGCGTCGGTTTGGGCGCCTTCGGGAGGGAGCTCCTCATGCCCCCGCCGCTGCTCCGGTCGCTGGGCGCGCCCGGCTCCTGAGGCGGGGAGTAGCCGTAACCGTAGACCGGTCCCCGGCCCGATTCGTTCTGCACGTGCGTCGCCACCACCCCCAGCACTCGGGCGCCGATGCGCCGCACCAGGTCTACCGCGGTGCGTATCTGGTTCCTGTCGGTCTTCTGCAGGTGCGTGACGAGGATCGTGCCGGTGCAGAAGGGTGCGATGGTGAGCGAATCTGCCACCGCCAGTATGGGCGCCGAGTCGATCAGGATGACGTCGTACTCCTGGCGCCACTTCTCGAGGCAGGAGCGGAAGCCGATGCTCAGCAGCTCGGAAGGCTGGTTGACGGGCTGGAACACCGGGATCACGGAGAGATGCTGCTTCGGGCTCACCGATACCTCGACCGGCTGGTGCTGACCGTACGGCTCCTGCAGCCAGTCGGCGAGCGAGGAGCGGTTGCCGCCGCTTATCCGGTACATCTTGGCGAGCGATGGCGACCGCAGGTCGGCGTCGACGAGGAGGGTGCGGTAGCCATTCCGGACGAATCCTTCAGCCAGGCTCGTCGCCGTCACTGTCTTCCCCTCACCCCCCTGGGCGCTGCTTATCAGGAATATCTTCGGATGGGTATCGGCCGTCGAGAAGAGCAGGTTGGTGCGCAGGTAGCTGGAGGCCTCCCGCAGCGTGTTCTTGTCGAGACGGTGGAACCGCGGGAACTCCGCCAGGACCGGGAGCCCGGCGGCGTGCGCGAGGTCGGCGACACCGGTGAGCCGAGTGTCGAGGGCGCGCCTCAGGAGGAGCAACCCATAGGTCGCGAGAACCCCCAGGATGAACGCCACCGCGGCGTTGAGCATCGGCCGGGGGGAGATCGGCGCCCCAGGCGGGTTGGCCGGCTGAAGCACGCTCAGCAACGGCGTCGCCGAGGCGCTGAGGGCGCGGGCGTAGGAGAGCTGCTCCTGCCGCTCGGCGCGCAGGTTTATGCGCCCGGCGATCTGGTCGGCGACCGACGGGTCGTTCAGGGTCTGGAGTGAGCGGATCTGTTCGCTCAGGTTGGCGATCTGCAGCTCGAGCGACTGGACGAGCTGCTCCATGTCCTCGCTCGCCCGGGCCCGGTCCCAGCTGACCATCGCGTTGGCCACGGCGTTGGCGCGGTTGGCTGCCGCTCCGGGCGTCGAGCCCTGACCACTCACGTAGATGAGGCTGGAACTCACCGTCTCCTCGGCCTGAACCGAGATCCGTCCCCGGAGCCTCCTGATGTCGGTATCGGTCGGGTTCTCGGCGCCCATCCGGCGGAGCGCTTCGGCCAGTACCGGGTCGCTGGTGCCCGCGGCGCGGTAGGCGCTTACGTCCAGAGGAGGAGCGGTGACCAACGAGAGTCCGAACTGTCTGAACTCGGGGTTCGTCTGCGCCGCCAGGACCGTTGCCTCCGCCTCATAGACGGGCGGCTGCCTGCGGCTCAACTGCAGAGCCACGAACGCCAGAGCGCCACCGACCAGGAGGGCAAGGATCAGCCCCCGGGCGATGAAGCGGAACAGGGCCCCGATATCGACGGTAATTTCTTGTTGCATGCTCAAGTGACCCCCACTATCGTTCCCGCCGCCTGATGGCGACGACGGGAACCCCTTGGTCAGACGGTCGATTACTTCCCTGGGCTAGACTCTACCAGCGGCCCCGGCCACGGCCTCCCGACCCGTCACAGCCGATCCAGAGCGACCTCAGTTCGAGGCAGTCGTAGGCCTGCTGGCGGCGGCCTGCGCCTCCCCTTCCGCCCCCTCGGGAGCCGGAGCGAAGGCGCAGCCGCGGATGAAGCTCTGCAACCCCTCCCTGATGCGCCTGTGATCCGAGTTGAGCGCCGCCTCCTGCAGCTGGTCGACGGTGTGGTGCAGCTCCATCGGAGAGAACTGCTCGGCCCGCGCTACGAAAATCTTCTCGTGTGGCGTTGCCCGGCTCTTCTCCTCGCTGGTCATGAGTTCCTCGTACAGCTTCTCCCCCGGCCTGGTGCCGGTGAAGACGATCGGGATGTCGACTTCCGGCTCGAAGCCCGAGAGCTTGATCAGGTCGCGTGCGAGGTCGAGGATCTTCACGGGCTGCCCCATGTTGAGGATGTAGATCTCCCCGTTGTCGCCCTGCCCCGCCGCCTGCAGTACCAGCTGCGCCGCCTCGGGGATGGTCATGAAGTAGCGGACCATGTCGGGGTGGGTAACGGTGACCGGGCCGCCGGCATTTATCTGACTCTTGAAGACCGGGATCACGCTGCCGCGGCTGCCCAGCACGTTGCCGAAGCGCACCGACACGAACGTCTGGTCGGGAGCCGCCTTCGATGCGGCGTCCTGGACCAGGAACTCCACCATCCGCTTGGAAGCGCCCATCACCGACGTCGGGTTCACCGCCTTGTCCGTGGAGATGTTGACGAAGTGGGTGATGTGGTACTTGAGCGCGAGGTTGACCAGGTTGCGGCTGCCGACGATGTTGTTGAACACCGCCTCCTCGGGATTGAGCTCCATCAGCGGCACGTGCTTGTGAGCGGCGGCGTGGAAGACGACGTGCGGCTGGTGGGTCGAGAAGATGTACTCGAGGCGCGAGCCGTTCTGGATGGCGCCTATGACGCTCCGGTAGCGGATGTCCGGCCAATTCCGCTCGAGCTCCCGCTCGAGCGCATAGATGCTGTTCTCGCCGTGGCCGAAGAGGATCAGCTCCTCGGGACCGAAACGGCAGATCTGCCGCACCAGCTCGGAGCCGATCGAGCCGCCGGCGCCGGTGATGAGCACCCGCTTGCCGCGCAGGTAGTTCTCGATCGCCCCGATGTCGAGACGGACCGGCGGGCGGCCCAGCAGGTCGTCTATCTCGACGTCCCGCATCCGCTTGATGGCGACACGCCCGCTCAGCAGTTCGTACATCCCCGGAACGATCTTGTAGGTGAGGTTCGGCTTGACGTCCTGGAGCGTCTCGATAACCCTCCGGACCGTGTGGCCGTTCTCGGAAGGCATGGAGATCAGCACCTCGTCCACGCCGTGCTCCGAGATCGCCTCGGCCGCATCGGAGATCCTGCCTACGACCGGTACCGAGGCGAAGCGCTGGCCGATCTTCTGCGGGTCGTCGTCGAGGAAGGCGACCGGCTTGAGACCGGTCTCCGGATGCCGCAGCAGTTCGCGGGCGATCATCGAGCCCGCTTCACCGGCGCCTACGATCAGGACGCGTCTCCGGTTCGCCGGCTCGACCTCCTCGCTGCGGCGACTCTCGTAGAGATAGCGGGCGACGGCGCGGGCCCCCGCCATGAGGGCGAGGGAAATCAGCGCGTCGAGAAGCGCGATGGAGCGGGGTATGCCCAGGGCGTTGCCGAACGCCAGCAGGACCAGGGTGCCCACGACGGCGACGACCAGGAGCATGAACGTCAGGTCGCCCAGGTCGCGGAAGGTCACCCTGCTCCATGAGCGCGAGTGGAGCCCCAGGCGCAGATAGAGAGCGCCCTTGAGCGCCAGCAGGAAGATGGTGGCGATCAGTACCGGCAGCAGGCCGTGATCAGGCGCGCGCATGTCGTAGCGGACCGCGAACGCCAGGGGCGTCGCGAGGATGATGATCCCCAGGTCGGCCCACACCTTCCAGTGGCGGGGCAACATCGGGATCGCCGGCACGAGTGCCGAGATGCGTTCGGAGAGCGCCGTCATGTAGAAGCCCGTAGGCCCAGGTGGGCCGTCGCTTCCTGCCGGCACTCCTCTTTCTTTCCGGACCAGCTGGCCCGGCTCCGTTCGCTCGCAATGCGATTCATGTTGCCCCCCGATTCGATCCCCTGACGGACCGGCGAACCAGTCGCCCGTCTGTGTGCTGACATTCTGCATGCGGCATACCGCGTGTTCTGTGACCGCTGAGTGTTGGCTTCCCGAACCTCCCGACCGGGCAACTGACTGTCACTGCATCCTCAGTCCGGGAATCGAATCGCACTCGTCCGATGGGTCGTCACACGGCAGGTCCTCGACCGGCAGGCCGAAGGCCGGCAGCGGTAGGCCGTCGTCCAGGTCCATCACCACGTTCTCGCTGGCAACGTACAGGTCTTGCTCCGGCGGCATGTTCTCGGGCGGCATGTAGCGCACCTCGACCTGCGCCTCGCCTGCGAAAGAGGTAGAGAACTGGAGCCTGATGAGCGACTGGTCGACGGACCCTCGCTCGATGGTGAACCCGGTCTGCTCGACCCCGTCGATGAACACCGCGAAGTAGTTGTCGTACGGGGGATCGGACGGGGGGGTCACCGGTTCGCTCAGATCGATGACGATGGCGCTCCCTGCGGCGGTCGTCTGGAGCCGGATCTCCTCCAGCCTGGGGCCGGGTGGAGAGCCGCACTCCTGGGCGACGCACGCCATGTAGAGCCGGGCGAGCCTGGTGCCGAGGACCCTCTGCCCGTGAGCGCTGATGTGCTTCGCGTCGCTCATCGGGAGGTCGTGAGAGACCGCCATGTAGTAGTAGGAGCGGTCGATGCCCGACTCGGCGGCTGGGCCTATGACGGCTTGGTTGGCCCCTGACTCCATCAGCCTCTGCTGCTCCCGGACGTACTGGTAGGCGAGGTTGTGACCCTGGATGTTGTCTCCGGGCTCGTCGAGCTGTTCCGACCAGAGCCGTTTGGATAACTGCACGAAGATGACCGGCGGCCGCCCCGGCAGCCTCTCGTGGAAGGCCGAGAGGGTGTCGTCGGTGCGGTCTACGAACCTGCTCCGTTCCGACTCGTTGCTAGTGTCCGACTCGCCCTGGAACCAGAGGACCGCCTCTACGGGGACGCCCAGCGAGTCGGTCGCCCGCTGGGTGAGCTCCATCGCCTCTTCGAACAGTTCCGCCCCGGGCTGCCAGTCGTCCAAAGGACTACCACCCACGGCAGTCGGCACCAGGAAGACTCGCTTGCCGCCGGTGCGTTCACGCACCTCCTTGCCGAAGCGCACCAGGAAGGAGTGCCTGGCCCCCTCGTGGGTCGGCTCGCTGGCCAACACCCAGCCCTGCTCGGGGTCGAACATCATCACGCCCTCCTGCGGCTCTTCGGTGAGTCCGTCTACCGGGAAGCGCCCGCCCACCTCCTTGCCATAGCCGGAGGCGTTCGACTGACCGGCGACGAGGAAGAGCAGGCAATCGGACTCGCCCACTTCGATCGTCAGGCTTTCGCTCACGCTGCCACCGGCGTTCGACGCAACGAGCGTGTAGTCCGTCTTGCCGCACGGGTGGACGACCAGCCTGCCTTCCGCCTCCACATCGATCCCGAGCGGCTCGATGGTGATGTCCTCCGCCCCGGTCACCTTCCACTCGAGTACCGCTCCTTCGTCGCTGTCCGCGCTCCTGAAGTAGCCGATCTCGGGTGGTGGAGGCGGATTCAGGACTACCTCCACTGTCGTCTCCTTGCTGGCCGTACCCCTCGGGCCCACGGCCACGAGACGGAAGGTCGTGGTGGCCTCTACTTCGAGGACCGTACTGGATTGGGCCGTCACGTCGCCCAGGGAGGTCGGTTCCACCGCACCCTCCGGGAGCGCCTCGAGGCGGAGCCGGCCCTCATCCAGGCCCTCCACCTTCCAATGCAGACGTACCGTTTCACCCGCGACCACGCTCGTCGGTTCGGCCGTGAATTCGACGATCTGCGGACTCACGCCGCCGCTGCAGGCAGAGAAAGCGAGGAGCAGCAGGACCGAGCACCACCGGAGCAGCCTCGGGGCGGATTGTTCGTGAGAAATGTTCACCGATTGCCCCCACGGAAGTCGGTTCGTAGACGTTGGAGCGCGAGTCACGCCCGTCTGGAACGGCGTGAAGACCACGCTCGCCTTGCAGAGCGGATTATCCCACCGACCCTTTTGTCCTTCTGCCCAAAAGTCACAGGAGTCTCGATAGCGGTCGGAACAGCAGTTCTACCGCGACGCGGCCGATCTGCGGATTCGAGTGGCTCACGGACGGACCGTGAACGGCGATCTCGGGGCCGGCCGAATTGTGGTGCAGCTATCACTGAGGGTTGTGCAAATGAACGAGTACAAGAGGGGCAGGCTCGACCCGAAGCGGGCGGGCCTCTCTGTGGAGCCTGGATGTAGTCCGCAGTTCTCTTGAATCTCAGGAAAGGGGGGGCACCCATCAATTCCGCAATCTGACTACATCGAACGTTCACCATGGCCCGCCGACTTGAGCAGGACCAAGAAGTCTCGAAAGGAGCCCTCAACAGGATGAATAAGCAGATGACGAAGAAATTGACGCTCTGGTTGACCGGAGCACTCGCCGTGTTGATACTGGCCGCTTGCGGTCAGACGCCCGGCCCCGTCGATCCGGATCCAGCAGGAACCAGTACGCTCGCCATCACCGTTAACGGAAACGGCAGCGTTACGGGCGACGCTGGCGGCCTCGCCTGCACCGCGGCTGGCGGCGAGACGTGTGCGGCATCCGTGGATGACGGCACCACCGTCACCCTTACCGCTACTCCGGACGAAGGCGAAACGTTCGAAGGCTGGGGCGGCGCCTGCGAAGGCGTCGAAGCCACCTGCACGGTGACCGTCAACGACGACACGACCGTAGTTGCCAACTTCAGCGGCGCCCCGGTGGGTGGCGACGGCAACACCTTCGTGATCGCCGCCAGCAACAACGACGCCGAGGAACTCGACAACCCGTCGAGCGGCAACGCCACCGACTTCCCCGCTGGCTTCACCTACACCGACAGCAGCGACCTCGACCTTGTCTTCGATCCCTCGCACGGGACCACCCAGGACGTGGGGCTGCGCTTCACTGGTGTGAGCATCCCTGCGGGAGCGACGGTCGAAAGTGCGTTCATCGTGTTCACTGCTGATGCTGACGATCCAGGCAACGACAGCCCGGTCACCGTAACCATCCATGGTGAGGCTGACGCGAACGCCTCTTCGTTCGCGAACGACCCGGACGGGGCACCTTCCGGCGACATCTCCGGCCGCGCCACCACCTCGGCTCAGGTCGACTGGCAGATCAACGAAGCCTGGGCCGCGGGCGCTGAGGTGCAGTCTGCCGACGTGAGCGCCATCGTTCAGGAGATCGTCGACATGGAAGGCTGGGCAGCGGGCAACGCGATGGCCTTCATAATCACCGGCGCCGACAGCACCAACTACCGCACGGCGCAGTCGTTCGACGGCGGCGCGGCGCCCGTACTCCACATCACGCTCGCAGACGATGCAGCTGATGGCGGCACTGGCGACGGTGGTGCTGGCGACGGCACCGGCGGAGGCGCCACCGAGTAAGTCCGACTCCAACCCCAGTGCCTACCTGGCGCCCGTGACCCCACGGGCGCCAGTCCTATTGAGCGGTCATAGATTCATGTTCGAGTTCCGACGTCCGATCCCGATTGCGACCAACCGGCGAATTCAACGCATGCGGGTTCACGGCGGAGTGGGCAGGCGCGCCAGTACGAGGATCCGGCGATGGGCCGCTGCGAAGCGTCAGCGCATGGCAGCAAACGAAGGTCACAGCAATTCACTAGGCAAGGGGCCGCGAAGCTGGGACGCAGCTCCTCTGTAACCACCTCGTTCTATTGCCAGTCTCGAGCCCCGTGCCAGCGCCCTCGAGGGTCGTGATTCAGGTCAGCACCACGAGTGGCGCCGGGCGAAGGCCATCAGCGCAGCTGCCCCATACACCGGGTGGGTTTTGGATTTAGGCGTGGGAGAGCAGGTCAAGCCCCGCGGTCGAGCCTCACGGCCGCACGTACGTCGGCGGCCAGCGGCCGAGCACGCTCCCGCGAGCGTTCTTCCTGCATCGCCTGCTCGTACTCCTCGAACCAGCCGATGCGCACGAGCATCGAGGCCAGGTAGCGGTCGTTCGGATCGGTGCAGCGGACGAGCGGAACTTGGATGCACTCCAGATAGAAGAGCTTTCGCAGGACGTCCGACGGGGTCAGATACTCGTCGAGCTCCTGTAAACGCCCACGGTCGATCTCGCCCAGCGACTGCTTCAGATTCTCACTGGCGCGAGTCGTCCTGCGACTCACCGAGGGCCAGTCCAACACCCGGCAGCAGTGGTTGAGATAGAGGTAGTAGAGGTCGTGTAGCGGGGTGCGGAATCCCATGTTCGCCCAGTCGATGGCCCGGTAGCCGTTCTCGTCTATGACGATGTTCCCCGAGAAGTAGTCGCCGTGCGAGAGGACCAACGGCACCTTGCCCGTTTCGGCCGTCAACTCGGCGCAGACGCGCTCCACGAACCGGGTGACGGTTCTGCGTTCCTCTCGCCCCATCCTCTGCAGGAGCCCTTCGGGTCCCACGATGTCTTGCCTGAGCGACTCGGCGTAGCTCGAGATCTCCTCCCATCGTGGCTCGAAGGCAGTGAGGAACTGAACGAGGAGCGGGAGGTACACCCTGCTGAAGTCGTCCTTGCAGCCCGCGAAGTTGAGCGGGTGCCTCCCGCTGAAGAACTCTTCGGAGAAGTAGCCGGCTTCGAGGTCGACGTCGACGAGGTCGGGCGCGAACGGCAGGTGCGCGACGACCTTACCGAGCTCGATCCGCTCCCGAAGTTTCGATCGCTCCTGATCGTTCGTCACGACCGTGAAGACTCGCCGGTTGCGAACGTCGAGAACCTTCACCGCGCCCGACCGGCGAACTATCGCCAGGTCGCCCGCGACGGGCAGCCGTAACACCCGGTCGTCGGAGTGGCTACCGGCGCGCGCCCGAAGGTAGCTCGCCAGCTGGCGGGCGACCCTGGCGGCGCGGACGGTCGTTCGCGGCAGCACGCCCTCCCAGTTGCGGTGAAGCCTAGATTTCCCCTCGCTACCCAGGAACTGGTCCATCTGCTGCCAGAGGTAGCGGCCCAGATCGACGACGCTCAGTGCCGAGTTGACGTAGTAGTTTCCTACACGCACGAACTCTTTGGTCCGTACCGGCGCGTTCGCGTTACCTACCGTTGCTGCTATCTCCCCAGACACCGTTGCTCAACCATACAAAGTACCCGACTTCGAGATTCGGACCCAGTCACATCCCGTTCGACCCTAAGTACCGGTCGGATGTCGACATCCGCAGCGGAACGGCCCTTGCGGGCAGCGGCTGCACGCCTCGATGAGCGCTCCACGCTCTCACGCCGACCCGACCAGCAGGTCACCCGGCGGTTACGACGCGCTCGTCGACGGTCTCGTTGAGCTTCGCCAGGCGGCGGAACTCCGGGTTCGATTCGAGCAGTTCGTCGTAGCTGCCCTTGCTCAGAACCTTGCCGTTGTCGAGGACGTAGATGACGTCGCAGTCGCGTACGGTAGCCAACCGGTGAGCGATCATTATCACCGTCTTCGACTTGCCGATCTCGGACACCGCCCTGAAGATGCTCTCCTCGGTCGCGCCGTCGAGAGCGCTCGTCGCCTCATCCAGTACCAGCACGCTGGGGTCGTGATAGAGGGCGCGTGCGATGCCCAGCCGCTGACGCTGGCCGCCGCTCAGCCTTGCCCCTCTCTCCCCGGTGATCGTCTCGTAAGCGTCGGGCAGCTCGTTGACGATGAAGTCGTGGATGTTGGCCAGCTTGGCCGCCCGCTCCACCGCCGCCATGTCCACCTTCTCGGGCAGTACTCCGAAGGCGATGTTGTGAGCGATGGTGTCGTCAGCCAGATAGATGTCCTGGGGAACGTAGCCCAGGTTGGCCTGCCAGTTCGGCAGGTTCTCCCGGGTCACCTCGATCCCGTCGACGACGAGAGAACCCGACTGGGGCTCGAGCAGGCCCAGGATGATGTCCACGGTCGTCGTCTTCCCCGATCCAGTAGACCCTACGAGCGCCACCGACGTGTTGGCCTCCGCCCTGAGGTCGAAGTTGCGGAGAACCGGTGCGCTTGCCGGGTAGGCGTAGGTGAC
The DNA here is from genome assembly GCA_036381595.1 of Trueperaceae bacterium. NCBI lineage: Bacteria > Thermotogati > Deinococcota > Deinococci > Trueperales > Trueperaceae > Trueperaceae bacterium. The sequence continues at coordinate 115,933 of DASVCN010000023.1, read as the reverse complement.
GTTGCGCAGCTCGATGCTCCTCTCGATGGGCAGGGGCTTCACCGTGTCCCGATCGGGCGGCAACCTGAAGTCGGCGTCCTGGATGTCCTCGTAGATCAGATCTACGGCAGGAGCGCTGAAGCGTAGATCGGTGAGTGAGCTGAAGGTCTGTTGGAGCGCCGGCATGAGCCTGTAGCTGGCAACGGCGTAGAGACCCAACAGGGTGAGGACTCGGGTGAGCCCTTGCCCGGTGCCCAGGAGGTAGATGACGATCAGGATCATCCCGCCGAAGGCGACCGACTCGAGGCCGTAGCGAGGCAGGGTGCTGATCGCCTGATGGTTCGCCATGTAGCGCGAGTAGCGCTTGGAGGGGATGCTGTAGAGGCGGAGGAAGGAGCGTTCCTTGCCCAGCAGCTTGATCTCCTTGGCGCCGCCGAGGGCTTCGTTTGCCGTCTTGAACCGTTCACGATCGTAGTGCGAGCGTTGCTTGCCGATCGTGTCGAGACGTTTTCGCACGAAAGCGTAGATGAGCGCGTAAGCTCCGCCCAACGTGGCGAAAGCCATCACAGCGAGCAGCGGGTTCACGGCGATCAACAGTCCCAGGATGAAGAGCGCCACGACCCCGTTAGCCACGAGCTTCATGCCCGAGACGACGAACCCTTTGACGAGCTGCTTCACTTCGGAGAGCAGGTTCTTGCCCAACCTGGAGGTGTTGTTGCTCAGGAAGAAGACGTACGGCTTGTGCAAATAACGCTCGAGGATCCGTTTGGAGAGGTCGTGATTCAACCGCCAGGAGAATCTGAGCAGCGACCACTCCGTGAAGGAGGAGATGGCGTTGCTCAGCAGCAGCAGTCCCAGCGCACCGAAGCCGGCGAAGAGGAGGAACGACCGGTACGACTGGAACCCGAGCATGTCGTAGACGGAGGAGAGCAGCGAGTTCGTCTCCACGACCTCGGGGTTGGCGACGAGCGCGAGGAAAGGACCCACGCTCACGACCCCCACCACCTGCATCAGGGCCATGACGGTGATCATCGGCAGCAGCAGATAGACGTGCTTCCGCTCGGAGCGGGAGAGCAACGCCCACATCTTCCGGACCGCGGCCCAGATGGAGTCGTTGGCCCTCTCACGGCGGGTGGCGCGCGCCATCCCGGGTCTTGCTGCTGCGTTCAGTCGTTCGTCCCCTGTCACCTCGTGAACCCCTCGCAGATGGGTTCGCTGAAGTGAAGCTTTAGCTGAAGATGCATCGGTTCCTCCCCGCCAGCAAACTATAGGCTGGCAGCCCCTCAGCCACTGTGACTGGTGTGCTGGGGAGGCAGAGTAGCTCGGCTAACCTCGCAGCAACGGATCGGAAGTACCGGACGGGACGAACCGGAACAGGCTCCTTCAGGCGAGCAGGAGATCAGGCAGATGAGAACTTTCGACAGAGTTATGAACCGGCTGGCGATAGCCATGGGGGCGCGTCTGCAGAAGGCGGAGTCGGGGGTAGGAGCAGCCACGCTCCCGCGCTTCGCGGCACCGGCTCCCGGCCTCACCATCCGCACTCCCCGGGAGATCGGCAACCCGCAGCTGATCCGCTTCGGCAGGGACGTGAAGATCGGCCCGAACAGCGTGATCAAGGCGACCACGAGCTTCCCGGGCAGCTGGCTCAGCCACCCTGCGGGTGACCACGTGAGCCAGGAGTTCGAGCCCAGCATCGTCTTCGGCGACCGCGTGACCGCCACTTGGGCGCTCCAGGTCGTAGCTTTCGAACGGATAGAGATCGAGGACGACGTCATGTTCGCCGGCAACATCTACATCAGCGACGGGCAGCACGGAACCTCTCGCGGCGACGTGCCGTACAAGTACCAGGGCATCGAGAACGTGGCGCCGGTGAGGATCGGGCGGGGCAGCTGGATCGGCCAGAACGTCGTCATCCTGCCTGGCGTCACGATCGGTGAGTACGCGGTGGTCGGCGCGAACAGCGTCGTGTCAGGAGACGTGCCACCGCGCTCACTGGCGGTAGGAGCGCCGGCACGGGTAGTGAGGAGCTGGAACGAGACGACCGAGACATGGTCGAGGACGAACGACGCCCCGAAGACGGGCAGCGCGGCCGTAAGCTGAGTGCCACTGTCACAAGAAGAACAGTTCGGCATAGTTACTCTGTCAGGCGCGACCCGCGATGCGGGCACGGGACCGGAGGGGGCAAGCGAATGACCGGCTATCGCCGAGTGAAGTGCACACCGAGAGTCGCGCGTAGGGTGGCTCGATGAACGACCAACCCCTGGTGACGATCGGCATGCCGACCTACAACCGGGCTGGCGGGTACCTGCGGCAGGCGCTCGACAGCGCCCTGGCCCAGACCTACCCGAACTGCGAGATAGTGGTGTCGGACAACTGCTCCACCGACCGCACGCCCGAGCTCGTCCGGGCCCGGGCCAGCGACCGGCTCCGCTACTTCCGCCACGCTCGCAACATCGGCGCCAACGAGAACTTCAACTTCTGCCTCGAGCAGGCGCGGGGACGGTACTTCCTCCTCCTCCACGACGACGACCGGATCGACGCCGACTTCGTCGAAACGTGCATGCGAGCTGTCGCGAACAGGACGGAAGTAGGCGCGATCCGGACCGGAACCAGGGTGATCGACGACGAGGGCGGGGTGAAGAGCGTCAAGCCGAACAACTGCCAGGGGATGACGGCCGCCGATGTCTTCCTCACCTGGTTCGCGAAGGGAACCGCCCTCTACCTCTGCAGCACCCTCTTCAACACCGAGAGACTGCGCCAGCACGGCGGATTCGACAGCCCCAAAGGGCTCTATCAGGACGTCGTCGCCTTCGCCAACCTGGCGGCTCGCTACGGCACCGTCGACGTGGAGGCCCCGCTCGCGAGCTTCCGCCGTCACGGCGAGAACAAAGGCTCGAGCGCCTCGGCGCTCGACTGGACCGAGGATTCGCTCTTCCTCCTCGGCCTGCTGTGTGAACTGATGCCCGACAGGGCCGAGGAGCTGCGCCGCAACGGCCTCCCCTACCTGTGCCAGAAGTGCTACCGGATCGCCCGCGGGATCGACTCCCCGGTGCTCCGCTGGCGCACCTACCTCACGATCTACGATCGATTCGAGCGGTCGTACTCACCGGTGAGCCACAGCCTGCGGAGGAACCGCAACGAAGCCCGCAGCTACGTGGGCAGGATGTTGCGGTCGTTACGCCAATCACCCAAGGGAACCGTCAGTAACTAAGGCTCGGGCCGAACTGGCCAGCCCAGCCGGCGGTTCCCCCTGGACACCCGACATTTCGAGTCGCGACGGGCGCCCCGATCCTCTACCGCGCCCCGAAGTTGCCTCCCATCCACTCGCCGAATGAGGCGTCGTCGAGCAGCACCTCGGTCAGGAAGCGGCGGTACCTCGCGACCGCCTCCGCCGGCGGTACCGAGGAGAGCACCAGTTTGCTCAGCCGGGCGAGGAGACCCACGCGCAGCTGAGCCGTGAGGTCGAGGGCGAGCCCGGTGCGCCCCGCAAACAGCTCGGCATAATCCCCGATGACGTCGCAGTCGATGCGGAACGTCTGGGTGCCCACGGCGTAGTGGACGATGTCGGCGAGCACCCAGCGGTCCTCGAGCGTAACCGCTTCGAAATCGCTGAAGTAGACGCGCCCCTGGACGTCGAGCAGCAGGTTGTTGTGGTGGAAGTCGTTGTGACACACGACCGTGCGCTCTAGCGGCGGTTGCGCGGAGCGGCAGGCGAAGGCGACCTCGAGTGCCGATCGGGCGATGGGCCAGCCCAACTGTTTCCTGATCCCGGTGAGGAGCCTCCTCATCAGCAGCGCGAACGGCTCGCGAGTTCGAGCTAGGAGCGTATGCGGACCGCTTCGGTCCAGTCGCATGTCTGAGAGCTGGAACTCCAGCAGGCTCTCGAGCAGCTGACCGCCGGGCAGGTCGTGCTCGCCGTGGGGGCGCGTATCCACATGCTCGAGCAGCAGGTAGTTGCGGCCGTCGGTGTCGATGAGGGCGGGGAAGCGGAGGTAGTCGAACTGCTGGCGGCACAGCGAGGAGTAGACCGCCGCCTGCGTCGAGAGCTCGAGGTCGGCGACCGCGGCCACGACCCGCGACCGGAGGTTCGCCGGCGGAGTGCGGAGCTTGAGCACGAACGTGCCGCGATCGGTATCGACGATCATCAGGGGCGTCGTCTGAACCCGCTTCCACTCGAGGGGCCTGCAGTCGAGCAGGCGGTAGCCGAGTCGCGAGAGGAGCTCCTCTGCCTCGCCGCAACCAGCAGCCAGGACGGTCATCGGGACCGGCCTCAGCGCTGGAGGCCGCTGCGGTCGCGTTTGCCGCGGGCGCGTCCGGAGGCGAACTTGGCGATGCGGTAACCGATGTTCCTGAGGCTCTTCCTGTCGATGACGAGGCCGGCGGCCGTCCAGGGCGCCGCCCGGAGCATCGGTCCCCACTTCCCGGAGGCTGCAGCGAAGGCGAAGATCCGGGCGGCCGCCCTGTGCCTGAGTCGCGGCACCTTGGCGATGCGGTCGCGGTACTTCTCCTCGAACAGTTCGCTGCCCCGCAGCTTCGAGGCCGGGTTGCGGGTGATCCTGTCGCCGTTCGTCTTGCGGATCCACACGAGTACGTCGTCGACGTAATCGACGACGCCCTGCTCGGCGATCCGGACATAGAGCTCGGCGTCCTGGAGCGCAGGGAACCGTTCATCGAAGCCGCCGGCCGCCTTCAGGACGTCCGTTCTGATCGCGACCGTGGATAGTCCACCCACGTAGTTCCGGTAGAGGAGGTCAGCCGCGATCCTCCCCCGCTTGTCGCACCCGCGCCGGGAGACTATCTCCTGCCGATCGAAGTCGAAGATCGCGCTGCCGGCGTAGACGAGCACGAGGTCCTCGCCTCCGCCCTCGATGAGCCGGTGCTGGGCGGCCAGCTTGTGCGGCCGCCAGACGTCGTCGTCATCGAGGAACGCGGTCCACTTGCCGTTGGCGCGGAAGATCCCCGCGTTGCGAGTGCCGCTGCCGCCACGACCGCGATCGTTCCGCAGATAGCGGAGCCTGGCATCTCCGATGCCGCTCAGAGCGTTCCGGCCGGAGCCCTCCGGGTCGTCATCGACCACGAGCAGCTCGAAGTCGCTGAACTCCTGCCGCAGAACACTCCCTACAGCCTCGCGGAGGAGTTCCGGTCGGCGATAGGTGGGGATGACGACGGAGAAGTAGGGCTGCACGCCTACAACTTATACGTGGCGGTAGGAACGCCCCTCGCAGGCCTCACACTCGGAGCGGGTCCAGGCCGGCGGGTGCGGGGGTCACAACCTCCTGAACCCCTCCGCGATAGCGTTGGTTCACTGATGTTGCCGCTACGGATGGCGGCGCTATCTCGACGAAGCGGGGGGTCGACTTCTTCAATGGGACTGGCGGGCGTGGGCCCAACCGAAGCGGATCGGCGGCGAGCCCCGCCGACCGCAGCGCTGCGGATCGCGTTCTTCGTGGACGTCTTTCCGCGCATCTCCAACACGTTCATCCTCAATCAGATCAACGGCCTCCTCGACCGGGGCCACCAGCTCGACATCTTCGCCCGGTCGCTCAAGCCGTTCGAGAGGAATCACGGCGAGCTGTACAGGTACGACCTCGAGGCTCGACTGAAGCACTTCGTCATCCCCGGTAGCTGGGCCAGGCGCGTCTCGCTCGCCGCCGGCCAGCTGCTGAGACCGTACGCCTGGCGACCCGCGGTGCTCGACGCCCTCGACTTCCGTCGGCACGGGTCGAAGGCGCTCAACCTGTCGCAGCTCTACACGACGCTTTCGTTCCTGCGGCATTCCGACTACGACGTGGTGCACGCCCAGTTCGGCAAGCTGGGTCCGGCACTGCTGCCGCTCAAGAGGTCGGGAGCGCTTAGGGCGCCGCTGGTCGTCTCGTTCCGGGGGGCGGACCTCTCCAGCGCGCTGGAGAAGAACCCGCGGATCTACGATGAACTGTTCGGCGCGGCCGAGCTGCTCCTGCCGGTGAGCGAGTACTTCAGGCAGAAGCTCATCGCCGCGGGGGCCCCCGCGGAAAGGACCTGCGTGCTCCACTCGGGCATCGAGACCGAGCGGTTCCCGTTCGCCGTCCGCTCGCGAGCGCCGGAGGAGGAGACGCGGGTGCTCTTCATAGGCAGGCTCACCGAGAAGAAAGGCCTGACCGACGCCATAGAGGCGGTCGCCAGGACGATCGCGAGCGGCCGCAGGATCAGGCTTACGGTGGTTGGCGAAGGCGAGCTCGAGGAGTCGGCCAGGCGGCAGGCAGAGGAAGCGGGTATCGCCCCGCAGGTCACCTGGCTGGGAGCGCAGAACTCTGCCGGCGTGGTTGCCCAGCTCGCACGGGCCCACCTCCTCGTCGCGCCCAGCGTCACGGCCAGCGACGGCGACCAGGAGGGGATACCCAACGTCGTCAAGGAGGCGATGGCGAGCGGCCTGCCGGTGCTCTCCACTCGTCACAGCGGCATACCCGAGCTGGTGGAGGACGGCGTGTCCGGCTTCCTGGTAGAGGAGCGCAGTCCGGAACAGCTCCACCGGCGCCTGCGCGAGCTGGTGGATAGGCCGGAGCTGTGGCCGTCGATGGGCCGCGCAGGCCGCGCCAAGGTCGTGGCAGAGTACGACAGCGCGAAGCTCAACGACCGGCTGGTGGAGCTCTACAGGAGTCTTCGGTGATGAGCGCCCAGGAACTGGTGCTGGGCAACCTGTGGCGCCTCAGGTTGGCAGCCGCTGGTTCGGCCTTGGAGCATCTGGCGCTCATGCGCAGGTGGGCCGCTCTCGATGCCACCGAGGTCGCGTCGCTGCAACGCGAACGCCTCGAGCGACTCCTCGCGTTCGCTCATGCTCACGTGCCCTACTACCGTAGGCTGCTGGAGCGCTACGGGGCGGTGGTCGGGGGCAAGGTGAACGTCGAGAGGTTCACGGACCTGCCGCTACTGGACAAGCCCACGATCCGCTCGAACTGGGACGAGCTGTGCTCGGACGACTGCGATCGTCGCCGCACCAGGATCAACCAGTCGGGCGGCTCGACCGGGGAGCCGGTGAAGCTCATCCAGGACGCCGACTATCAGGACTGGAACAACGCCGTGAAGCTCTTCTTCGAGGAGCGGGCGGGCTACCGCCTGGGAGAACGGGTCATAGAACTGTGGGGCTCCGAGAGGGACATCATGGGCGCGCGGCGCAGCCTCTGGTCCCGCGCCGGTCAGCGCGTGCGGAACAAGCGCTTCCTGAACACCTTCCGGATGACCCCCGCGACGATGAGGGCGTACGTCGAGGAGATCAACGCCTTCCGGCCCAGCCTCATCGTCGCCTACGCCGAGAGCATCTTCAGGATCGCCCGCTTCGCGCGCCAGGAGGGGCTCGAGCTTTTCACTCCGAAGACGATCTTCACCTCTGCCAGCACCCTTCACGCCCCCATGAGAGCCGCCATCGAAGAGGTGTTCGGAACCAGGGTATACGACCGCTACGGCTCGCGCGAGGTAGGCGTGGTCGCCTGCGAAACGCCCGGCAGCAGCGGCCCGGTCGTCTCGGCGCCATCGCACTACGTCGAGATCGTCCGGCCCGACGGCACCGTGGCCGAACCGGGAGAGACCGGCGAGATAGTGGTCACCCCACTCACCAACTTCGCGATGCCGCTGCTGCGCTACCGCATCGGAGACATGGGCTCCTGGTCCCGCAGGGACGATCCCGGGGCTATCGCCTGGCCCACGCTGGCCCGGATCAGCGGGCGCGTGAGCGACACGTTCTTCACTCGAGACGGCACTCAGGTCTTCGGTGAGTTCTTCACCCACCTCTTCTACGAACGTGACTGGGTCGAGATGTTCCAGGTCGTCCAGGAGGAGTTGGATCTGGTGGTCATCCGGATCAAGCCCGGACCCCGGGCGCCGGCTGGCGCGGAGCTGGAGGAGGAGGTCGGATCTCTGCGTCAACAGGTTCGACTGGTGATGGGAGAGGGCTGCCGGGTAGAGGTGGAGTTCACCGACGAGATCGAGACCACGGTGAGCGGCAAGCACCGCTTCACCATCTCCAAGGTGGAAGCGCCAGAGGTGGTAGCACATTAGCGCGCTAGTCGGAAGCTCCGCCGAGCGCGCCGGCGCCAGGCTGGGCCTGCCCGACCTCATCCTCGTGGGATCGGCCGGCCTCTACGTCCTGGCGGTCCTGCTCGCCCAGTCGCAGCCGGGCCTGTCTCGTGTGGTGCACCTCTCCGAAGGGGTAATGCTCCTCACCCTCCTGTGGAAGGCGAAGCAGGGATCGATCACCCTCAACGCCGACCCGCTCCCCTGGCTCTTCTGGATCTTCTTCCTGTTCACCTTCGCCAGCGTGCTCTGGTCGGCTCATCCGATGCCGGCGACGGTCCGCTCGGTCTCCATCCTCGTGGACGTCCTGGGCGCGACCCTCATCTGGATCGCGCTGTTCAACGGGCTCTCCCTGGTGTGGCTGGCCGGTTGTGCCGCAGCCGGAGCCGCCGTCCAGGCCGCGATAGCCCTCTTCCAGTTCTGGACGGGCAGTGGAGTTCGGGTGGAGGGCCTGGTGGGGAACGCCAACGAGCTGGCAATCCAGCTTTCTCTGACCGCTTTCCTGATGTTGATGGTCTGGGGGAGGCACTGGCTCGCCGGGGCGTTCGCCCTGACGCTGCTGGTGATCGCGACGGTCACCAGCGGCAGTCGCAAGATGGTGTTCGTCTGGTTCACCTACCTGCTCCTGCTCTCCCGCTGGCTGACCGTGGGCATCAAACGCTCCACGATCGTCGCCGGGGCGGTCTTGCTCCTCCTGCCGGCCTCGATCCTCCTCCTCATCGAGAACCGTGAGGCGGTACTGGAGCCGATCGAGAACCTCACCGTCTACAAACGGATAGACGAGGCGCTGGCGGGCCAGGACAGCAGCGCGGAGAAGCGCGAGAACCTGCTCACCGACGCACTCGACGCGTGGAGCACCTCGCCGGTCTGGGGGCACGGCGTCGATCAGTACCGCTGGATGAACCCGCTCCAGGTCTACTCGCACAACAACTTCACCGAGGTGCTGGCGAACCTCGGCCTGATCGGGCTGATCCTCTACTACTCCATCCACGCCAACCTGTTCTGGCGGGCCGCCAGCCTCGTTCGGAGGCGCGGCTCGGGACGCTCCTGGCTGATACTCGCCTTCGTCCTCATGCTCCTGATGCTCGACCTCGCCCGGGTTTCGTACACCGACCGGCTCACCTGGCTGTTCCTGGCGGTGGTGGGTTTCGTCTGTCACCGGGAGGAGCACGGAGGTTCGAGGCCAATCGCCGAGGGAGCGGAGTCGGATGGAGAGTGAGGGTAGCGGCCCGCCGACTCCTCGGCCTACCAGGATCGCTATCTTCATGGCGGATCTGAGCGGCGGGGGCGCCGAGCGGATGATGGTCCACCTCGCCAACGGCCTCTCGGCCCAGGGCATCCGAGTCGACCTGCTCCTCGCGAAGGCGGCCGGCCCCTACCTGGAGAGCGTCTCGAAGGAGATCGATATCAGGGAGGTGAGCCCTACCGGAGGTGTGTCGCGCGCCCTCCCCTACCTGGCCGGCTACCTCCGGAACGAACGACCGGACCTGCTCATCTCCACCCTCCACCATGCCAGCCTGGTGGCGCTCGCCGCACGACGGCTGTCGGGGAGGAGGATCCCGGTGATCATCCGCGAAGCCAACACGCCTTCGAAGCGGATCCGTAGCCTCGCCCGGCCCAAGGACCTGCTTAGCGACGAGCTCGCCAGGCTGGGCTACCGCTTCGCCGACGGCATCGTCGCCGTATCGCAGGGAGTTGCCGATGACCTGGCCAGGCATTTCCGTCTCCCGCGGGAGAAGCTCGAAGTGCTCCACAACCCGGTGGTGACCGAGGACATCCTCACCCTCGCCAACCGGCCAGCGGATCACCCCTGGCTCGAGCCAGGCCAACCGCCGGTGATCCTGGGCATGGGACGGCTGCACGTCCAGAAGGATTTCGCCACCCTCATCCGGGCGTTCGCGCGGGTCCGCGAGTCCCGCGAGGCGAGGCTGCTGATCCTCGGCGAGGGCGAGGAGCGGGAGCGGCTCGAGCGGTTGGCCGGCTCGCTGGGCCTGGCGGCCGAAGTGGAGCTGCCGGGATTCGTCGAGAACCCGTTCGCCTACCTCGCCCGGGCGGACCTCTTCGTCCTCTCGTCGCAGTGGGAAGGGTTGCCTGGCGCACTCATCCAGGCGCTCGCTTGCGGCTGCCCGGTAGTCTCGACGGACTGCCGTTCCGGCCCTGCGGAGGTGCTGGAAGGCGGCCGGTACGGTGAACTGGTGCCGGTGGGCGAGCCCGACCTCCTGGCGGCAGCTATGGTCCGCGCTCTCGACTCGCCGATCGACGAGCAGTGCCTCGTGGCTCGGAGCCGCGACTTCTCTGGACAAGTTGTGGTCCCCGGCTACATCGACTACTTCTCGAGGCAGCTGGCTGCGAGCCGGCGACGAGGGCAGCAGTGAGATGGTCGGCCGAACTGCTGTTGGGGACCGGGGCGACACCGGAAAATGCGTGTGCCACTGTGATCCTTTCGCGGCTGCGCAGTACGGCGCTGCTTAGAGTGCTTGCTTAGCGGGGGCATCGACTACACGAAATCGATCTTGGGGGGCTAGTGAACAGTACTGGGTTCGATGGGCAGAATCACGCCGAGACGAGAGTCGAGGTGGCAGTCGAGCGGCTGCCGTTCGTTTCGATCGTCTTGCCGATAAGGAACGAGGAGCGGCACATCAGGGCCTGCCTGACACGCCTTCTCGAGCAGGACTATCCGGCTGAGCGTTACGAGGTCGTAGTCGTCGACGGGGAGTCCGACGACGCCACGCCAGCGCTTGTGCGGGAGATCCAACGCGAGGTCGGGAGCGACAGGCTGCGACTGTTGAACAATCCCGGGAGGATAGTGCCGGTCGCCCTAAATATCGGCATCTCCGCCGCGCGCGGCGAGGTGATCGTGAGGATGGACGGGCACACGGTGCCGGAGCGCGATTACGTCTCTTCGTGCGTGCGGGCCCTGCGCGAGTCGGCTGCCGACAACGTGGGTGGACCGATGAGACCGCGTGGCGAGACCGAGTTCGGGCGGGCGGTAGCGGTTGCCCTGCAGCATCCGATCGGGGTCGGCGACGCCCGCTTCCACCTCGAGGGCGAGAGCGGTTATGTGGACACGGTCTACATGGGGGCGTTCCGCCGCGAGATCTTCGAGCGCGCCGGCCTCTTCGACGAGAGCATGGTGCGGAACCAGGACTACGAGATGAACGTGCGGATCCGAGCCGCGGGCGGCAAGATCTACCTCGATCCGCGGATCAGGTCTTGCTACACGCCCAGGGGTAGCTTCGCCGGACTCTGGAAGCAGTACTTCGAGTACGGCTGGTGGCGGGTCGAGACGATCCGCAGGCACCGCTGGTCGGCACGCTGGCGTCAGTTGCTGCCGGCGGCGTTCGTCGCCGCCCTGGCCGGATCGCTGCTGCTCTCGCCCTTCTGGGCGGTGGCCGCGCTGGGCTTCGGCCTCGTCGTTGTCCTGTACCTGGGCGCGCTCGGGGCAGCGACGGCGGCAGTGCGCGAGAGGCTGTCTGGGCCGGCTCTCCTGCGTTTGCCAGGAGCGTTCGTTGCGATGCACATCGGCTACGGTTGCGGTTTCCTGCTCAACGTCGTCAGCGGCGGCCGCTTCCCGTTCCGGGCGAAGGCGCCCGCCGTTCCCCGCCTCGAGTCGAACCTGCAGGAAGCGGCGCCGCGACCAGTATCGGCATGACCCGGCTTGTGGTCATCGGAGCCGGCGGCTTCATCGGCAAGTCGGTGGCTTCGGAGGCAGCGGAGCATCCCGAGTTCGAGCTGGTGTCAGCGGCCCGTAAGCCGGGCAGCGGAGAGCGTGCGGCAGACCTGACGGCCCCGGAGACCCTGCGGGCACTGATCTGCCCGGGAGACGTGGTCGTGAACTGCGCGGGCTACGCCAACGCCAACGACGCGACCGTGGACGGTAGGCGGCTCCTCGAGCGAGTGAACGTGGAGGGAGTCGTCGCTCTGGCCGAGGCATGCGCGCTAAAGGGCGCCCGCCAGCTCGTTCACCTGAGCAGCGTCGCGGCGATGGGACCCTGCACCGGCGAGCATGTCACGGAGGCCGATTCGGCTCCCCCCGCCACCGCTTACGCCTGGAGCAAACTGAGGGCCGAGCAGCTCCTAGCCTCGTACCGCGATCGGTTGCACGTCACGGTGCTCAGGCCCACTTCCGTATTCGGGGAGGGGCGTGGCCTGGCGCGCTCGCTCTGCCGGCTCGTCTCTCTGCCGGTCGTTCCACTCCCGGCCGGCGGCAGGTCGCTGATCCCCTTCTGCTACGTGAAGAACGTTGCCGCGGCCGTCCTGCTCTGCGCCGGGAATCCGAGCTGCTTCGGGCGGACCTTCGTCGTGGGGGACGAGCGCTCCTACACGCTGCGGGAGATCGTGCTAGCGTTCGCGCGAGCACTGGGCAAGCGGCCCCTGCTGCTCCCCCTGCCCGCTGGGCTGGTCGGGGCGGCGGCATCGCTCGAGTCCAGGCTCGCGGACCGGCGGAACCGCCTCCCGCTCCTGGGTGAGGAACGGATCGCCTCTCTCTCGAGGTCGGTCACCTACTCGATCGACGAACTCCGGCGGGCCACCGGTTACACCCCCCGATACGACCTGGTGGAGGCCGCGGACCGGATAGCCGCCTGGTACCGGCGGGAGGTACAGGCGTGATCCCGGTCCTGGTCATGTCGGCAGCGGCTCTGATGAGTTCGGCCATCACCGCGCGGGTGAAGGAGTACGCCCGCAGCCGCCGCATCCTCGACGTTCCCAACGGCCGTTCGCTCCACCAGGCGGCCGTCCCCCGAGGCGGTGGCCTGGGCTTCGTCACGACGATACTGATCAGCCTGCCCTTGATGTGGTTCTTCTTCCCGGCCGACTCGCCGCTGTGGCTGGCGCTCCTCGGTTCGCTGCCCATCGCGGTCACCGGCTGGCTCGACGACCGCTTCTCGCTACCGGCCTCACGTCGCTTCCTGGTCCACTCGCTCGTCGCAGCCTGGGCGGTCTGGATGCTGGGCGGTCTGGAGGGCGTGCGACTGGGGACCATCGAGCTCGACCTGGGCGCCTTCGGCTACCCACTCGCCTGGTTGCTTGTGGTGTGGCTCATAAACCTCTACAACTTCATGGACGGTATCGACGGCCTGGCGGCGGGCCAGGCGGTGCTGGTGGGCGCGGTAGGAGCCCTGCTGGCGAGCGCCGGCGGCAACGTCGGACTCGCCTGGTTCGCGGCGCTGGTCGCCGCCAGCTGCGCCGGCTTCCTGCAGTGGAACCTGCCGCCCGCCCGCATCTTCATGGGCGACGCCGGCAGCGGGTTCCTCGGTTACGTCTTCGCGGTCGTAGCACTCTACTCGGAGGCCAGCGGCGGCCCACCGCTGCTCGTCTGGCTGCTGCTGCTCGGCGTCTTCGTGGTCGACAGCACGGCAACCCTGATCCAGCGGTGGCTGGCAGGAGAACGCTGGTACGAAGCGCACCGGTCGCACGCCTATCAACGCGCGGTGCAGCTGGGCTTCAGCCACCGCTTCGTCACCCTCACCGTCCTCGGCATCACCGCGGTACTCGCGGCCGTCGCCTGGGTGGTGAATACCCTGCCGGCGCTGGCGTTGCCGGTGGCGTTGCTCGATTTCGGGCTCCTGCTCCTGATATGGCGCTACGTCTACAAGCGCTCCAGACGGGCCGATGCCGGTTGATCGTCGCGGCGCTGCCGCCTGAAACCCGCCAGGTCCGCCTGGCCCGAACGTCGTTCGCCCTGAAGGCGTCAGTCGCCGGCGGCGGCAACCGGCTCCGAGGCGCCCTCGACCGTGCCCACGAGAGAGCCCCAGGCGCGCAGGTAGCTTTCGGTGGTGACCCGCAGATCGAAGTTCCTCTCGATCTGGCGCCGCGCCTCCTCGACCATGGCGCTCACGTCGACCCGGCCCGCCAGCACGCTCGAGACCATCTCAGCGGTCTTCTCGGTTTCGCCCGCTCGGACGATATAGCCGCTGCGGCCGTGGTCGATCAGTTCGTCCATGCCCGGGGTGTCCGTCGCCACGCAGACGGAGCGGCAGGCCATCCCCTCCTTGATCGCGTTGGGGAGGCGCTCCGAGTCCTTCCGTGACAGGAGGAGGACGACCTGCGCCCGGGCCAACTCCTCCACCACCCAGGCGTGGGGAACGTGGCCCAGGAAGCTGACGGCATGGTCGACGCCGAGCGATTCCGCCAGCCGAACGAGCTCGCGCCGCGCGGGGCCCTCCCCCATGACGACGAGCGAGGCATCGGCGTGTTCCTCCCGTACCCGGGCGAATACCCGGATCACCTCGTCGATCCCCTTCGACTCGATGAGTCGCCCGGCCACCGCCAGCCTTCCCGGGACCTTCTCCACGCCGGCGGCGATACCGTCGAGCCACTCGAGATCGACGCCGTTGTAGATGACGTTCACGCGTTCTTCGGGTACGCCCGTGAAGCTCGCCACGTCGGCGACGTTCACACGGGCGTGGGTCCTCAGGAACGACGCTCGCCGCGCCACCTCGGGTGAGCCGCCGTACCTCATGGTCAGGTCGTAAGCGTTGAGGGCCATCGACACGGGCACGCCGGGAAGGCGTTCACGGACGAGGAAGCCCACGACGGCCGGGTAGTGGCCCCAGAAGATGTGGACGACGTCGGGCCGGTCTTCCTCCAGCGAGGCCAGGATCCCGAAGGCGCGCGGGATGATGGCGGTAGTCAGCAGGGCGTGAGACGGCCGGTTGTCCCGCCACACCCAGCGGAGAGTGCGCCAGAGCAGCCGCGGCCTGAGCAGCGCTGCGCCGAGACCCCGGAGCGAGGGCCCTGGGCCGTTGGCGTAGATCGGTAGCGAGGAGAGGCCGCTCTGGGCCAGCAGCTCTAAGGCGTCCCGCCGGCCGGGCAGCAGGGTGTGGACGGCGATCTCGACGCCTCGGCCGGTGAGCCGGCGGACGTCGTTACGGGCGAACGTCTCGGACGGCACCGGGAACTGCATGGTTATGTAAGCGACCCTCATCGGGCAGTAGCGATCGCGGCGTAATGCTCCTGGTACCAGTCGACGAAGCGGCGGATCCCCTCCGCCATCGGCGTGGACGGGCGGTAGTCCAGATCCCGCTTCGAGTCTTCGATGTCGGCCCAGGTGGCCACGACGTCCCCGGGCTGCAACGGCCGGTAGTGCTTGTTCGCCTCGCGGCCCAGAGCGCTCTCGAGCAGGCTGATCATCTCGCTCAGCTCGACCGGCCGGTCGCTCCCCAGGTTGTAGAGGCGGTAGGGGGCGTTGCTCGCCTCTGGCGTCGGGTCGGCTGCCGACCAGTTCGGGTCGGGCGCGGCAACCCGCTCGAGGGCGCTCACGACGCCCGCGACCGCGTCGTCGATGTAGGTGAAGTCGCGTTTCATGCGCCCCTCGTTGAACACCTCTATCGGCCGGCCCTCGAGTATCGCGCTGGTGAACAGGAAGAGGGCCATGTCGGGCCTCCCCCACGGTCCGTAGACGGTGAAGAACCTGAGACCGGTGGTGGGCAGTCGGAAGAGGTGGCTGTAGGTGTGAGCCATCAACTCGTTGGCTCGCTTCGTGGCGGCGTAGAGGCTCACCGGGTGGTCGGCGCGGTCGGAGACCGAGTAGGGAAGCGAGGCGTTGGCGCCGTACACCGAACTCGAGGAGGCGTAGACGAGGTGATCGACGGAGGTGTTGCGGCACCCCTCGAGGATGTTCTGGAAGCCCACGAGGTTGCTGTCGATGTAGGCATGGGGAGCGGTCAGCGAGTAGCGGACTCCGGCCTGAGCGGCCAGGTGCACCACCCGTTCGGGCCTCACCGTCTCGAAGAGCCGCTCCATCTCCGGCCGGTCGCTCAGATCGAGCAGCCGGAACTCGAACCCCTCTCTCCCCTTCAGGCGGCCGAGCCTGGCCTCCTTGAGGCGTACGTCGTAGTACGGGTTGAGGTTGTCGACCCCTACGACGTCGTAGCCGCGCCTGAGCAGCTCTTCCGTGACGTGATAGCCGATGAAACCAGCCGCACCTGTGAGGAGGATTCGTGACATTCCGAGAGGCTCCCGTGTTGGTCGAGGATCGACGAAGACTTCGCTCTGGAAAACAGTAGCACGCGTCATTTCCGCTGCGGCACAACGGTCACAGGATTATGGGCGACCCGCCCTATCATCCTCGTGAGACCGCCAGACCGAGACACCCACGCTACTCATACAGCTCCCCGCGAGGTTGATCCCCACCGATGCCTGAGCACCTGGACGAAAAGTCGATCGAAGTCGCCCGCGCCCGCCGCGCTCGACGCCGGCGCGGCGTTTCCTGGTTCCGCTACTGCCTCTTCATGCTGGCGGCCCTCGCCCTGGCCGCCTGCGATCCACTGCCAGCCGTCAGCGCCGGCAACCTCATGAACGTCACCCCGACGACCCGCGTGAACGATCCCCAGAACCTCGTCTACCGTTACCCGAGGACGCTGCCCATGCGCGGCGATCCCGACTTCGACGTAGAGGTTCTGACCGAGGAGCAGAGGATCTGGCACGAACGCCTGGACGACGCGGCCGACAGCGACGACGGCATCATGGATATCGAGGAGCTGGCGAAGAGCGACGACGCCTACCATTACGGGCGCGCCCTGTTCACCCATAACCACTCGCTGCTCCTGGGTCTGAGGGCCACGGGCGACCTCGAATTCCTGGACGAGGTCGACGAGATCATGCAGATCGTCAGGGAGCAGCTCGAGGACGGCTGGTGCGGAGACGTTCGCGACCGGGTCAGGGAGAAGGGCCCCTACACGGACCTCCGCGGCGAGGATGGCTATCTGAACTTCAGGCGCAGGCACGACGACGACGCCGAGGGCTACTGCCGTGACATCACCGACCTCGAGGAGGCGCTCGTCCACGGCCACATCGCCATGGTGATGTACGCCTACCACCTGAACCGGGACCTGGAGAGTCCGGAAGGGATCGACTACGGCGAGCGGGCAGACTTCTGGTTCGACTACCTGCTGAATCACTTCGAACCGAAGTGGCGTGAGCGGAGCGGCCGCGAGTTCCCCCGGATGGACTTCATCGACCTGAAGTTCTGCCACACTTTCAATACCTTCCTCCTCTACTACTACTACATGGGCATGCGGCTCCAGGACGAGGGGAGCGACCGAGCCAACGAGTACCTGGACCAAGCCCGGCTGATGACGAACCAGATGTTCGAGGTCCCTTACGTCCCGCGGCGGCGCGGCGGCGGTTTCATGCCCACCTCAACTCCGCTGGGTGAAGCCGTCGTCTACTCCTTCGCCGCACCCGGTCTCGAACTCGATCCCGGCGATCCAAGCCTCGAAGCGTGCCCCACCACCTACGCCCGCTACATGGTGCCTGCACTGGTGCAGCTGCGGCTCGAGGGGTTCTACCGCTGGGACGACGTGATCATGAGCAAGCTGGCTCGGGGGTTGGCGCACTTCGTCTTCGATACCGAGGAGATCTCGGCGCGGGCAGCCCCCTTCGCCGCCGGGGTTACCGGTGACGAGACGGTGGAGCGCATCCCCAGCACCGATTACCGCAACAGGTTCGATGTAGACAGCTACGCGATCAGCGCCCTGGCGAACCTCGGACCGTGGAACGATAGCGGACGGATCGCCAAGATCAGCCACGAGGTCTACGAGCGGATCGAGCCGGATCCCGACGACCCCAACAACGTTCATCTTCCCGCCAGCTTCCTCCTGGCGGCAACGTTGGAGGCGATGGCGCAGCCTGCGGAGCCTTCCGAGGCAGGAGTTCCCGCCGCCGGAACGGCCGAGCCGACCGAGGCGGGGGCAGAGGAGCCGCTCGACGAGCCGGCCGCGCCCGAAGACGAGAGCGACCCCGGATCGGACGACCCGGGGTCGGGAGACGGCTAGGCTCCTGCGGCGTCAGTAGAAGATGTAGGCTGCCCCGGCCGCCTGGCCACTCGAGCCGTCGCCGGTCGCTCCCACCACGATCAACGGGCCAGCAGCCGCCAGCGACACTCCGAAGGAACTGCCCTCCGGCAACTGGCCGGGCAGGAGGGCAGCGGGGGCGCCGGCACCGGCGAGGACCACCTGTCCGGCGTGATCCGCGGCGGCAGCGAAGCCGGGATCCCCGACCAGCAACGAACTCTCGAAGAGCGCCACGGTGTAACCGAGCTCTGGCGAGTGGGCTAGCGGCAAAGCGGCCTGCTTCTCGCGCCAGACGCCGTCGACCCGCTCGAAGAGACGGACCATCGGGCCGTCCTCCGCGTCCGGCGCGCCCACCGCGAGCAGGTTGCCGTCGAGGCCCACCGAGTAGCCGAACCTGTCGCCCCCTTCACTGGCCCGCAGGCGCTGCACCTCCGACCAGCCGTCGGCCGTGCGTTCGAGAACGACCACCAGCCCCTTCGCCTCAGGGGCCTCCGTCCAGGCGCCGATCGCCAGGGTCGTGTCGTCGAGTGCCAGTGAGGTGCCGAAGCGGAGGGTCTCCGAGTCGCCCTCGATGACCTCCTCCGTTCGCCATCCGTCGGCTGCTCGAACGAAGGTGTGCACCTTGCCGGCGCCGGGAGCTCCGACCGCGAGGCGTGCCCCGGCGAGCGAAACCGATCTGCCGAAGTGGTCGTCTTCCGCTTCCCCCGGCGGCAACAGCTTGGCGGTCCGCTGCCACTGGCCGCCTGCGCGCTCGAAAACGTAGACGGCGCCGGCGTCGTGCCCCCGACTCGCTTCGTAGATCGCCCCTACGGCGATGGTGTTCCCTTCGACATCCAGCGAGTAACCGAACCTGGCCCCCTGGGCCGCGTCATCGGGCCGCAGCAGCGCTGTACGCTGCCACCCTTCGGGGGACGCCTCGAACACGTAGGCTGCCCCGGATTCCGCCTCATGGCCCCAGGCGCCTACGACGACGGTCTCGCCATCGGTCGCTACCGAGTGCCCGAACCGGGCGTAGTCCGATCCCGGCGGCGGGACCAGCTTCGCGGTCCGGAACGCTTGCTCGCTCGTTCCCCCGGCGACGAGCGGGGCTTCCTTCGGCGTCGCGCACGATGCGAGCGCGAGCAGGCAGAGAGAGAACAACGCCAGGCGGTTCAGTGCCGCCCACCCCTTCGACTGGAACACTAGGATCCCCCGTCCGATCGGCGGCCCTCGAGCCACCGGCAGTCGTTGACACCTTATATACCCGGCCGGCTCCGCCCCTTCTCTGCCCCGTCACAGCGGTCGGCGGCCGGCCGTGTCTCGCACGCCGGCCGTCTGACCTCAAAAAGTCGGAGAGCGCCGGGCCCTCGCGGACCCGGCGCTCTCCGATGCTCGAGGAGGACTCAGTTGTCGATGACGCTGTTCAGCAGGAAGCTGGCAGGCAGGTGGACGCTGTGAGGGTTGTCGAGATCGCCCTCCTCGCCCTCGTAGACCTGCATCGAGATGTCTTCGATCCGGCCCGTGTCGTTCCACGGCATGATGTTGGCGAGCGCGCTGATCGCGTAACCGTTCTCGTCGAAACGGGTGCGGTACTCGGTGGGGAGGATGCCCTCGACCTTCTCGTCGCCGGTCACGCCGGCCGCGAACGGCTCGTCTCGATCGGAGATGTCATCGGTGTCGAAGACGAAGTAGGCGAGGCCGGTGGCGATCTTGCGGAGGATCGAGTCGTCCCAGCGGTAGACGCCTTCGAGGTGCAGTTGGATCAGCGACGGGACCATGTAGCGGGTGTAGGTGGTCGGGCAGGCTTCGAGGCTGGCGTCGCCCGGGTCGAGGTCCTCGCCGGGGGCGCCGAACGACCAGACCACTGCCTCACCGAGGGGGGTGCTGGTGTTCATGAAGCCGCTGCCCTGCTCGTCGGGGATGTAGGGGGTCTCGAACATCCGGTCGGTCATCTCACGACCGTAGGCGAGGTAGGCGGAGGCCCTGGAGTCGCCCTGATCCTGCAGCACTCTGCCGACGAAGTAGTAGTACATCTGGAAGGCGTTGTAGGTGTGGCAGAACTTGACGTCGATGAAGTCCATGCCCGGGAACTCGGTGCCGCTGCGCTTGCGCCACTTCGCCTCGAAGTGGTCGAGGAGGTAGTCGAGCCAGAAGTCCGCGCGCTCGGCGTAGTCGACGCCGCTGGGGCTCTCCAGGTCGCGGTTCATGTGGTAGGCGTACATCACCAGTGCGATGTGGCTGTGAACCATGCCCTCTTCGAGGTCGGCGACGTCACGGCAGTAGATCTCGGAGCCCTCGTCGTGGCGACGGCGGAAGTTCAGGAAGCCGTCTTCGCCTCGCATCGTGCCGTAACGGCCCTTGGAGATGCTGTCGTCCACACCGCCGCACCAGCCGTCGTAGAGGTTGTCGCGCACTTCCTGCATGAGCCGGTCGACTTCGTCGAGGAAACGCAGGTCGCCGGTCGCCCGGAGGCCCAGGAGGAGCGAGAGGTTGTGGGTGAAGAGGCCACGGCCGTAGTTGTAGGCGTCGTCCGACTCCGCCATCTCGACCGGATCCATGGTCTGGTCGGGGTTGTTCATCGCCGCACGGAGGCGCTCGTACCAGAGGCGCTGTTCGGGGGTGAGCGAGCTGGGCGAGAAGTTGGGGTCACCACGCAGCGAGAGGCTGGAGGGAGCGATCACGGAACCGGGGTCGCTGGGTGGGTTGGGGTCCACCTCAAGCTCGACCTGCAGGTTGAGCTCGGCGCCCTGGCCTTCGGCTTCCCCCTCGGCGATCTCGAACTGGTCCTCGAAGGTCAGGTAGCCGGACCTGCTGACCGTCACGCGGTAGCTGCCCGGGGCCAGCTGGTACCGCTTGACTCCCTCGTTCGCTTGGGCGGTCACGCTCAGAGTGCTGATGCTGGACGACTCGAAGCCTTCTTCGGTGACGACCACTCGCGCGTCGGCCGGGGTGTAACGCAGTACGAAGTTGCCGGCCTCGGTGGGCTGGATGCCCATCGGCGTGCTGCCGCAGGCGGCCAGCAGCAGGGCTACGACTCCAGCCAGCAGCGTGGCGCTCAGGCGCCGCAGGTGATTCTTCTTCGAGACGGACTCTCGTTGGTTCGCCGGGTCTTGCCAAACAGACGTCGACACTCGGGGGCTCCTTCATCTCTCCGCTCCAGGGCATAGCGATGCCCGGGGCAGAACTCGGTTCGATTTCGAGGGAGAGATCAAGGAGACGGGGTGGAAGCGACTCCCTCGGCCGGTTGCGCCACTGGCTCGGTCCGACTCAGGCGCCCAAATGAGAGCCGGACTTCATAGCCTCCGAAGGGATCGTTTCGTTCCCCTCCGACGGAAGGGGCCTTCAGTTCCCCTCCGATGCATAGGAATCTAGAACTGGCGATCTTTAGAACGATTAGGGATTTCTGGCGTGAGAAAGCCAACAAACAGCGATTTGCCGGCACCTGGACGAGAATCGGCCACTCGATCGGGGGCCGGCGTTCGTGAGAGAGGCCCCAGTTGTGAAAAATCGAATGCTCGCAGCGGCAGCGAAGGCCTGGATCAGCAGCGGCTCGGCTGCACGGCCGGCTTCTGGGCTCGTCGCCTCAGTTCGGTCCGAGGCTCTCCCGCGAACGCCCGGTCGAGTCTCGGGGGCCGAGGAGCAGCGTGACGTCGCTGCGCGGGAAGAGGACCTTGGCGGCGGTCGCCGCGATTATCCTCAGGTCGAGCAGGAGCGACCGCTCTTCGATGTAGCGCCGGTTGAGCTCGAGCTTGCGAGGCATCAGCCGCTCCAGGTAGAGAGCTTCGGGGTCGTTGCTGGCGGCGAGCAGTTCGTTCTCGTCGCGGAACTCGAGCGAAGCCGGGTCGGTCAGCCCCGGTCGCACCTCGAGGACCCTCCGCTGCTCCTCGTCGTAGAGCGCGACGTAGCGGGGCACCTCGGGGCGTGGGCCTACGAGCGACATCTCGCCGCGCAACACGTTGATCAGCTGCGGCAACTCGTCGAGCTTCCACTTGCGCAGGAGAGCCCCGAGCCGAGTTATCCGCGGGTCGCTGGCCGGCGTGATCTGCCTCGTCGAGCGGCCGTCGGTTTCGTGCCGCATCGTCCGGAACTTCAGGATCGAGAAGGTGCGGCCGCCCTTGCCAACGCGCTCCTGACGGAAGAGCGCCGGCCCGGGCGAGTCGAGCCGCACGAGCAGCGCGACAAGCAGCAGGAGCGGGGCCAGCAGGAGCAGCGCCGGAAGCGCGATGGCCAGATCGAGGATGCGCTTGGACATCAGCTCCGGTGCCGCTCGACGGTCTCCAGCACGGCGTTGACGACGTCGTCGACGTCCCGTTCGCCAAGCCCGGGATGGAGCGGTATCGACAGCATCCGCTCGAAGGCAGCCGTGGCTACCGGGAACTGTTCCGCGCAGTAGCCGTACTTCTCCCGGTAGAAGCTCATGGTGTGGAGCGGGATGAAGTGGACGCTGGTGCCGATGTTCAGTTCGCCCAGGATCCGGATGAAGCTGTCGCGATCGATCGTCAGCCGCTCGGGCCTGAGCCTGAGGACGTAGAGGTGCCAGGCGCTGCGCACGTGCCCCAGTTCGATCGGTACCTCGAGGGCGGGATCTGCCGAGAACGAGCGGCAGTAGCGGTTCGAGATCTGCCGGCGTCGTTCGTGGAAGCTCGCGAGACGACGGAGTTGGTGGATGCCGAGCGCCGCCTGGATGTCGGTCATGTTGTACTTGAAACCCGGAGCGACGATGTCGTAGCACCAGGAGCCGTTCTTCTCGTAGCGTCGCCAGCCGTCGGCAGACATTCCGTGGAGCGCAGCCACCCGGGCTCGCTCGAGCAGTTCGGGGGGACCGGTGAGCGCTCCGCCCTCCCCGGTCGTCATGTTCTTCGTGGCGTAGAAGCTGAAGGCGGCGAAGTTGTGCCCGCTGCCGATGGTCTTCCCCTTGTAGCTCGCTGGCAGCGCATGGGCGGCGTCCTCGACGATTGCCAGCCCGAACTCGTGGGCGATGGCGGCGATCTCGTCCATCTCGGCCGGATGGCCGGCGTAGTGGACCGGCATGATCGCACGGGTTCGGGGAGTCACCGCCTGCCTGGCCGCCATCGGGTCGATGCAGAGTGTGTCGGGGAGGACGTCGACCAGTACCGGGGTGGCGCCTACGTGCTCGACCACGTTGGCAGTGGCGGCGAAGGTAAGGGTCGGAACGATGACCTCGTCGCCTGGCCCGATGCCAAGGGTCACCAGCGCCAGATGGAGGCCCGCGGTGCACGAGTTGAGCATCAGCGAGGCAGCTCCCGGAGCCTGCACGTACTCGCCGAACTGAACCTCGAACGCCCTCGTCTTGGGTCCGGTAGTTATCCAGTTGGAGCGGAGGGTATCGACCACTTCGTCGATCTCCTCGCGGTGGATCGTAGGGGGCGAGTAGGGAAGGAATTCGGCACGCATTGCTCACCCTCACATTCGTGAATGCGCCACTGGGCTCCCGTTCGACTCCCCGCCGGAAGCATTGTGGTTACTGTCTCGATTATCCGCGGGTCGAACCGGTCCCGGCCTGCAAGGGTCACAGGCGAACGAGGCGCCGCGCCTCCTCGTACACGGCCCGGTTCGGCCGGCATAACTCCTCGACCTTCCGGCGCACTCCTTCAGCCACCATCTCCTCGCGCACCCTTCGAGGAACCGGGTTGCTGTTTCTCCGGGGGATCCGCAGGGAGACGCCGAAGCGGCGGCGGAAGGCCGCCGCGAACGAATCCAGCTCCTCCAGTACGCCAACGACGCTGAAGCGCTTCAGATTGGCAGCGGCATGCTCGACGCTCAGTGCCTCCCGGCACCTCCACGAGCCGAGGTAGCGCAGGTAGTCCTCGCCGTACTCCCTCGCCGCGGGCGTAGTGACGAACTCCTCCAGGTCCTGCTCGACCCTAGAGTGCTGCGACGCCTTGTAGCGGTTGTAGAAGTATTGGGAGAACCACTTCTCGACGGGATCGCGCAGCACGGTGACGAGGTGCCACTCCTCGGGCAGGGCGTCCACCCCGAACTGGACGTGGCCCGAGAGGTAGCGGACCTCCTGGAGTGAGGCCGCGTAGCGCGTGATGTAGCGCCGGAACTCCTGAGTGTCGCTCCCGAACTCTCTCGCCGCCCGGCTGCTCGCCGCAGGATCGACGTTGAAAGCGTTCCTGCCCAACCTCGCTCCCAGCCCGTACTGACGGGCGATGGCGTTGCTTATCGACACCCCGCCGCACTTGGGTATGTGGACGAAGAAGATCTTCTCCTCGAGCCTTCCTCTGTCGAGTAGACCCAGGACGGCAGATCTCAGTGATAGCGACTGTGTGGACGAGGCCATGGTGAGCCCAGAGTAGGCACGCCGATCCGGGGACAAGACTCAGGGGTCACAGCGGCTGCGGGCTCAAGATCGATCGCGTCCCGATCACCTCGAGCACCATCCGGTGGAGGCGAACAGACTATTCCGCGACGGCCTCACCCCGGGCGAGCGTGGTCGTGCTCCTGTCACAAGGGGGAAGTGCCGCCGGCGCTACTGTTGGGATCAGCGATCGCAAGGGGGAACCAACCGCCTCGGGCAGTTCCGTGGCAGGCAGAAGATCCCCGAGCATCCGCATCTCCATCCACCAAGCCGAGGGGGGCGAACTAAAGCGCGATGAAGATCCTGATCACCGGTACCGAAGGCTATCTTGGTTCACTGCTGGCGCCGATCCTGATGGACAGGGGGCACGACGTCATCGGCGTCGACACCGGCTTCTACAAGGAGGGCTGGTTGTTCAACGGCGTCGACCGCACGCCGCTGACACTGGTCAAGGACCTCCGGCGGCTCGAGCTGTCGGACTTCGAGGGAGTCGACGCCGTCGTGCACATGGCGGAACTCTCGAACGATCCGGCCGGGGCGCTCGCTCCCGACATCACCTACGAGATCAACCACAAGGGCTCGATCCACATCGCCCAGCTGGCGAAGCGGGCGGGGGTCGAGAGATTCGTCTACATGTCCTCGTGCAGCGTCTACGGCGTGGCCGAAGGCGGCGAGGTCGACGAGCTCTCGGACGTCAACCCGCAGACGGCCTACGGCATCTGCAAGACGCTGGTCGAGCGTGACGTGATGCCCATGGCGGGCGACGACTTCTCACCCACATTCCTGCGCAACGCCACCGCCTACGGCGCCTCACCGCGGATGCGCTTCGACATCGTCCTGAACAACCTGGCAGGCTGGGCATGGACTACCCGGGAGATCAAGATGTCCTCCGACGGATCCCCCTGGAGGCCGCTGGTGCACGCGCTCGACATCGCCAAGGCGATCCGCTGCGCGCTCGAGGCGCCGCGCGAGACCGTGCACGGCGAAATCTTCAACGTCGGCGACAGCCGCCACAACTACCGGGTCCGGGAGATAGCCGAGATCGTCGCCCGCGTCTTCCCCGGCTGCGAGCTCAGCTTCGGCGACAACGGCGGCGACAACCGCTCCTATCGAGTGAACTTCGAGAAGATCAATTCGCAGCTGCCCGGCTTCGCCTGCGAATGGGACGCCGAGCGCGGCGCGAGGCAGCTCCGCGCCGTGTTCGAGAGGATCGCGATGAGCGCCGAAACCTTCGAGTGGCGTGGCTTCACCCGCCTCAAGGCGCTCCAGCACCTCATCCGCACCGGGCAGATAGACGAGAACTTCTACTGGACCGAGCCGGAACGGCTGGAGGTGGCGGCGTGATCTTCACCCGGACCCCACTCCAGGACGCCTGGCTCATCGACCTCGACCTGAAGCAGGACGACCGCGGATTCTTCGCCCGGACCTTCTGCATGAACGAGTTCGAGGAGCACGGCCTCGAGAAGTTCACGGCCCAGTGCAACCTCTCCTTCAACCATCGGGCCGGGACCTTGCGGGGGATGCACTATCAGCTCCCGCCGGCCGCCGAGGCGAAACTCGTCCGCTGCGTCAAGGGCGCGATCTACGACGTGATCATCGACCTCAGGCCGGAGTCGCCGACCTACCTGCGGCACTTCGGGGTAAGACTCGACGACGAGAACCGGCGCGCGCTCTACGTTCCCCCGCTCTTCGCGCACGGCTATCAGGCGCTGACCGATGGCGCCGAGGTGAGCTACCAGGTCAGCGAGTTCTATACCCCGGGGCAGGAGCGTGGACTGCGCTACGACGACCCTGCCTTCGACATCGAGTGGCCCATGGAGGTAACCGTCATCTCCGACAAGGACGCCTCCTGGCCGGCGTTCGAGAGCGAAGCGGTGACCTCGTGATCATCGTCGACCGGCTACTCGAGCAGCGAGCCCGGGAGGACCGCCCGGTGAGGGTCGGCATGATCGGCGCCGGGTTCATGGGCCGAGGGGTCGCCAATCAGATCGTAAACAGCGTCCCCGGCATGGATCTGGTGGCGATCTTCAACCGCAACCCCGAGGGCGCCGAACGCGCCTATCGCGAGGCGGGGGTCGCGGAGTTCTCCCGGCCGACCTCGGTCGCAGAGCTGGAGGAAGCGATCAGGCAGCGCAGGCCAGCCGTCACCGACGATCCGTTCCTGCTCTGTCGCGCCGCCGGCATAGACGTCCTCATCGAGGTGACGGGCGCCGTGGAGTTCGGAGCCCACGTGGTGCTGGACGCCATCGAGAACGGCAAGCACGTGGTCCTGATGAACGCCGAGCTCGACGGCACGGTAGGGCCGATCCTCAGGACGTACGCCGACTCGAAGGGCGTGATCCTCACGGCCTGCGACGGCGACCAGCCGGGGGTCCAGGCGAACCTCTACCGGTTCGTCCGCTCGATAGGGTTGACCCCGCTGCTCTGCGGCAACATCAAGGGGTTGCAGGACCCGTACCGCACGCCCACCACTCAGAAGGCGTTCGCCGAGAAGTGGGGCCAGAAGCCGCACATGGTCACCTCGTTCGCAGACGGGACCAAGATCTCGTTCGAGCAGGCCATCGTCGCCAACGGCACCGGAATGACGGTCGCCCGCCGCGGCATGTACGGCTACGACTTCGACGGGCACGTCGACGAGGCCACGAAGCTCTACGACGTGGACGAGCTACGGGAACTCGGTGGGATCGTCGACTACGTGGTGGGCGCCAGGCCGGGACCGGGAGTGTTCGTCTACGCCACCCACGACGACCCGAAGCAGCGGCACTACCTGAACCTCTACAAGCTGGGCGAGGGCCCGCTCTACTCGTTCTACGTCCCCTACCACCTCTGCCACTTCGAGGTGCCGCTCTCTGCCGCGCGGGCCGTCCTGGCGGGTGACGCGGTTCTGCAACCGTTGGGCGGGCCGTTGGTGGAGGTAGTGGCCACCGCCAAGCGCGACCTGAAGTCCGGCGAGACGATAGACGGACTGGGCGGTTACATGACCTACGGGCAGGCCGAGCGCGCCGAGGCCACCGAGCGTGCCGGCTTGCTGCCGATAGGGATCGCCGAGGGCTGCCGCGTCACGAGGGACGTTGCGAAGGACTCGGTCCTGACCTACGCCGATGTGGAACTGCCGGCCGGGAGACTGGTGGACCGTCTGCGCGAAGAGCAGCGCCGGAAGTTCGGGGCGGTGGCCGAAGCCGTTTCCTGAGCGACAACGGGTACGACGGCGGGGCGGCGTCTGAGCCGCCCCATTTCATGCGGCGGCTCAGAGGCTTGCTGGATTCTCGCCGACCATGAGGCGACCCACCGCGACCAACCGCTGGCCCTCTGCCCCCTCGCGCAGATCCCACACCAGGTAGGTCGCTTCGCCTTCGCCCCGGGGCGCTACCAGCACCCGGAACTCCCTGCCCGGCTGCTTCCAGCCGGCGAAAAGGCCGGCGCCGCTCACGATCCCCGAGCCGTCGGTGTAGAAGACGAGGTCTCCGGGCCGCAACTCCTCGAACCGCAGGGGACGCAGGTTCCAGCGGTACAGCTGACCGAAGCTGGCGTCGGCGCTCACAGCCGAGGTCGACGCGCGGAACTCCGCTCCGGGGATGACGTGCCGGTAGGCGGGCGAGATCAGGCCGGACAGCGGCGAGAGGGCGGCTTCCCGCTCCCCTCCCTTGGCCAGCATGAACTCGAGCTCGGCAAACTCGAGAGCGCGGGCGGCTTCGGCTTCAGTAACCGGCCGGAACGCCGGCCGCGGCTCGATCGCGACGTTGTCCCGGGGCCTGGTAGCTGGCGCGCAGGCGGCGAGCAAGAGGGCCGGAATGAGGGTCGCGATCAGCAGCCTGAGTCCGAGTCCGCTCAACATCTGCGGACCGGGCCCCGGGAATCTCCTCCTGGCCGTCATCGTCCCATCCCTTGCAGGTGAGTCCTCTTCGCCGGCGTGGGGGCGGGGCTTAGCCTCGCTCGTTCCTCTCCTGCGCCCGCTTGGGCCGGCACCTCAGGCCCCGGGAACCGTAACAGGTAGTAGCGGTAGCCCCTGCCTTCCGCTCCCTCCACCGCGCGGAACCCGAAGCGCTCGTTGAGCGCGATGCTGGCGGTGTTCTCGCTGCCTATGCCGGTGAGCAGTCCCCTGCAGCCCCGCTTGCGGCATGCCCTGATCGAGGCCTCCTTGAGCCTAGAGCCCACGCCCCTGCCGCGGTAACCGGGCACCACCGCCGTGAACCCCACCTGGGCGATGCCGCCGAGGTGGCAGGCACCGATCCCTCGTGGCCGGTGGCAGAGGCGCTCGATCAACCGAGGGTTGAGCAGCAACCAGGGACGCCGGAGGAGACAGCTCAGCGCCGCTCCTCGGCACGCCGACAGCATCGGCCGGGTATAGGGGACGTCGGAGAGGGTGGTGAACCCGACGATCTCATCGCCCACGGTGGCCTTGAGGACGTAGGCGTGTGGGGCGGTGAGGAACCAGTGATAGACCGCTCGCACGAAGGGGGGGCCCAGGAGACTGGCCAGGTTCAGGCGCGGTCCAAGGTAGCGGAGGTGCATCTCGACCAGCCGGGGTTGGTCGTCCAGGTTCGCCTCGGAGACCACTACCGGGTCGGCCTCGGTTCGATGGCGGTGGGGCCCCCGAGCGTCAGCCGGTTGCCCCCGCCCGGGCGCATCGAGTGAGAGCAGGAGCTCGTGGTACCGCTCGACGGCCGCCGTCCGGTCGAACGTTCGCTGCTGCAACTCGCGCGCGCGGAGGCCCATGCCGCGGACCAGATCGGGCGTGCGGCTCAGGCGGTCGATGACCGCGGCCAGAGCCGTCCCGTCACCCTGCGCCACGACCTCGCCGATCCCCTCCTCCGCGACGACACGGGCCACCTCGGCCTTCCCGTCCATTACCGCGATCACGGGCTTGCCGGCAGCGAGAATCGGATAGAACTTGCTGGGCACGCAGAGGCCCTCGGCGCCCCGTTCGAGCGTGACGAGGGAGACGCTCTGGGCGGCGAGCGAGTGGACCAGCTCGACTTGGGGCTGGAACGGGAGCAGCTCCACGTTGGCCAGTCCCCGCCGGGAGATCTCTGCCTCCAGCCACGCCCCCTTCGCCCCCTGGCCGATGAGCACGAACCTGATGTCCTCTCGTTCCCGCAATCGGTCGGCCGCCTGCAGCACCGTCTCGAAGTCGTGGAAACGACCCAGGTTGCCGCTGTACTGGACGATGAACTTGCCCTTCAGGTGTGGGTACTTCGCGAGGAACCGGTTGGGTTCGTCGTCGCCGAGCGGGCGTATCTCCCGGCCGTCCGCCCAGTTGGGCAGCACCACCGGTTCCGGTCGCCCGGGAGCCAGCTTGGAGCGAACGACCTCCTTCATGCAGCGGCCCAACACCACGGTACGAGTGGCTCGGCGGCAGGCGAAGCGGCTGAGCGCGTCCCAGCACCGATAGGGGAGCGACCCGCGTTGGAGGAGCCCGGTGGCCGCGGCCATCTCGGGGAATACGTCCATGACGACGAAGATCACCTCTACCCGCCGGATGGCTGCTGCCAGCGCTACCGCCGGGGCGAGGAAGGGAGGACTCGAGGTGACCAGGATCCTGTCTGCCCGCCGCCCAACCAGGAGGGTGACGAACATCCCGAGGGTGAGGACGAGCTCGTTGAACAACCTGCCCGCCGGATTCTCCCTGGGCAGGCTTCCCGCAGGCACTCTGCGGATCTCCACGCCCCGGTAGCTGTCGCGGCAAGCGACGCTTCGCCGGCCACGGTAGCTCGCTCTGGAGGCGACAGCCGTCACCTCCACGCCCCTCGCGGCCAGGTCGACCGCCAGGTCGGTGAGCAGCCGGCCGCCGCTCGACTCGGTCGGGTAGAAGTTCTCGGTGACGATCGTCAGACGCATAGGCCCGCGGTCCTTGCCGGTCCGCCGGCCACGGACTGCAGCGCCGGGCCCCGATCCACCGGTTCCGCGGCCCACCCCGGAGCGCGAGTCGCTGCCTTCGACGGCGGTTCCCATCCGCCTGGCGAACCGGTCAGGCAACCGCATCGAGCCGGTGCTCCAGGAACCAGTCGTAGGTGCCCCGGATGCCTTCCCGCAGCCCGATCTGCGCGCGCCAGCCGAGTGACGAGAGCAGCGACACGTCGAGCAGCTTGCGAGGCGTCCCGTCGGGTTTGCTGCGGTCGAAGACCAGTTCGCCGTCGAATCCGACGATCTCGCGGATCAGCTCGGCGAGTTCGCGGATGCTGATGTCCTTGCCCACACCTACGTTGATCGGGCCCTCCCGTGAGACGTTCGCCATGAGGAAGAGGCAGGCGTCCGCGAGGTCGTCCACGTGCAGGAACTCGCGGCGTGGTTCGCCGCTGCCCCACACCTCGACCGAGCTGGAGCCCCGCTCCCTGGCCTCGTGCATCTTGCGCAGGAGTGCCGGCAGGACGTGGGAGGTCTCCAGATCGAAGTTGTCGTTGGGACCGTACAGGTTCGTGGGCATAGCGCTCACGAAGTCGCAGCCGTGCTGGCGACGGTAGGAGTCGCACATCTCGATCGCGGCGATTTTGGCGATGGCGTAGGCGCGATTGGTGGCCTCGAGCGCGCCGCTCAGCAGCTGGTCTTCGTCGATCGGCTGCGAGGCGTGCTTCGGGTAGATGCACGAGGAACCCAGGTTCAACAGCTTCCTCACGCCGTAACGGAACGAGGCGTCGATGACGTTGGTCGCGATGGCGAGGTTGTCGTAGATGAAGTCGGCGGGGTTGCGCTGGTTGGCTACGATGCCGCCGACCCTGGCGGCCGCGAGGAACACCAGTTCGGGCCGTTCCCGTTCGAAGAACGAGTCCACGGCACGGCGGTCCCGCAGGTCCAACTCGGCGGAACTCCTGGTGATGAGCCGTGTGTGGCCCTTCTCCCGGAGCTTCCGCACGATCGCGCTGCCCACCAGGCCACGGTGACCGGCGACGTAGATGCGGGGTCCGGGAACTAGTTCAGACACTAGCCACCCCTCGCAGAGGAACCTCGTGGCCGGCATCGTGCAGGGTCCGCTCCTGCTTCGCCAGCTCGAGATCGTGCTTGACCATCCTGCGGACGAGCTCTTCGATGGAAACGGTAGGACACCAGCCCAGCTTCTCGCGCGCCTTGGAGGCGTCGCCGCAGAGGGCGTCGACCTCGGTGGGCCGGTAGTAACGGGGGTCTATGGCGACGTACTCCTGCCAGTCGAGATCGAGCGAGTCGAACACCAGTTCGACGAACTCGCGCACGCTGTGCGACGATCCGGTGGCCACCACGTAGTCGTCCGGCTCCTCGGCCTGCAGCATCAGATGCATGGCCGCCACGTAGTCGGAGGCGTGCCCCCAGTCGCGCCTCGCGTCGAGGTTCCCCAGGTAGAGCTTGTCCTGAAGACCCAGCTTGATCCTGGTCGCGGCCCTGGTGATCTTCCTGGTCACGAACGTCTCGCCGCGCCGCTCGGACTCGTGGTTGAAGAGGATGCCGTTGCAGGCGAAGAGGCCATACGCCTCACGATAATTACGCACCAGGTGGTACGACATCACCTTGGCCGCCGCGTAGGGCGAACGGGGGTAGAACGGCGTCGTTTCGCTCTGCGGCGGGGGCGTGGCGCCGAACATCTCGCTGGTCCCGGCCTGGTAGAAGCGGACCTCGGAGCCGGTCCTCAACGCGTAGTCGCGGACGGCCTCCAGCAGGCGGAGTGTACCCAGGCCATCGATGTCGCAGGTGTACTCGGGCTGGTTGAAGCTAACGCCCACGTGCGACTGGGCGCCCAGGTTGTACACCTCGTGAGGTTGCACCTCCTCCAGGATCCGGCGCAGGCCCGGCCCGTCCGAGAGGTCGCCGTAGTGAAGCAGCATCCTCGCTCCCGACCGGTGCGGATCGACGTAGAGGTGATCGATCCTGTCGGTATTGAAACTGCTGCTGCGGCGGATAATGCCGTGGACCTCGTAGCCTTCGGCGAGGAGCAGTTCCGTGAGATAGGAACCGTCCTGGCCCGTGATACCGGTGATCAGTGCACGTCGACTCATGCTGCCCTCCTGGCGCACCGTTGATAGAGCGCCTCGGTCTTGCCCAGGACCGGTCCCTCGCCGAACTCGGTCCGGATCCGCTCGCGGGCGCTGCGCCCCAGCCTCCGTAGCCTGTCCCAATCGGAGCGCAACTCCCACAGCACCTCCGTGACGGCCACCGCATCGCGTGGATCGCTCAGCACCACTCCGCACTCGTCGGTCACAACGTCGGCCAGGAAACCGTGGCGGCTCGCGACGACCGGCAGGCCCATCGCCATCGCCTCGCTGACCGCGTTGGAGTGCCCTTCGCCGTGGAACCGCGAGAGGAAGACGAACACATGCTGCTCACGTAGGGTGCTCAGCACCTCGGGAAGCTCGAGACGGCCAGGGGTAACGAGCCTGAACGAGTTGGACTGGAGAGTTCTGAACCGTTCGAGTTCCTCCCCTATCCGGTCAGACTGCTCGCCGATCAGCGTCAGCTCGACGGGGAAGCGGCGACTCAGGTGATGCGCGGCGCGCAGGAGGACGTCGACCCCCTTGTCGGGGATCAGATAGCCGGTGAAGGCGATCCTGAACGGTTCGTCGGGGCCGGGCTGCCGAAGTTCGGCGGGCGGGAAGCTCGAAAGGTCGGCGTCCAGGACGAAGTTGGGTATCCAGGTCGGGGTTCTACCGAACTTCCGCTCGACGTACTCGACGTACTTCTTCCCCTCGACCGTCACCTCGGTGGACAGCGACATGATGAGCCGCAGCAGAGCGGTGCCGAACGGACCTCGCGACTCGGCGTAGTCGATGAAGGTGCCGGCGCGCAGATCGTAGATCACCTGCACCCCGAGCAGCCTGCACAGCGCCACCGCGTACGCCTCCCGGTAGATGCTGCGCCAGTAGAGCGCGGTGATGTGGAGGACGTCGGGCCTGTCCCTCAGTAGGGTGACCAGCAGCGCGAGGCAGTCGGCCAGCAACCTGGGAACCAGGTGGAGCGCCGCGAGGATGCGGCCGTGGAAGCGGGGCACCGTCATCGGCAGCCGCCTCAAGGTGACCGCCCGCGAAAGCCGTGAACGCAGCATCTGCGAGTTGCAGCGGGCGTAGCCTCCGATACCGCCACCGAAGACGCCGCCTTCGTGGGGGAACGGACCCCAGAGCACGACGGTCGGCCTACTCCTGGCCGGCCTCCTGGTTGTAGTCAAAGCAGATCGCATCGAGCCCCCTGTGGAAGGCCAGGAGAGTGACGTGAGGAAGAGGAACGGTATAGGGCATCACCCGTCCTGGTCCGATTGGATGTCCGCCCTCAATCCGATTGTGCTGGCTGCACACATCCGGTTCCGGTCAGCAGTCACAGCTCGGGCGCCGGGGCGGGAAGCAGGGCGCTGTCGGTCCGCTTGCCGAGGAGCAGAGCCAGGTAGGCGTCGATGCTCTCCTCCTCCGAGAAGCGCGCGACCCGTTCCGCCACACTGGCCCTCTGAGCCGGGGCGGCAAGCCTGCGTTCCATCGCCCGGGCGAGCGCTGCATGATCCCCTACCGGCACCAGTTCCTCCCGGTTCAGCACCTCGGAGGGCCCGCTGGGACAGTCGGTGCTCACCACCGGACAGCCGCACGCCATCGCCTGGATGAGCACCCCGGGCA
Organism: Trueperaceae bacterium; assembly: GCA_036381595.1. Taxonomy (NCBI): domain Bacteria; kingdom Thermotogati; phylum Deinococcota; class Deinococci; order Trueperales; family Trueperaceae; species Trueperaceae bacterium. The sequence continues at coordinate 82,247 of DASVCN010000023.1, read as the reverse complement.
TCCCCTCCCACCGTGACGACAGGACGAAGAGGGAGGCACGGGCCATGTAGGCGTAGGGGTTGGAGACGAAGCCTGGCAACTCCACCCGCTCCGTGAGCCGCAAGGCCGCCACGAGCTCCTGCAGCCGTTCCCGCTCCTCTCCCTCGCCCAGGATCAGGAGCCTCAGGTCGGGATCCTGAAGGGTGGCGAAAGCGCGGATCAGCGTGGCGAAATCCTTCTGAACGGTGAGACGGCCCGCGGCCAGGATGACCCTCATGCCGGCTTCCTCGAACCAGCGGTGCTCTGCCCGGCAGCGGCTCTTGCTGAACAGTTCGGGTCCCACGACAGGGTTGTAGATGGTGTTGAGACGAGTAGCGCAGCGCGGAACCAGCCGCCGGAGGTCCTCGGCCACACCTTCGGAGACAGCGATGACCCCGTCGGCCGCCGGGTAGGCGTAGCGCGCGGCTCGCGACAGCAGCCGGCCGCGGGGGGTAGCGGGTTGCTCGGCGCTGGGCGTGTTGGCCTCCCGCATGTAGAGTCGGGCCTGCGAGCCTGCCAGCCACTTCGCCCAGAGGGCGATGAGTGAGGTGTGGTGCAAGGTGGTTAGAACGGCTTCGGGCCGGCGCCGCCTCAGGTAAGTGACTAGTCGGGGCAGGGCGCGCAGAGTGCCGCCCGCCTCGAGGTCTACGCAGTCGACGCCGGGAGCTACATCGGCGAGGAAGGGGCCGCGCCGCACGGCCAGCACCAGGTCGACCCGGTGGCCCCGCCGGGCGATCCCGTTGGCCAGGGTGACCATCACCTTCTCGGCGCCACCACCGCTCAGTTCGCCCAGGAAGATGGCGATGCCGCCGACAGGCGAATCAGCCATGGGCCCTCAGCCTGGGCGTATTCAGGTTCGCCTTCGCGAGCGAGATCCCCTGCCGGGTGGTGAGCAGCGCCAGGAGGAACCAGGTGGCCTTGTGTACCTCGAAGTTGGCCGGCATCAGGCCCACCAGCAGAGCGAGGCCCAACGCCCCGTAGAGTGTCGATTCGGTGGGGGGAGTCCAGAAGAGTGGCGGGATCATCGCCACCACCAGCATGCCGGTGAAGAGCAGCAGTCCCACGATCCCGAGGTCGACGAGGATCGAGAGGAAGGCGTTGTGGGAAGCGGCCGAGTTGCCGTAGTTGCTGGCTACCGCGAACCGGTAGCCGCCGCTCCCCACCCCCGCCCAGGGGTTCTCCCAGAAGACCTCCCAACCTGCGGCCCAGATCAGGCGCCGGCGCGAGAGGTCGCCTTGCGACAACTCCTCGCTGGTGGATTGCAGCCTGGCCACGTTCCCCTCCGGCAGCCACAGGTAGAGCCCGGTGAGGGAGAGCGCCAGGAAGAGGAGTATCGCGAAGCGCAGCAGCGCCCTCATCCTGATGAGCGAGAGGGGCACGGCCAGGGCGCCGGCGAGCGCAACGAGGAACCCGCCGCGCGAAGCGGTGAGGGCGATGCAGAAGATCGCCAGCGGCACCAGTGCCGCATTGAGCCAGGCGAACTTGCGCGGTAGTTCGGAGTTGTGGATGAACAGGTACCAGGCCATCGGTATGGCCAGGCCGAGGGCGATCGCTGCCCAGTTGGGATTGGCGTCGAGGCCCGAGGCGCGGAACGAGCGGGCGGTCGAGGAGGTGGCGAACTCCAGGAGGATGGCCGCTGCCGACACGAACCCGCCCAACACGTAGGCCTGCATCAGCTGCAGGTGCTGGCGCCGGCTGCGGGTGAGTTCCCAGATCATCGCCATCATCGCTATCAGCTGGGCGTAGGAGGCCGACCGCGACAGCGCGACGATCGGGTACTCGCTCCAGAACGCGCTGGCGAGCGACCAGAGGAAGAAGATGACGCCGACGACCACCAGGAGCGACGGCGCCCGCAGCCTCAGCCTCCCCTCCTGGAAGACGGCGGCGGCGGTCATCGCCATCGCCACGATGCCGAAGAGGGAGCCGATCGCCCCGAAGACCGGGACGGGCAGCGAGCGTTCCCACGGTATCGAGAAGACGAAGAGGAGCAGAGCCGCGAAGGCAGCTCTGCGGTCCACGAACAACGCCGGGCGGGTGACGGCGGCCTCGGTCAACGTGCCCTCCAGGCCCGGCCGACTCCGTGTCTGAGCCTCCAGGTCGAGCGCCTGACCCATTCGTAGAAGGAGCCGTCGACCGATGCGAGAACGGCGTAGGCGAGGGCGGCGAACCGTAACGGCTGGCAGAGCCAGGACCTGAGGAAGGTGACCGCCGCCTCCTCCGCCCTCCCGCAGGCCAGCTGCAGCTTGCCCATGTCGAGCAGGAACCTCGAGCGGATCGAGCGGTGCCGCTGCAGCTCGTCGGCGTAACGGGAGTTGATCTCGACCTGGGCTTCGAGCTTGCTCTCCCGCCGTTTCGTCACCCTCGAGCCTTCGTGCCAGTGGAACCGCACCAGCGGCCCCTCGATGGCGGCGATGCGGTAGCGGCGGCACAGCCGGATCAGCAGCTCGCGGTCCTGAGCCGCAGGCATCCGCTCGTCGAACATCCCGATCTCGCGGAATATCGACCTCCTGCAGAGGAGCGTCGAGGTGGTGCCGACGAAGTTGTCGACCAGGATCGCGGGGAAAGGATCTCGGGGTAGTTTGCCTGCGACGACGGAGGGAGTGACGGTGGCGTTCGACTCGACGAAGTAACCGCAGTAGATGGCGCCGTACTCCGGCGGGAGCCGCGTTAGCTCGCTGCACTGACGGGCCAGCTTCTCGGGAAGCCACTCGTCGTCGTCGTCGATGAAGGCGATCAGCTCCCCCTGGGCGGCCACTATGCCCACGTTGCGGGCGCGACTTCCGCCGCGGTTCGCACCGAGCGGAATGTAGCGAAGCCGCTCCTCGTCACGGTACGCCTCTACGACGAGGCGGGTCTCTGCCGCCTCGCGAGTGCCGCCGTCGTTGTCGTCGACGACTAGAAGCTCCCAGCTCCCCAAGGTCTGTCGGAGCACGCTCTCGATGGCCCTGCCCAGCAGATCGGGTCGTCCGAAAGTTGGGAGGACGATGCTGACGAGAGGATGCTCCACTGCGCCGGGTACGCCTCTCGAGCGGCGCTCTGCTTCGCTCATCGCTCCGGTCCCTAGCCGGCGCGCCGCAGGGGCAGCCGTACGACCGGTACCGGTCCGTCGCGGCGCCGCCGCCGGGAACCGGGCCGTGAAGAGGCCGGATGAGTTGTAGTGCGGCCGGACATTGTCACTCCGGCACCATTCTAGGTAGGCGACCCCGTGCTTCGCGTACGCCAGTCACGGAGTCGAGCGGGGTGTCCACAACGAGAAAAGTGCGTGCAGCCGACGGATGTCGGCCGCACGCACCGCTGCTGCGTTTTCCGGTTCGGCTAGCGGACGCCGCCTGCCAGGCTGAACCCGCCGGACTGCTGGACCTCGGCGAACGCGGAGGTGAGCATGGCCGCGATCCGCTGTCCTACCTCGAGCGCACCCAGGTCGGGAGCCGAACCCTCGAAGGCGAGGCCTACGTCGACCCCTTCATCCACAGCCGGGCTGCCGTTCGCGAGGCTGAGGAAGCCGCTCGACTCGGGGTTGGTGGAGACGAACTCGGGGTCACCGATGTTCAGGTTCCAGCTGTTGAAGCGATGGTCGGGCATGGAGCCGTCCGAGCAACCGCTGGCGTCGGCGGTGATGGTGTTCGATTCGTCGAAGCTCAGGTTGTTACGCAGGACCGTGGTCCCGAAGCACCTGGCGGCGAACCCACCGGAGCCGTTCTTCCAGGAGGTGTTGTTCACGAAGGTGACACCACCGGCGCTGTTGAAGGTGAACCCGAAGCGCTTGTTCTCCCAGGCGATGGAGTTGCTGATCCGGTTGCCGCTGTTGCGACCCGACGGACTGCTGCCCATCTTGAAGCCCATGCCGTTGCCGGTGGGTGCTTCGTAGGCGAACTCGTCGCTGAACGGATCGCTGTCGCCGTCTCGGAAGAAGTAGCCGTTGAGCCAGGCCAGGGAACGGTCGACCAGCATGTCGGTGCTGCCGTAGAAGTCCATGCCGTCGTCGGAGTTCTTGTAGAGCAGGGAGTGGGAGATAACGCCATCTCTGGCGTACGACATCTTGATGCCGTCGGCGCTGTTGCCGCCGTTGCGGGTGCTGCCGTTGTTGTGCGAGACGATGTACTCGGCTACGTTGCCGGTGACGTAGATGTCCCCGTCGTCGCGCATCAGTCCCGAGGCGGTCAGGCCGTTGCCATGGTTGTGGTGCAGGTGCAGGTGGCTCAGCAGGTTGTGGTTGCCGGTGTCCTCGTCGGTGCTGGCGGTCACGGCGAGGCCGCTGCCCACACTGTTCCTGAACTCCAGGTTGCGGACGATGTAGTGGTTGACGGGCAGGTGGAGCAGGTAGGGGCGCTGCATCCGATCGGGTCCGTCTTCGAACTCGAACCGGGAGCCGTCGGGCCGGCGGCTGCCGTCTATGATCGCCAGCTCGCCGGGGAAGCTCTCGATGACGATCGGCTTCTCTGCAGTGCCGTCCGTCGTGAATGAGGTCTGGGGCAGCCCGTACCTGTCATCGGCGTCGTTGTACTCGTAGTAGACGCCGCCACGCAGCTGGATGACGTCGCCAGGCTCGACCATCGTGCCCGCCTTGTTGAGGGTGCGGAAAGCGTCGTCGGGGGAAGTCCCGCTGTTGCTGTCCGACCCTTCGGTCGAGACGTACCAGATGGTCCCCTGGACGACGGTGTTGTCGCCGCCGGGAACGGTGACGGTGAGCGCGTCGTAGGTGAACTCGTCGTCCACCCAGGCGGTGAGCCGCAGCTCGTACACGCCAGGCGCCGAGAACGTCGCTGAGGTCGAGACCGACCCCACCTGCTCGAAGGAGACCTCGCCGGGTCCGGCTACGACCACCCATTCGACCCGGGTCACCTCTGAGGACGACGGACCTTCGATAGTGCCCTCGAGAGCGGCGATACGGTCGAGGCCGGTTACGACGTCGGATCCGACGTCGACGGTGAGCTTGGTGACCGGCATCAGGTTCGCCGTGTCGCCCGCGACGGTGGCGCAGGCGGCGAGCAGTGCGATCAGCAGTGCCATCTGTGCTGACCATAGCAGCCCCCGGATGAGGCTCCTGTGGGTGGGTGACCATGACGTTGCGTAGTTAGCGCCGGGAGAACGTGGAACACGACCCATCAAATCTGTACCTTCCTCTTCTGGCCCACCTCGACCGGGTCGAGCGAGGGCGTGACTGTCTGTCTGGAGGAAGGGGGAGACGGAAACGAGAACGTTCCTCCGCGGCCGGTTGCGCCATTGGCTCCGTCCGTTTCAGGCGCCCAGATAGGAAACGGACTTCGCTGCCTCCGAGGGGACGATCGTTCCCTCTCCGGTACCTCTCGGGTACCGACTGAAAAAGTAACGTTTCGAGTTCGACCAGGTTGTGAAGAAGTTGCCGTAGGAGTACGGCCTGTTCAGTTGGTTATCCGACTCGGGACCCGCTTCGGGTCGGTGGTCTCGCTACGGCACGGCAGGACGGGGCGGATCGACCCGTGGAGTAGGGCGCTCAGGGACGAACCTCGCGTCGGCAGAAACGGTCGTCGGGCAGATCCACGCACCGTCGAGAACCAGTGCCCCAGGAAGAAGCGCGTGTCGGGAAGAACCGCGCCCCGTGGAGAACCGCACACCGGGAAGAACCGGCCGCCGGGAATGACCGCACACCCGGAATGACCGCGTCGCGAGGAGCGGCGCGGTTCATTTCCTCCAGAGCTGCTGCTTCAGCCTATCTCCGTTGCCTTGGCAGCCGCCGTTCGGGACTTGCTCCGGACGGCCATCGTCTTCCGCGCCCACGCTCTGACCGAGGTGCGCAGGTCGAAGAGCAGGGCGTAGACGGCGCGGTCGAGGGGAGGCAAACCGTACCTCTCGATGCGTTGGACGTCGGCGAGCATCCGCTCGTCGAAGTGCGCCTGCCAGTCACCGATCTCCCCTTTCCGGAAGAATCGTTCGGCGCCGGCCTTGCCGCGGCGCGCCCGCATCGAGGAGAGCGAAGTGGCCTCCTTGATGCGAGCTATCTCCTCGTCGTCGGGCTCGAGGCTCAGCACGGCCGCTATCCTCCGCACCTCACCTGCGAAGTCGCGCTTGAGCGATTCGAACGAGGAGACGTAGACGTTAGGGTGCGGTTCCTTCCAGGTCTCGTGGTAGCGCCGGACCTCGAACGCCTTGTAGCGGCCCACCAGCCAGTAGTACTTACGGAAACTCCAGTCCACCCGGTACATCCGCGTGAAGTGGTAGTAGTGCGACACGACCGTGTCTGGCAGGTTCCTGGTTATGTCGAACACGACCACGTCCTCGTGCGAGAGGAGCAGTTCCCTGACCCTCTTGCCCCCGTAATGCCCTTTCGAAACGTAGTCGTGGTCGTGGTGGCAACGGCTCTCGAGGAACTCCTCGAGCCGAGCCGGGTCGACCCAGGCCTGACGGAAGACCTGCTTACGGTAGGGCGCCGGGATCTCTTCGAACTTCTTGAGCTCGGTGAGGATGGTCAGCAGCCAGGTCGATCCGGACTTGTAGGCACCGTTGGCGAGCACGAACATCGGAAGTCCCCCTTCCACCAGGCCGGTCTGTCGACGACTGATGATTCCGGTTCGACTATGCACCGACTGTCGGGAAGGTCGTTCGCCAGCTGTCACTTCCGATCGGTCAGGGTCGCGTGCTTCCACCCGTTCCTGCGGCCGTGGGCGCCGCAGCCGCTACCGCTCCCACCCGTTCGACGATCAGGTCCGCTACCTCCTCGGCCCTCCTTCGCAGGCTCTCCAGATCGCTGCTCTCCACGAAGAGCACCTCGCCGCGGCCGGGCTGCAGCCGCTCGAGCGCCTCGCGCACCGCTCGGGTGGCGGCCGTTCCGGCCGGCGAGACCTTGAGACGCAGCTGGTCCCTGGAGTTCCCCCTGAGCTTCCGCCGGGCCCGTATCTCCTCCTCCGGCGCGTGGACGAAGAGCACCAGGTCGGGGAAGCGGACCAGGCGCCGGAGCCGCTTCTCCACCCGAGCGGGATCCTGCAACGGCATCCGAACGGTGAGGGTGAGGATGAGTTGGAAGATGCCCTCATCGAGAAGGTGCAGGCCGGGAGAGCGGTCGATGCGCCAGGTCTGGTAGCGGTAGTGCCAGAACCTCTTCTCGTGGATGAGCAGGTCCTCGCGCGTGAGCGGTGCCCAGCTGGTCCACAGCGGCCGCGTGTATAGCGAGCCCACCGATCGGAAGAGCCGGAAGCCGGCGCGCTGGGTCGCACGGACCGGGGTGAGCCTGTCGTGCTCGACCCCTAGCGCCTGCAACCGGTCGCGGAGGAAGCGGACGAACGTCGACTTCCCTACGCCCCGCGGTCCCACGGCTTCGACGAGGAAAGTCGATGAGGCTGTGGTGCCGGCCTGGAACCGGTTTGACGGGAACATCCTATAGGCCTCCGTGTGGCCCTATTCAAACCCGAACTCAAGCTACTCCGCAGTTAGATCGCTCGAACCGCTCCTGAAATACAACTTCCGCTACCGGCGCTGGCGGCGCGCCGCGGCGGGCGAGTGTGACGGTCGAAAGTGGCCGACGTCACCCTGCTGCTACTGTGCCGGGATGGGCAACGGCAAGCGGGACAAGTCCAAGACCCTGCGGCGTATCGCCGCCTACCGGCATCTGCTGAAGAGTCCGCCAACGGACGAGAGATTCCTCATCTGGAGTCAGAGCCGCTGCGGAACGACCCTGCTCACGCGCCTTCTCGACTCGCACCCGAGGGTCGACTGCGAGATGGAGCTGCTCGCCAGATGGGTGCCGTGGCCGGAACTCTACGTGGAGAGCCAGCGCCGCAGAGTGAGAGCCGAGTACTTCGGCTTCAAGGTGTTCGTCCACCATCTGGTCAGGGATCAGCGGATGGGCCGCCCGAAGGAGTTCCTCGATCGGATGCACGACCGCGGCTACCGGATCATCTATCTGAAGCGGGAGAACCTGCTGCGTCACTCGCTATCCCAGTACCTGAGGCGAGCCACCGGCGTCACGCATGCGACCAGCGATGGGGTGGTGAGCAGACGCTATGCGATCGACGTCGACTTGCTGCTCCGGCACATGAGGGACCGGGAGGAGTTCTGGTGCCTGGCAGAGGAGGCGTTGAGCGGCAAGCCCTACCACTACCTGTCGTACGAACGGGACCTCCAGGACGGGCGAAGCCACCAGAGGACGCTCGACGGCGTCTTCTCGTTCTTGGGCGTCGAGAGCGCTCCGGTCCACACCGACCTGAGGCGGATAAACGACAGGCGGCTGGTCGATCTGATCGAGAACTACGACGAACTGGCGGCGGCGCTGCGCGCAACCCCGTACGAGATGTGGCTCGACGAGACGCCCAGCGAGATCGGCGGGCAAAAGGTTTAGCCGTCACAGGCAGTTCGAAGCAGCTGTCCGTATCATTCGGACGTAATCGAAGGGGGGAAATGTGAAGGCAGTAATCCTGGCGGGAGGCTTCGGTACCAGGCTGCAGGAGGAAACGGTACTGCGACCGAAACCGATGGTGGAGATCGGCAACAAGCCGATCCTCTGGCACATCATGAAGTTGCTCGATGCGAACGGCATCAAGGAGTTCATCATCGCTCTGGGCTACAAGGGCGATTTCATCAAGGAATACTTTCTCAACTTCTACGCCATCAACAACGACATCTCGATAGACCTGGGCAACGGTCTCACGACCATCCACGACGGCAATCAGCCGGACTGGAAGATCGATCTCGTCGACACCGGCCTTAGCACCATGACCGGCGGCCGCCTCAGGCGGCTCAAGCCGTGGCTCGAGGGGGAGGACACTTTCCTCTTCACCTACGGTGACGGCGTCGCAGATCTGGACCTGCGGAAGCTCAAGGCGTTCCACGACGGGCATGGCAAGCTGGCGACGGTGACCACGGTCAAGCCCCCGGCGCGCTTCGGTAACCTGGCTTTCGAAGGGGACAAGGTCACGAACTTCTACGAGAAGCCGAGCGACGGCGAGACCTGGATCAACGGCGGCTACTTCCTGCTCGAGCAGAGAGCGATCGACTACATCGACGGTGACGACACGGTCTGGGAGAAGGACCCGGTGGAGCGTCTCGTGCGCGATGGGCAGATGATGGCGTACCGCCACCGCGGCTTCTGGTCGTGCATGGACACCCTCAAGGAGAAGAACATGCTGGAGGAGATGTGGGCCTCCGGCGAGGCCCCCTGGAAGATCTGGGAGAGACAGGAGCAGAGGCAACCTGAACTGGCGCACTGACGGGCCGGGCGCTACTGCTCGACGAAGACCCCTTCGGCGCTACTCAGATTGACAAATGCGTCGGCCAGGTCCACGAGACTCTGGCCGACGCTCTCCTTGAATGCCAGCACCTCGACGCGCTTGCCCCGGGCCTGCGCCAGTTCGAGGATGGGAACGAAGTCGGCGTCCCCTGAAGCCAGGGCGACCACATCGAGGTGATCCCAGGCGCGAACGATGTCGGCCGCGATGCCCATGTCCCAGTCGCCCTCCATCACCGTCCTGCCGCTCTCGTCCTGACGGTGGATCCGCACCTTCCGTCGCCGCACCCGGTAGCCCAGCAGCGAGAGCTTGGTGAAGAAGCCGTAGGCAGAGGCGTCGCCGTCGCGTTCCACCACGTACGAAGTGGCGTGGGCGAGCCTGCGGCCGCGCAGGGCAAGTTGCAGGAGCGCCTCGTAGTCGACGTGCCGGTCGAAGTTGTCGCGCGCTCCGTAGTAGAGGTTCTGCGTGTCCACGAACAGGCCGATCCGCTGCTCCGGCCACTCACCAACGACTCTGCCGGCGCTTTCCGACGTCATGAGCGAGTCTAACCGGCGCACGGCCCGGCCGCTCAGTTCAGCTCGCTTTCCAGGAACCTGGCCATGATCAGATTGTCCTCGAACCCCTCCTCGGTCCGTATCTGCCGGCGCTCGCGGCCCTCGAGGACGAAACCTTCCGAGCGGTAGAGCTCGATCGCCGCCTCGTTGTTGGCGCGGACGTTGAGGCTGACCTTCCTGACGCCCACCGTCGCCGCCCAGTCGAAGCCGGAAGCCAGCAGGCCACGGCCCAAGCCGTGGCGCCGCCAGCGGGGCGATACCGCCAGGGTGAGGTTGGCGACGTGACGGAGACGGGTCGAAGGCAGGCGGTGCAGTTCGAGCCAGGCACACAACTCGTCGCGCGCCTGACGTTGCGACGCCACCAACCAGAGCGACATGTTGGCGTCGAGCGCGCGGATACGGGCGGCCAGCACGCTCTCGCTGGGCGGTCCGTCGCCCACGAACCAACGCTCCTCGTCGTAGATGAGGCGCTGCAGCTCGTGCAGCGCCCTGGCGTCAGAGGGGGTAGCCCTGCGGGTCGAGAACTTGAGCCGTTCCGGCGACACCCGGCAAGTATTCCACGGGCCTGCCTAGTTCGCAGCGGACCTCGGATACGCGGCGACCCTGACCGCGCGCCCCGGCTGCTAAGGTTGTGTCCGTTGAAGGAGGCCTCCCTTGCAGAAGCTGATCACCGCCGAGTCGGTCACCGAAGGGCACCCTGACAAGCTCGCCGACCGCATCAGCGACAGCGTGCTCGACTCGATACTGGCGATCGACCCCGACGCCCGGGTCGCGGCCGAGACGATCCTCACCACCGGCCTCGCCCTGATCGCCGGCGAGATCACCACCGACGGCTACGTCGACCTGCAACGGATCGTCCGCGACACGGTGCGGGAGGTCGGCTATACCGACGGTGCGTACGGCATCGACGCCGACCACTCCGCCGTCCTGATCGCGATCAACGAACAATCGCCGGATATCGCTCGTGGGGTCGACCATGCCGTGGAGGCCGATTCGGGCGACCGCTACGACCTGCTCGGAGCGGGCGACCAGGGGCTCATGTTCGGCTACGCCAGCGACGAGACCGACGAACTGATGCCGCTCCCGATAACCCTCGCGCACAAGCTCGCCAGACGCCTGGCCCAGGTGCGCCAGGACGGCACCCTGAAGTACCTGCGGCCCGACGGCAAGGCGCAGGTGACGGTCCGCTACGAGGGCGACCACCCGGTCGGAGTGGCGACCGTAGTCCTGTCGGCGCAGCACGATCCCGACGTGGAACTCGAGCAGTTGCGCAGCGACCTCGCCGAGAAGGTGGTGCGCGCCGTCATACCCGAGGAGTTGCTGGCCCAGAGCCGCCTGCTCATGAACCCTACGGGCCGGTTCGTCGTCGGCGGTCCGCAGGCCGATGCCGGCCTCACTGGCAGGAAGATCATCGTCGACACCTACGGCGGAGCGGCGCCCCACGGCGGCGGCGCCTTCAGCGGCAAGGACCCTACCAAGGTCGACCGCAGCGCCTCCTATTACGCCCGCTACATGGCCAAGAACATCGTCGCCGCTGAACTCGCGCGCCGCTGCCAGGTGCAGCTAGCCTACGCGATCGGGGTCGCTCACCCGGTGGGCCTCTACATAGACACCTTCGGCACCGGGAAGCTCGACGACGAGAGGCTCGCGGCGCTGGCCGCCAGGTCGTTCGACGCGAGGCCGGCTTCGATCATCGAGCAGCTCGATCTGCAGCGACCTATCTACAAGGACACCAGCTCATACGGTCACTTCGGCCGGGAAGGCTTCCCCTGGGAGAGAACGGACCGGGCCGAAGAGCTGGCGAAAGAGGCGCTGGCGAGGGCCTGAGGAGAAAACCCACGGACCCGAAAGGCCGCAGCAGCACGAGCATCGCTGCGCAGCCGGTGTGTTACAACATTGCCATGGCAAGAATCGTGCTGGGGAATCGCGATGGCGCCCTCGCCCTCGCTCAGGCAAGGAGTGCCGTGAGCGAACTCGCCGCCGAGTGGCCCGACGTGCACCTGGTCCAGCGGACCATCCCCGCGTCACAACCCGACGGAGACTTCCCGGCACTCTTCGGCGCGCTCGAGAAGGGCAACGTTCATATCGCTCTCGTGAGCCTCGAGCGACTTCCCGAGGCTCTTCCCGAAGGCATCGCCCTGGCTGCGGTGACGAAACGGCTCGAGCCGAGGAGCGCTCTGGTGGCCAAGGGGAGGGCCGGCCTCGTCGACCTGCCGGCCGGCACCCGTGTAGGCGTCCTGAGCGAACGAGACAGGACCTTCCTGTGGGCCTCCGGTCACGACTTCAACGTGGAACTGCTCTCCGGCATGATCGACCGCGACCTGGGCCTGCTCGCTTCGGGTGACCTCGACGCGCTCATCCTCCCCTGCTCGACGATGATGGCGCTCGAGCGTCGCGACCGTGTCACGGCTCTGCTCGAACCGGAGTCGTTCGTTCCGGCGGTCGGCCAGGGCTCTCTGGGCCTACTGGTGCGGGAGGACGATGACATGTCGTTCGAGATCGCCTACACCCTCCAGCACCGCCCCAGCTTCGATCGCTTCGCGGCAGAGCGCTCCTTCCAGCAGGCGCTGCGCGAGGAGGGGTTGTCCGTTGGCGCGCTCGCCTCGGTGGCTCCCGACGGCGAGCTGACCCTGCTCGGGGCGGTGGCGCAGAAGGAGGGGCCGGTCCTCCAGGGCACGGTCAGCGGGGAAGCGTCGGAGGCCGAGGAGTTGGGGCGCGAGCTCGCCCAGGATGTGCTCGAGCAGCTCAAGCGCGTGAGGGCCTGAAGCCTGTCAGTAAGGCTACCCCAAGTGGTTGCCGTCACGAAGCAAGTACGTTGACCGGCGCTGTGCCGAGTCTTGCGCGTGACCCTCGAAGGACGACCTCATAGTGACGGCTTCGTCACGCCTGATCCGCTCGCCGCATAGGCAAACGTCGAGCAGGAGTCCAGCGCGCGGGGCCGATGGCTTCACCGTCGAACTGCTCGGCGCCCGCGGCGTGGGCAAATCCACCCTCGCCAGGCTCCTGGCCGCCGAGTTGCGCGCTATGGAACTACTGGCCGTGCCCACCTTCGCGCCCGGAGTGCGGGCCAAACTGTCCCGTCACCTGACTACCCTGGGAGACCGCTCGCGGTTCATCTACTCCTCCCTCGCCTGGAGGCCGCTGTCGGCAAGGGACCTGAAGACGTTCCGCAAGCGCTACCGGCGCCTGAGGCTTCGCTCCGTCACGCCCTACCAGGGGCGGGGCGTCCATCTCTTCGACGAGGGCGTCTTCCAGCTCATCATGGAGCTGCAGGCCAAGACCGCGCAGAAGGACATCAGGCGGATAGCCCGGCGCCTCTCCACGCTCCTCCCCTCTCCCGACCTGGTGATCGTCGTGGAGGCGAGCGATGAGACCATCGCGGCTCGGAGGCGGATGCGCGGGAACGCGCGCGACCTGCTGCGCCCCGAGGTCGCTCCCTGGGAGCGCGCGGCGCTGACCCACACCAGAACTCTTCTCGCCGAACTCGAGGCCGCCGGTCACCAGGAGGTCCTCGTGGTCACGAACGACGAGGAGCGGAGCCCGGCGGAGATCGCCAGCGAGCTGGCCGAGTACTTTGCTCTCCGCTACTTCCATCGGGCGCCAGCGGCATTGGCCGCGGGTGACTGACTCAGCCGGCTTTCGCCTTCGCTTCTGCCCGGTTCTCCGCCAGGATCTTCTCGGCCAACGCCTGTGGCACGACATCGTAGTGGTCGAGCTTGAGCGAGAACGCGCCCCGGCCACCGGTCATCGATCGCAGGTCGGGTGAGTAGCTCTGCACCTCGGCCATCGGCACGTGGGCGCTCACGACGCTCACCGACCCCTCGCTGTCCATCCCCTGGATGCGGCCGCGGCGGGTGTTAAGGTCGCTGATCACGTCGCCGGTGTAACGGTCGGGCACCCGCACCTTCAAGAGCGCCACCGGCTCGAGAAGCACCGGCTTGGCCTTCATCATCGCCTCCTTGAAGGCGTGCGAGGCGGCTATCTGGAAGGCGATGTCCTTGCTGTCCACCGGGTGGTCCTTGCCGTCGAAGACGGTCGCCTTGACGTCCACGACACCGTAGCCGCCCATCGGCCCCTCCTCCAGGGCGGCTCTGATCCCCTTCTCGCAGGAGGGGATGAACTGCGACGGTATCGTTCCGCCCACCACCTCGTTCGCGAACTCGAAGCCGGCGCCGCGGGGCAGCGGCTCGACCCTCATCGCCACCTCGGCGAACTGGCCCGCGCCGCCCGTCTGCTTCTTGTGGCGGTAGCGCGACTCGGCCCGCCCGGTCACGGTCTCCCGGTAGGCGATACGCGGCCGGGCGGTATCCATCCCGGCGTTGAAGCGCTCATCGAGCATCCTGATGGCGACCTCGAGGTGGACGTGGCCCATCCCCCAGAGGACCGTCTCGTTGGTCTCGGAGTTGCGCTCGAGCTTGAGCGTCTGGTCGGCCTCCAGCAGCTTGCCCAGCGCTTCGCCCATCCGATCTTCATCGGCGCGGGTGCGAGGCAGCAGGGTGAGGGCCATCACCGGTGAAGGCAGGCGCAACGGCTGGAGCCGAACCCTCGACCCAGGAATCGTCAAGGTGTCGCCGGTATGCAGGGCATCGATCTTGGTGAGGGCTCCGATGCTGCCCGCCGCGAGCTCGCTCACCTCGATCAGGTCCTTCCCCTTGGGCACGTAGAGGTGGCTGACCTTGACCTCCTCGGCCCGCTCGTTGTCGTAGATCGCGTCGCCGGCGCGCAGCTTGCCGCCCAATACCCTGATGAGCGAGACCTTGCCCAGATACGGGTCGATGGTGGTCTTGAACACCCGTGCGCAGAAGGGCGCGTCGACGCCCAGCTTCGGCGGCTCGCCCTCGAGGGTCGGCAGCGGCTTGTGGTCCTCCACCGGCCGCACGCCCTGGGTCATGAAGTCGAGCAGCAGCGAGACGCCCATCACCTTGGTGGCCGACGTCAACAGCACCGGCGTGAGCTCGTTGCGCCTCACCGCCCTGTAGAACGCCTCGAGGAGCGCCTCGTTGCCTATCTCGGCGTCCTCCAGGTAGCGCATCATCAGTTCGTCGTCGGTCTCGACGACCGACTCGACCAGGCGCTCGCGGTACTCCTGAGCCACACCCAGGACCTCGTCGGGAATCGGCGATTCGAGCGGCTCGCCGTCGGGCCACAGGTAGGCCTTCATCTTCAGGAGATCGACGATGCCCTGGAACTCCTCGGCCTGCCCTATCGGGATCTGGATCGCCGCGATGTTGCCCGAGAGGCTCGACTCGATATCGGCCATCGTCCGGAAGAAGTCGGCGTTCTCCCGGTCCATCTTGTTGATGACGAAGAGGGTCGAGAGTTCCCTCTCGAAGGAGCTGTTCCACACCCGCTCGGTCCCTACCGCCACACCTGAAACCGCCGACACCACTATCATCGCGGCGTCGGCGGCCAGCTGGGCTCCGCGAATCTCCCCGACGAAGTCGGCGTACCCCGGGGTGTCGAGCAGGTTGAAGGGGTGTCCCTTCCAGTTGAGCGGAAAGACCGAGCTGTAGATGGAGATCTTGCGGCGCTTCTCCTCGGGCGTGTAGTCCGAGCTGGCCGTGCCCTCCTCCACCGAGCCGAGCGTTTCGATTTCACCCGCCCTGTAGAGCATCGCCTCAACCAGCGATGTCTTCCCCGCCCCGCTGTGGGACAGGATCGCGACGTTCCGGGTATCTGACATCTCCTGGTCCTTTCCACGGCCGACTACACATCGAGCCGGTTTCCTGAGGAACCTGGGGGCAACGCTCGCGCTACTTCGAAATGTTCAGGAAGTATAGCAGGCTGCCCGCGGCGCTGCCGGGGCGGGAGGTGCTGCTCTTCGGCCCGGTTCGGCTCAGATTGGGGCATGAACGGGCGAGCGGTCCGGATCGGGATAGTGCTGGGCGTGGCGCTGATGGGAGCGGTGGACGAGATCGTCTTCCATCAACTGCTGCAATGGCACCACTTCTTCGCGGCCACCACGGCCTACTGGCGGATCTTCTCGGACGGACTGTTCCACGCCTTCACCGCTTCGCTCTGGCTGGCGGCCGCTCTCATGCTCTGGCGACATAGAGACGAACTCGCCGGTCTACCCGGCAGCCGAGCTTTCTGGGGCGGGATCCTCACCGGCGCCGGAGGGTTCCAGCTCTTCGACGGAACGGTCGACCACAAACTCCTGAAGTTGCATCAGGTCCGGATGGGGGCCGAGAACCTGTGGCTCTACGACGCCACCTGGATAGCGTCGGGGCTGCTGCTCCTGCTCGAGGGGTGGGTGTTGGTCGCGCACTCTTGTGACGGATGAGAAGAGCGGTGTTGTGACTTCGCTTACATTCGGACGGTAGGAGCCGAAAACGCTACCCGTCGTACCAGCCTGCGGCTGGCGTCGGCGGACTCGTCGTCCATCACGAGCACGACCGAGTGGGGCAGTACCCATGGGGTGCCCGTGCGCCGCTTCGATCGGAGGCGACATGAAGAGCGCGGTCGACGTGCAGGAACCCTTCGATGCTGCCCTTCCCGGATCGGCGGCCCGGGGGCGGGAGGGCAACCGCCTGCTTCTGCTCTCGGAACACTTCTATCCGACCGAAGCTACCTGTGGACGGCTGCTGACCGCACTGTCCGAGGACCTCGTCGCCCAGGGCCTGGAGGTCTCGGTATTGACCTCGTTCTCGGTCCACAGCGCCAGCAGGTCCAAATCGCGCCGCGAAACGTACCGGGGGGTGGATATCTGCCGGGTCCGTTCCCTGCGCCTCCCGCGCTCACGGGTACTCTGCAGGCTGCTCAACGAGATGAGCCTCACCCTGACGATCTTCCTGAATGCGCTTCTCCGACCCGGACTCGAGCGCATCATGGTCACTTCCAGTCCACCGTTCCTCGCTCCGGCCGCTGCCCTGGTTGCTGCGATCCGCCGCGTACCGCTGATCTATCTCGTCATGGACGTATACCCCGACATCGCGGCCGTGACCGGGCATCTCGAACGCGGCTCCCTCCTCTACAGGACGTGGGACGCGGTCTGCCGATTCGCGTTGAAACGCTCGACCCGAGTGGTCGTACTTGGCGAGTGCATGCGGAACGTCATCCGCGCCAAGACTGCCGGCGAGGAGGTCGCGATCGAGGTGGTCCCCAACTGGGCGGACGGCGAGGAGATCTTCCCCATCGCCGACGATGAGAACCGCTTCTTCGCCTCTCACCCTGGGCTGGAGGGCCGCTTCCTGGTCCAGTACAGCGGCAACTTCGGCCTGTTCCACGACTTCGAGACGATCATCGACGCGGCCGAGGCGTTGAAAGACCGGGAAGAGATCCACTTCCTGATCATCGGCAAGGGGGCGAGGAAGCGTTGGATCGAGGAACAGATCGCCGGCCGAGGTCTGAACAACGTCACGCTGCTCCCCTACATGCCTCGCAGCGAACTGAACTTCTCGCTGAACGCACAGAGCGTGTCCCTGGTGACACTCGAACGTGGCACCGAGGGCTTGAGCGTGCCGAGCAAGTTCTACCCGCTGCTGGCGGCGGGTAAGCCGGTGATAGCCGTGATGAACCAGGCTGCCGAGGTTGCCCGGGTGGTGGAGAACGAGGGCGTCGGGGTCGTGGTGGAGCAGCAGGACGTCGAGGGACTGGTGGCGGCGATCGAACGGCTTAGCGAATCGCCTCGACTATGCGCCCTCATGGGACAGAGGGCACGGGAAGTGCAGCAGCGGAGGTTCGACAGGCGCCACGCGGTCCGGCGCTACATGCGGCTCATTCGCTCAGTCTCACCGGCTGACCGCTCAGTCTCACCCGCCGATCGCTCCGTCTCAGCCGCGGACCGCTCAGTCTCACCGGCTGGCCGCTCCGTCTCACCCGCCGATCGCTCCGTTTCACCCGCCGACCGCTTCCTCTTACCGGCCGAGCGCTCGCTCTTACCGGCCGACCGCTCTCTGAGCGGACCCGAAACCGGTCGACTGCGGCCAACCGGCCACCTGCGGCCCGAGAGGGGTTGAGGCCGGCCTTCTGCTCGTTGGCCGACATCCCCGAACGAGCGTCCTCCCACCCGGCGCAAGCCGCCGAACCGGACACTCCGCTGCTATGCTCGACCGGTGGTCAACGAACGGGAACTGAAGTTCTCGACGCAGCTCGAAGGTGAGCCCAACGCGGCCGAGCTGGAGCGGTCGCTCGCTGCCGCCGGCTTCGACCTCGGTCCGGCGGCCCGTGTGTACAACAAGGACCGCTACTTCGACGACGCCAGGCTGAGCCTCTCGCGGGCCGGACTCGCCCTGAGGCGCCGGATGACCGATGGGGAGGTCGTGGCCACGCTCAAGACTCGCGGGCGGGTAGAGGGTGCGCTGCACGAGCGCGAGGAGATCGAACTGCCGATGGAGGGCCGCGAGTGGCCCAGGCCGATCCTCGACAGGATAGAGACCATCACCGCACCGGGCATGGTCCAGACCCACACGATCATCGAGACCGAAAGGGTCCGCTACGCGGTGCTCGAAGCGGGCAGACCGGCTGCTGTGCTCGCCTTCGACAGCGTCACCGCACGCACTCCGCACGCGGAGCGCACCGTCGGCTTCACCGAGGTCGAGATCGAAGCCCACGGGCCGACCGGCATCGACACCCTCGAACGGATCGCCGGCGCCGTCGACGGGGTCGTTCCGCTCACCGCCAACTCGACGACGAAGCTGGAGCGCGTCCGCCAACTGCTGATGTTCGGCGGCTGGGACGAGTGATCCCGCACCGTATTGCAGGGCGCGCTTCGCCTTCGAGCACCGTTAGCCAGAAGCGTCGCGGCGCGAAGCGCGACCGGCGGGTCCGCCGCGAACTCGACCGGACGACTCTAGGCCTCCAGCAACGGCCTGTACTCCTCGGGCAACTGCTGTTCGATGTCGGCGAACTCCCCCGGACTGACCGCCTCTCGCAGCACGCTCACCACCGACTTGGCATGATGCACCGCGTCGGACAGCTCGCTCCCCTCGCGTTCGCTCACCCGCTCGTAGAACTGAGCGAGCTCGAGCCGTTCGAACTTCTGCCCTTCATGACGGAGGTATTCGCCGATCTCGCGGGGCAATTGGGCTGCAAGATCGTCCGCCTCCCCTCCCGCGAGTCGTTCGGCGAGCGTTTCCAGGGTCGCACGGGTAGCCCGTTCCACGTCGTCGCGAGAATCCAGATGGCCGCGGTTCTGAACCAGTCCTATGAACTGCTCGTGAGTCATCCAGCACCTCCCGGGCAAAGGATATTGCCGCAGGAAGGCAGTTTGTGTGGACGGGCCCCTAGTCGCACCGGCCCTCCTTGCCTAAGATGCGCCACGACCGAAGTACGAACCAGGGGGTGTCGTCATGGCCAAGCTACAGCTGCTGGTCCCGATGGACGGAACAGAATTCAGCCGAACGATAGAGCCTCAGATCACCAAGCTCTTCTCTCCCGACGCCTGGACCATCAGGCTGCTCCACGTTGCGAGGGTGCCGGTCGATCCCGGGACCGCTGCCTACGATCCGGCGACGGTGGGGCCCGACTACCGTCTCTATATGTACGGCTACGAGATGCCCGGGGCGACGCTCCACCCGCTCTACGACGAGGAGCGCCTCGAGGAGTTCCGGCAGATGCTGGAGAGCGACCTTCAGGACGAGGTCAGACTGTTCGAGGCGCACGGCTACGAGGTGAGCGCGGCGGTTCACTTCGGCGAGCCGGCCAACGCGATAGTCGGTTTCGCAGAGGAACAGGGGGTCGACCTGGTGGCGATGGCTACGCATCATCGCAAGGGCTTCGACCGGCTGCTGCATGGCAGTGTCGCGAGACGAGCCCTCGATCACCTCTCGATCCCTGCCCTGTTGCTGCGGGTCGAGGAGGGCGAGGAGGACCGTCGGACGGAGCGAGTGCCGCCGGCGCAGGTTGACGAGACGACTACCAGCGGCTACGTGGCCGGGGGCTCGACCGCCCGGATGGCGACGGACGGGCGGTCGGACGCGTCGTATCGCCGTGGCGCGGAGCGGGACCAGGCGCCACGCACCGTCGCGGAGCGGGACGGCTCGGAGCGAGGCGATCCGGGCGCCCACATACCGCGAGCGGCGAGGGAGGGAATCTCGGTGCAGAAGGATGACAACATCGTGACCCCAGCAGAGACGTCACCCGCGAAGCTAGGCGGCATCCCGGGCCGCGGCGTCCTCACCATCCTCTTCGGGGGCGGAGACGAACCGGTGAGCACCCAGGGCAGCTGGTTCCCCGAGGATCCCGGGATCGACCTGACGGTGCTCGAGGAGGCAGCCCGGAACGAGCGATCTCTGATCTTCGAAGGTCGCTGCGTGGACGCCGAGACGGCAGGCCACGACGATCAGGGCGGAGAGAAGGTTCGTCGACTGGTGCAGGTCACCTCGGTGAGGCAGTACCAGGACTACGGCGGCCACGCGAGGACGCTGGTCAGCTTCGAACTGGTGGGGGAACCGGACATGACCGATGTGCCGGATCAGTACACCAAGGAGGAGTTCGACGCGCTGAGCATCGAGCAACTCACCGACATCACGGGGCTCGAACCGCCTCCGGGTATGGACGCCCAGGCCGAAGCGAAGTTCCGAGCCAAAGCCTGGGACAGCTACCGGATCGACATAGAGCACCGCGACGAGTGGGGCACGGCCAGGCAGAGCACTCCGCTGCCCCACGGGGAGTAGCCGGTGCATCCCGACCCGAAGAAGACGGACAGCTCACTGCGCGGCAACGAATCGCAGCGCCGCCAGCGGTCGGTTCACAAGGTGCGGCTCGGCGAGCTGTCCTCACTTACCGAGGAGGAGATCTCTACGATGGTCGCGACCGGCGACATCGAACTTCTGGTGAGGCGCAGCGACATCGCAGACGATTCAGAGGGCGGCTGGAGCCACCGGATCAACAGGCTGTTCGAGCGGGTCGCGACGAGCCTGGACGGGGCGCCGGAGCACGAGAACCGGACCATCATCGTCAATATCGTGGCGAGTGGGGCGGGGCACGGGCACCACTGAGAAGTCCTCCCCGAAGCCCGAGGCCGACGGATAGCTCGTACTCGACCGCTCGTTCAGGATCGCTCGTACTCGACCGCTCGTACAGGATCGCTCGTGCTCGACCGCCTGCGTCGCTTCGGGTCGCTCGTGCTCGACCGCCTGCGTCGCTTCGGGTCGCTTGGGGCCGCTCCGGGAGCGGCCCCAAGCGCTTGCTATACTCCGGCATGAGCACCAGGAGTGACACCGCCACGCTGCCGCGCGACGAGCAGCTCTTCTCGCTGATCGACCAGGAGTACGAGCGTCAGCGAGACGGCCTCGAGCTGATAGCTTCCGAGAACTTCACCTCGCCGGCGGTGATGGAGGCAGTGGGCAGCGTCCTCACCAACAAGTACGCCGAGGGTTACCCGGGCAAGCGCTACTACGGCGGCTGCGAGGTGGTCGACCAGGTCGAGAGGTTGGCGATCGAGCGCCTCAAGACGCTCTTCAGGGCCGAGTGGGCCAACGTGCAGCCGCACTCCGGATCCTCGGCGAACCTGGCCGTCTACTATGCCCTGCTCGAGCCCGGGGACACGGTGCTGGGTATGGACCTCGCCCACGGCGGCCATCTCACCCACGGCTCGCCCGTCAACTTCTCGGGCCTCAACTACCGCGTCGTCGGCTACCCCGTCGACGAGGAGAGCGAGGTCATCGACTACGACACCCTGCGCAGCCTCGCCCTGGAACACAAGCCCAAGCTGATAATCTCGGGCGCCTCGGCCTACAGTAGGTTCATCGACTTCGAGCGGTTCAGGGAGATCGCCGACGAGGCGGGCGCCCTGCTCATGGCCGATATCGCCCACATCGCCGGGCTCGTCGCCGCCGGACTCCACCCCAGCCCGGTTCCTCACGCGCACGTCGTGACGAGCACCACCCACAAGACCCTCCGCGGCCCGCGCAGCGGCATCATCTTCGGCAACGACCTGGAAGTGGGCAAGAAGGTTGACCGGATGATCTTCCCCGGCACTCAGGGCGGTCCGCTCGAGCATGTGATAGCCGGTAAGGCAGTTGCCTTCTTCGAAGCGCTTCAGCCGGACTTCAAAGATTACGCCCAGCAGATCATCGACAACGCTCAGGCGTTGGCATCGGCACTTCAGGAGCGCGGCTATCGGATCGTTTCCGGCGGCACAGACAACCACATGTTCGTTATCGACCTGCGACGGCAGGAGCTTACCGGCAACGAGGCCAGCAAGCGGCTCGACAGGGTCAACATCTCGGTGAGCAAGAGCATGATCCCGAACGATCCCGAGAAGCCGTGGGTCACCTCCGGGATAAGGATAGGTACGCCGGCGATCACCACCCGCGGTTTCGCACCTCGCGACATGGATCGGGTCGCCGACCTGATCGACAGGGGGATCAGGGGCGAGGACCCGGAGGAGTTGAGGCGGCAGGTCATAGAACTCGCGCGCCGGCACCCGATGCCTGGCGCATGAAGACAAGGACGCGGCTCCCTTCGACTCGACCTCGAGGCTGAGGCACGCCCTCAGAGGAGGGTCCGAACGCCCGCGGTGTCGTGAACCCAACTCGCCTAGGTCCCCGATCCAGGAGCGCACCCGGTCCTGGATCCGCACGAATGCGCCACGCCGAAGCTCGATCAACTGAGTCCCCGGTCCAGGGAACACCCCCTCTCGGATCCGCACGAACGCGCCACGCCGAAGCTTGATCAACTGAGTCCCCGGTCCAGGGAACACCCCCCCTACAGGACCCGTACGAACGCGCGTGCATGAGTGCTCGGATCGGAGGGCGGTGGATGCGTGAGAGTTGGGCCAAGACCAGGGCAGAGTAGGCAGCAATTGAAGCTACCTCGGCTACGACCGAGTTGGAACCGGCGCCAGCCCACAGGGATCTGGCGGAAGCAGCGAGGCCAACCCTGGTGGCCGGCAAAGGCCCTTCGACGGTAGGTAAGAGTGCAGAACTGCTAGGCCCGGTGCCTACCTTATGCACGCGCGTTCGTAGGGGCGTCGGATGGGGGGTACCCCTGTCGGGGTTCGTAGGGGCGCCGGAGTACCCCTGCCGGGGTTCGCAGGGGCGTCGGATGGGCGGTACCCCTGCCCGGGGTTCGTAGGGGTGCCCGGATGGGTACCCCTGCCGGGGTTCGTAGGGTCTCGGATGGGCGGCACCCCTGCCGGGTTCGCAGGGTGTCGGATGGAGGGCACCCCTGCCGCGGCGCCGCTGCCGGGGTTCGTCGGGTGTCGTATCGTCGCACCCCTGCCGGGGCGCGAGGAGCGAACCGGGGAGACCCGCGTGGCAGGCGCCCAAAGTCACGCGCGAGGACCATATGATTCCGGGCGGTGAAGCGCGAAGGCTCGTGGTAGCCTGAATCGTTTGGCTTCCGGCAGCCAGGAGCCGGGGCGCGAGTTCTGCCTCTCAGCGAAGTACGAGAACAGCGGCAGCAGCGCCGATGGTGGGCCCTCACGATATGACGGGTCGAGCGATGCAAGCGGAGGAATGGCCATGTACAAGATCTGTCTGATACCGGGCGACGGCATCGGCAACGAGGTGGTGCCGGCCACCCGGCGGGTGCTCGAGGCGACCGGACTGGAGTTCGAATTCACCGAAGCGGAAGCCGGCTGGGACGTTTTCCAGAAGCGCGGTACCAGCGTTCCCGAGGAGACCATCGAGCGGATCCAGGAGTGCCACGCAACTCTTGCCGGCGCCTTCACCAGCCCCAGCCGGAAGGTCGAAGGGCACAAGGGGGCGATCCGCTACATGCGGCGCAGGCTCGAGCTGTTCGCCAACCTGCGACCGGCCCGCTCTCGCCCGATTCCCGGATGCTTCCCCAACGTCGACATGTTGATGGTGCGGGAGAACACGCAAGGGCTCTACGTCGAGCAGGAGCGGCGTTACGGCGATACGGCCATCGCCGACGCGGTCGTCACCCGGCAGGCCAGCGAGCGGATCGCGAAGGTCGCCCTCGAGCAGGCGATGAAGCGCCGCAAGAAGCTGGCGATCATCCACAAGGCGAACGTCCTCCCGCTCACCTCCGGCCTCTTCCTCGAAGCCGCTCGAGAGGTGGCTCAGGGCTATCCGGAAGTCGAATCGTACGACGTGATCGTCGATGCAGCGGCGATGAAGCTCGTCCGCGACCCGGCCTCGTTCGACGTGCTGGTCTCCACGAATCTGTTCGGTGACATCCTCTCCGACCTCATGGCGGGGCTGGTCGGCGGCCTGGGCATCGCTCCGAGCGCGAACGTCGGCACCGACTACGCGGTCTTCGAACCCGTTCACGGCTCGGCGCCCGATATCGCGGG
The DNA here is from genome assembly GCA_036381595.1 of Trueperaceae bacterium. Classification (NCBI taxonomy): domain Bacteria; kingdom Thermotogati; phylum Deinococcota; class Deinococci; order Trueperales; family Trueperaceae; species Trueperaceae bacterium. Next base: position 58,272 of record DASVCN010000023.1, on the reverse strand, counting down.
CAAGGGGATAGCCAACCCCATCGCCTGCATCCTTACCGCGTCGATGATGCTCTTCCACCTCGAAGAGGTCCAGGCCGCCGAACGGATCGAGCAGGCGGTGGACGCGGTGCTGGAAGACGGTCCGCTCACCCCCGATCTGGGCGGCAAGGCTACGACGGAAGAGGTCGCCGACGCCGTCATCTCTGCCCTACGGGACTGACGGTGGCTCTAAGGGAGCTGTCAGCTTCCTGGTATAACGTTTCAGAAGCGTGAAATTGGCCATGCCCCCCGCCACCGCCGAACCCTGCCGAGAAGGTTCCTGAATGTACGCCCTCCAGCAGGCGATGCGCGCCATCCGTTCCAACTGGGTGGCGAGCGTGGCCACCATCACGACCATGACGCTGTCTCTGACCATCCTGGCGGCGTTCAGCCTCACCAGCCTCAACCTCAACCTGGTCCTCTCCGACCTGCAGAGCGAACTGCAGATCTCGGCGTTCCTCAGTGACGACGCGAACCATGCCGCGCTGCTGGAGGCGATCAAACAGTGGCCCGAGGTCGACGCGCAGCGGGTCTTCTTCATCTCGAAGGAGCAGGCGCTTTTCGACCTGGTGAGCGATCTGCCGTCGCTACGGGAGGGCGCGGCGCTGGTGGAGAACCCTCTGCCGAACACAATCGAACTGCGTCTGCTCGACCCGGCGCAGACGCCGGAGGTGTCGCAGCGACTCCAGCGTCTGCCCGGCGTCGTGGGAGTGATCGACGGCTCCGAGGCGGTCGACATCTTCCTCGCCATCAACGACTCGCTGCGCATCGGCGGCTCGATCCTCATAGTGATCCTGCTCTCCAGCGCGCTCTTCGCGATCGTCAACTCGATCCGGGCCGCCATCGCCGCCCGCAGCGAGGAGATCGAGGTCATGCGGCTGGTGGGCGCCACCCGCGGTTTCATCCGCTTGCCGTTCCTCATCGAAGGCTTCCTGCTGGGCCTCTTCAGCGCGGTCATCACCCTCGCGCTGGTGATACCGGGCTACGAGCTGATCGTCGACCGGCTCTCCCAGGAGTTGCCGTTCATACCGCTTGTCCGCGACCCGGCGCTGCTCTCCCAGGTCGCTCTGCTCCTCACGGCGCTGGCGCTGCTCGTGGGCCTGGTGGGGTCGGCCATCAGCGTTTCCCAGCACCTGCGTGAAGGGAGTTGAGCGTGAGACGAGGAGCAAGCAGAGCGCGCGCGATCGTCATCGCCCTCCTCTGCCTGCTGCTGCTCAACCCGGCGCCCGCCCAGTTCGAGCTCGACACCAGCCGTCGGGAAGCGCTCGAGGCCGAGATCGCCGACTACCAGGAGCTGCTCGAAGCTCGTGAGGCCGAAGCCTCCGCTATCGAGGAGGCTCTCTCCCAGACCAGCAGCAACCTCCAGGCGCGGATCGCCGAGCGGGACGAGGTGAGCAGCCAGCTCGCCGGTCTGCGCAGCAGGCACGAGGCGCTGCGGGAGGAGATCCGCCTGCTGAACGAGCAGCTGGCCAACACCCAGGAGCGGATCAACGGCCTGCTGGAGGATCTGGAGATCCTCAAGGCGCGCATCTCGGCCCTGCTCGTCAACCTTTACCAGCAGCGGGCGGGCCGTTTCGCGGGGATACTCTCGCAAGCCGAGTCGTTCCACGACCTGCAGGTGAAGAACGTCTACCTCTCCCTGCTCAGTCAGCGCGACAACCAGGTCGTCGAGAATCTCGGCGCCACCCTCGACCAACTCTCCCTGGCGCAGCAGCAGCTACGCGATCAGCTAGCAACGAAGGAGGCCGCCGAGGCCGAGCTCGTGGCCAACGAGGAGCGGCTGGAGGAGGCCGAGGCGCGTCTGGCATCGATCATCGCCGAGCTGGAGTCGACTCGGGCGGGACAGATGGCGCAGCGCCAGTCGCTGATCGAAGCGCAGGAGGAGATCGAGGAGACGCTGGCGAACCTCGACCAGCAACTCGACGACGAGATCGAACGGTTGCGGGCCGAGGAAGCCAGGCTGCGGCGCGAAGCGGCCGAGGCGTTCCTCGACGAGCGGTCTCGCCTGCTCGAGCAGGCCGATGAGCTCAGGCAGCGGCGTGAGAACCTGGAGATGCCGCTGACCGCGGCGCCATCCGGCTACGTCTACCCGCTGGCCGGCCACTCGATACTGAGTGAGTACGGCGAGGACAACAACTCTTACATGGCGCTGCGAGCTCCGGTTCCGAACGCTGCCGTGGTGGCCGTGGCAGACGGAGTCGTGCGCGGTGTCGCGTTCCTCAGCGCCAACGACGGCTACATGGTTTCGGTCGCCCATAGCGACAGGCTCTCGACGGTTTACACCAACCTGCGGCCGCCGATCGTACAGGTGGGCGACCGCGTCACCAAGGGCGAGGTGATTGGCAACCTGGGGGGCAGCACGCTGGTGGCTCCCGACGTGCTCAAGTTGTGGGTGCAGGTGACGGAGAACGGCCGCTCCGCGTTCGTCGACCCGGCGGTAGCGCTGGGCTTCTAGCGTCGGGCCGGCGGTGGCGCGGCACTGCTAGCGTCGACCCGGCGGTAGCGCTGGGCTTCTAGCCTCGGCCCGGCGGTGGCGCGGCACTGCTAGCGTGGACCCGGCGGTGGCGCGGCACTGCTAGCGTCGGGCCGGCGGTGGCGCGGCACGTTAGCGTGGACCCGGCGCCACCGCAGAGCTGCCAGGTCGCCGGCTTCGCCTCGCGGTTAATCCGCATGCAACCTGGGGCCACTTACAATGAAGGAGTGACCGCAGGCAGCGAGCTCGGGGGGACGCCATGAACTGCGCCTCCTGCAGCACGACCAACCCACCGAACGCGCGTTTCTGCATCATGTGCGGAGAGCAGCTGCGGCCCGCCGGCAGCCGCGAGCGGCGCCGGGTGACGGTCGTGTTCATCGACCTGACGGCCTTCACCACCCTGACCCTCGGCTTCGATCCGGAGGAGCTTCGCGACCTCGCCGACGAGGTGCTCACCGTCGTCGCCGGCGTCATCGAGGATTACGACGGCTACGTCGATGCGTTCCGGGGGGACGGGCTCATCGCCCTCTTCGGCGCGCCGCGCTCCCACCCCGACGATCCTCAGCGTGCGGTGCTCGCCGCCGCAGCGGGTCTCAGCGCCATCGAATCGATCGGAGCGGCCAAGGGGTACCCGCTCAAGGGCAGGGCCGGCGTCAACACCGGGATCGTGATCGCCGGCGCCGTCGGCTCGGGCAGGGTCCGCGACTACACCGTGATGGGTTCGACGGTGAACCTCGCCGCCCGCCTCGAAGCGGCCGCGATACCGGGCGAGGTCTGGGTCGGACCCGAGACGTTCGAGTCCACCCGCCACCGGCTGGTCTACCAGGAGAGCCCGCCGGTACGGCTCGCCGGCTTCCCCAACGTCAGGCACGCCTACCGCCTGGTCTCGACCCTCGAGCATTACGACGTCGACCCGTACGCTCACCTGCAGTTCGTCGGCCGGGAGGCCGAGCTCGAGCGGCTGCGGGAGCGACTCTCGCAGGTACGGGTCAGCGGCAGAGCGCATCAGCTGTGGCTGCTGGGCGAAGCCGGGAGCGGCAAGACGAGGCTCCTCCGGGAGTTCTTCCGCGGCGCGACCGCCCAGGGAGCGCGCGCCATCTGGATCTCGGGCAGTTCCGAGGGGAGCAGCGCCTGGCAGCAGCTCGGCCGGCAGCTCCTCGGCCTGCAGGATGGCGAGGAAGCCCGGGTCCGTCAGCAGAAGGCGCAACAGCAGCTGTCGGCGCTCCTGCCGGGGGAACCGCGCATGCACGAGCGGATCCTCGCCTCGCTCGAATGGGCCAACGGCAACGGTCGGGGCGCCAACGGGCGCGGGAGGTCTGCCGCCTCGGCCTGGGCCGAACTGCTGGGCAGGGCAGCGCGTGAGGCCGAAGCTGGCCTCCTGCTCGCGCTCGATACCGGTTCGCTCGACCCGGAACTCTCTCAGCTGCTCGAGCTGATCGCCTCTGCCGAGGCGCCGCTGCTGCTCATCAGGACCAGCCGTGGCCTGGAACCCCCTGCGGGAACCGACGCCTTGCAGCTCGGTCCACTGAGCTCGGAAGCCAGCAAGCTGTTGCTCGATCAGCTGGCGAGCCCGAAACTGCGTGTGGCCACGGAGTCGTTGATCCTCCAGGTGGGCGGGGTTCCTGCCTACATCATCGAGCTGGGCCGGGCGCTCTCGACCACCCGTTCCGGCACCTTCTCCGGATCGTTGGCCTCGCTCCTGCAGGCGCGACTCGACCTGCTGTCGGGCCCCGAGCGACAGGTGCTCGCGCTGGCCGCGCTCTCCGGGGAGCGCACCTGGGAGCGGATGCTGCTCGAGCTGTCGGAGGGCGGGGGCAGCGACCCGTTACGGCGCTTGCTCGCCGAGAATCTGCTGGTGCCGGACGCCTCGCCCGGCATCCCCGGCGAGGTGGCGTACCGCTTCCAGAGCGAACTGCTCCGTCATGCGGTGCTGCGGATGATCCCCTTCGGCGACCGGCCGGTGCTCCACCTGCGGATCGCCACCTGGCTCGAACAACACGCTCCGCTGGCCCTCTCCGAACTCGTCGGTTACCACTTCAGCGAGGGCGGCTCCCCCGAGGCGGCCTACCCCCACTACCTGGCAGCCGCCGACCTAGCGGCCTCGCAGGGAGACCAGCGTTACCGCGAGCTGTTCGAGGAGTTGCTCGACCTCGAGCTGCCGCCGGCGCTCATCGCGCAGGGGAAGCTCGCCTACGCTCAAGCGGCCCTCTCGCTCGGCGACGTGGAGCGCGCTGCCTCGTTGCTCGACGGGGAACTCCTGGCGGATGGCGAAGCCACGGAGGAGTTGCATGCGGCGCAACTGCAACTGCGCGCCGATCTCGACGCTGCGAGGAGCAAGGAAGCCGCCCAGTAGCCGGCTCCGCTCCAAGGTGAGGATGTTGCGGGGTCAGGTCTTGGCGTGCGGAAGCGAGAGCGGCGGTAGCACGGACTCTATCCGGGCCCGCTGAGGCTCGAGCCAGGGTGGCAGGATCAGCGACTCGCCGAGCCTCCGCGGATCCTCGTCGACCGCGAAACCGGGCCCGTCGGTGGCCAGTTCGAAGAGGACGCCGCCCGGCTCCATGAAGTAGACGGAGCGGAACCAGAACCTGTCGATCAGCTCGGTCGGGCGCCGGCCGGCGGCGGCCACCTTCTCGCGCAAGGCCAGTTCCGCCTCTACGTCGGTAGTCCGCCATGCGATGTGGTGGACGCACCCGACTCCCCAGGAACCGCGCGGGGCGTCGGGCAGAACGCGGATGTCGAGCAGAGCCCCCGAGCCGCCGCCGGACACGCCGAAGCGGTGCCAACCGGCCTCCTCCCCGAGAGCTTCGAAGCCGAGCACCTCCTCGAGGAAACGGGCGGTGGGGCTAAGCTCCCGCTCCCAGAGTCGGGCGCTGTGCAGCCCCCGGATCTGCTTGTCGGCCGGAACCGGGCTTTCGTGCCAGGGGGCGAAGGGCCTGTCCTCGTTCAGCTCGACGAGTGCGAGCTCCTGGCCATGCGGGTCGCTCAGCCTCAGCGACCGCTCGCCGAAGCGCACCTCGCTGTCGCCCACCGCTACGCCCGCCGACTCGAGCCGTTCCCGCCAGTATCCGAGGCTGCCGGCCGGGATCGCGAGGGAAACCTCGACCGTGAGTCCCACCCCCTTCCGGGGTGGCGCAAGGTGCGCCCACGGGAAGAAGGTCAGGTCGGTCCCGGGCCTACCCTCCGCGTCCGCGTAGAAGAGGTGGTACGTACCCGGGTCGTCCTGGTTCACGCTCCGCTTGACGAGGCGCATGCCCAGGATCCCGCTGTAGAAGTCGAGGTTCTCCTGAGCAGGGCCCGATATGGCGGTGATGTGGTGGATCCCGTGAACCGTCATGAGCCAAGGTTACGGGACGTTCAGCTCAACGACTTGGTGCTCGTTCCAGCGGAAGCCGGACGGCGTTCGGATCAGAACCAGTCGACGACGAGGTCTGGGCGGGTCCTCTGCTCCTGGCGGTTCACTCTCAGCGCCGGCCTGCGGCTGCTCCGCCTGCTGGGGACGAAGAGTGGAACTGCCACTCTGCGCGGTACTACGCCGACAGACGGTTGCGGATCGCCATCGCGGCGCTCGAGCCAGTCGTTGATCGCGACGAGGAGGCTGCCCACCACTATGACGGTGAAGAACGACACGGCGGCCAGTAACAGCGGGCTAAGCATGCTCGATCCTCTCCGAACTTCCTGCACGGTCACTGCTGGGGGCGTATCCGTTCATGTGCTATATTGTATGCCTTAGTTATTAAGGTGTCAAGTGTTGCATCCACCGCGTTCGTGACCACCGGTTTTCACGAGGCGATGCGCGCGCGGTAGACTCGTTCCGGCCCGAGTCGGGCGGACCTTATGCTGATTCCCCTAGACGAGATCCTCGCAGCCAGGGAGCGGTTGGCGCCCTACCTCGCGCCTACTCCCCTCAAGCGGGCCGACAGCTACGGCGGCCGGCTGGACGCTACGGTCCTGCTCAAGCTCGAGCTCTTCCAACCCACCGGCGCCTTCAAGGTGCGCGGCGCGCTCAACGCCCTCCTCTCCCTCGACGAGGCCGCCAAGGGCCGGGGAGTCATTGCCTCCTCCGCCGGCAACCACGGACTGGGCCTCGCCTACGCCGCCTCCACGCTGGGCCTGCCGGCCACCGTGGTGCTGCCCGCCAGCGCCCCCACGCGACGGGCGAAGCTGATCGAACGTCTCGGGGCAACGGTGATCGCGCACGGCGAGGATTGGAACGGCGCCAACGCCAGGGCGCTCCAGCTCGCCGAGGCCGAGGGTCTCACCTACGTGAGTCCGTTCGACGACCCGGCGATCATGGCCGGGCAGGGAACGATCGCGCTGGAGCTGCTCGAGCAGGCGCCGGACGTAGAGATCGTAGTCTGCGCCGTTGGCGGTGGTGGCTTGATCTCGGGCGTCGCGTCGGCGTTCGCGGCGCTGCGGCCGGACGTGAGGGTCATCGGCGTCGAGACCGAGGGCGCCGACTGCATGGCGCGGAGCCTGGCCGCCGGAACGATCGTCGAGCTGGAGCGGTTCAGCTCGATCGCCACCAGCCTGGGCACCAAGCGCACGCAGGAGCGGCCCTTCGGCATCGTTCGGGAGGCGGTGGAACGGGTCGAGGTGGTGTCCGACGTACGGGCCCTGGAGGAGTTGCTGGTGTTGCTCGACGAGGAGAAGCTGCTCGTCGAACCGGCCGCCTCCTGCACCCTCGCGGCGCTCGTCGACGGAAAAGTTCCGGACGTCGCCGGCGCCGTCATCGCGCCGGTGATGTGCGGGGCGAACGTGACACTGGAGCAGGTGCTGGGGTGGCGCGAGTCTCTGCTGGGCGAGGCGGCCAGCCGGTAGCCGTGGGTGGGCTGGAAGCCGGCGACCCCTGGGCAGAAGTTGTGGTTCGATCTAGCTGAGCCGCTTGGAGGTAGGCAGAGATGGAAACGTGGATCTGGGTCGTCATCGCGCTTCTCGTGGGCATCGCCGTGGGCGGAGCCGGCGTCTACCTGTACGCCCGGCGGCGCTGGGCCGATGCGGCCCGGGCAGAGGAGCTGCAGCGGGAACTCGACGGCTACAGGCAGGAGGTGAGCGATCACTTCGTCCAGACGGCGGGGCTGGTCAACGACCTCACCCGTTCCTACAAGGCCGTCTACGACCATCTCGAGCAGGGTGCCTACCGTCTCGTGGACGAAGAAACGCTCAGGAAGCAACTCGGTGACGTCGAAGCGGAGACGGTCAGACTCGAGTTCATCGGCAGGCGGAACCGGGCAGCGGTACTCGGCCCGAGCAACGGTCCCACGGCCCCGCGGGAAGACCCGGAGCAAGCGGCGGGTTGGGTAACCAGTTCGACGGAGGCCGACCCGGCGGAGTGGGGCAGGGCCGATACGTCCGCCGGATCCGGCTCCGATGAAGGCCGGGACGACCGGGCCGACGACCAGGTCGGCGACAAGGACGACGACCAGGACTACGGGCCGGCCGAGGACTGGGGCCACGGCCCGGCCGAGGACCGGGACGGCGACCGGGCCTATGACCAGGCCGAGGATCAGGCCGGCGATCAGGCCGGCGGAAGAACCGACGAAAAGGCCGCCCGGATGGACGGCCGTAGCGACTAGTGTCTGCCGAGGCTAGATCCGCTTCTCGCGGGGCACCCTCTCGTGGCTGGCGGGCACGAAGCCGATCCCGGCCCCCTCTTCCAACTCCGCCTGTTTCGACTGGAAGTACTGCTCGAGCACGCGTTCGTTCAGCTTGAGCCGCCGTGCGATCTGCTGCTTCCGGGTTTCGCCCTCGGGAACGTTGCGCCGACTCGACTTGCCTGCCTCTGCCGGAACCTTCTTCGTCACCGCTGCCTCCTCACGCGCTGGGAGTGCGCGCCCTCCTGCGTCGACACCGATTCCCCCGGTCGGCGTCCGTCTCGTATCGGAAAGGATGACGGTAGGTTGAGGGCTCCTACTCGAGCCCCTGTCGTCAGCTACGTGAGAGATAGCTAGCGTGGGGGCGTCCGCTGCATCCGGGACCAGATTAGCACTCCGGCCTGAGAAGAAGTGAATATTCAGGGATACCGAAAAGTACCCCGTGATACACTCGGGTACAGAGTGAAAAGTCGCCTTCCAGCCCTCGTTTACACGGTTCTGTGCCTGCTCGCCTTCAACATTCTCTCGGGAGCGCTGGCGCAGGAACGGCACAACTCTCTGGCGGTCGATCAGGAACTGGTGGACGATGCCGGGCCCTACTACTTCATCGCCTACGGCAACTCGACCGACGCCTACGCGAAAGCGACCCTGCTGGCCGACGCGATGGGCCTGGAGATCGGCTACAGCAACGAAACCAAGACGCTGACCTTCAACGGCAACGGCATCACGGCGAGGATGCAGGCCACCTCGGACGTCGACGCCGGACTGGTCAAGCGCTCGGGCGTGCTGAGCGCCAACGGCAAGGATATCCCCTCGCCCATGGCGATCATCGTCGACGGCGTCTCCTACGTGCCGATCGTGCCGATCGCCAAGGCGTACCGGTGCGACTACGCCTGGCACAGCCAGTACCGGCTCATCACGGTCGACATGCCGGCCGAGGCCGAAGACACGGCCGCACCCGAGCCGGCGGCCACGAACGTCGCTGCCGCCGGCGGAACCGCGGCTGGCGGAACCGCGGCTGGCGGAACCGCTGCCGGCGGAACCGCGGCCAGCGGGGCGATACTCGAGGGCTTCCGCGTGGGAGTCCACGACGGCTTCACCCGGGTAGCGCTCGACCTGGGCAGCGTCCAGCAGTACGAGATCGCCGTCCGAGACGACGTCATGCTCATCACCTTCGCTGCGAACGGCACCTCCGGGGAAGCCTGGGAGCAGCGCGACGACAACATCCGCTCGGCCTACTTCACCGAAGTCGCGGGCCGGCCCGCTCTCGTCATCCACGCGCGCCACCCGTTGACCGCCGACGGCAGCGGCTTCCGGGTGGGCACCACCGACCCCAACACCCTATACGTCGACTTCGGTCCCGGCCTCGATGGTTCGGCAGTAGCCCAGCTGGTCACCGACGTAGCCGTGAAGCCGACGACGCTCGCCCAGGCCGGTCAGACCGTTGCGGTGGCTCCCGCGCCGGTCCCCGCCAGGCCGGTCGTCGTGCTGGACGCGGGCCACGGCGGCAAGTTCGCCGGGTCTTACAACGGCAGCTGGCACGAGGAGGACATCGTCCTCAACGTCACCCTCTTCGCCAAGCAGCTCCTCGAGGAGGCCGGGGTCGAGGTGGTACTCACCCGCAGCACCGACACCCATCTCTCCACCGACTACCGGGAGGATCTCTCTGCCCGAGCCGCGTTCGCCACGCCCGAGCGGAACCTGTTCGTCTCGATCCACACCAACTCGGTCGAGCAGAGCTCACCGCACGGGATCGAGACCTACGTCTTCGGCCAGCCCCTCGACCATCGCCTCATCGAGCAGGCGATCGCCGAGAACGGCGGCGGCGACAGGTCGCTGGGCAGGACGTTGACGAACGAAGCCATCGAGGTGGCTAACGAACAGGCCGGTTGGATCTTGAGCGAAACGCAGCTCAACTACAGCCGCCGGCTGGCGCACGCGGTGCAGTCGAGCCTCGTGGAGTCCACCGGAGCCGCCGACCGCGGCGTCAAGCAGGGTCCGTTCTTCGTCATCCGCAACGCCCGCACCCCCGCGATCCTCGTCGAACTCGGCTTCATCAGCAACCCGATCGAGGGGCGCAAACTGGCCAGCGAGTCGTATCAGCGGGAACTCGCCCGCGCTCTGGTCGACGGCATCCTGGCCTTCCTCCAGACCGGCGGCACCATGGCCGTCCGCTGATGCACGCGCCTGCAACGGTATCTCCGCTCTGTGACGGCGCGCGGTAGTGTTAGCATGACCGCAGCATGGCAGCCGCTCCCCGAGAGTGGAACACGGGCACGGCGGACGTCACGGAAGGCGCCGGAGGAGTGGTCGTCAATGACGAGGGGAAGGTCCTGCTGATCCGCCACTTCAACGGCACCTGGGTGTTCCCGAAGGGTCACGTCGACCCGGGCGAAACCCCTCTGGAAGCGGCTCTGCGCGAGGTCGTCGAGGAGGCCGGAGTCGAATGCCTCTGCCCCGATCCGCACACCACCTACACCACGAACTACGTCAACGCGCGCGGCGAGTCCCGGCGGATCACCTGGTACCAGCTCAGCACCGACGCCAGGGAGCCGCAGATGAGCGAGCCGCTCTTCCCCGAGGGGGAGTTCGTCGAACCGAGCGAGGCGCTGGAGAGGCTCTCCTTCTCCGAGGACCGCAGGCTCCTGCGCGAGGTGCTGGGGGTGGGCTCGTGATCAACCGTTTCGCGGGAACGCCGGTATGAACGGTCTCGTCGGCAGCGGGAGCTACAGCCAGGAGGGGTTGCTGGAGCTGGCGCGCGGGCTGGGCTGCAGCGGGACACTGGCCGTCCGCTTCTCCGCCGGAACCCGCCTGCTCCTCATCGACGGAGGGAAGCTGAAGAACAGCTTCGAGGTTGGCGCTCCCGGCGACCCGAGCGAGATGGGCGTCGAGTACCACTTCGAACCGGCCCCCAGCGCCGCCGATCTGCCGCAGCTGTCGACCCCCTACCCCGGCACGGTGCTGGCGGTGATGAAGGCGCTCCCGATGTTCGGACCCGCCCAACCGCTACCGCCCGGACTGGTCGACCTGAGGGCGCTCGTGAACAGGGCCCGCGAAGACAGCCTCACGGCAGCGCTCGCCGTGGAAGTCGAGAAGGAGCACGGCATCGCGCTCTTCCACCGCGGCCGCATCGGCGCCGCCTACTTCGAGAAGGGCGGGCACGTCTGGGAGCACAGCGACGCTCTGCGGGCGATCTACCGCTACAGCCTCGAGGCCGGCAGACCGGCGATGCAACTCCACCACACCGACGACGCGATGATGCGGAGCCTCCTGGGCCTCGCCCTCGAGCGGCGCGCCGCAGCCGGGGATCCGAACTCGTTCACCGGCATCACCGCCGGCGAGGGCGGCTTCACCTACTACTGCGACGGCCGCGCCTACCTGCATCAGAGCGCTCCGCTGAAGGGCGTCACGGGCCGTTTCACGCCGCTCGAGTCGGTACCCGACCTGGAGTTACCCGACGACCCGCCCGGCTGGGAGAGCCGCCGCTACGACCTCACGCTGAGGGGCCGGGACGCCCTCAACCCTATGACCGAGCTGTCGATGAGCTTCACTGACGATTACGGGCAGAGCGGCCGCCGGGTCCTGGAAGCGGTCCGCCGAGGTCTGACCATCGAGGACGCCGCCGCTCGCCTCGACCTCGACCTGCAGGCCCTCAAACCGTGGCTCGAGCGCCTCGAGGCCGACGGGCTCATCCGCCCCCGGCGCTGAGGGGAACGGCCGGAGAGCGCCTGCGTGGTACCCTGCTAGTTCGTATGTTCCGGACCCTCGACCCCAGCCCCCGGGAGCGACCGTGAGCGAGAACTACGACGAAATCTCGCTGCGCGACCTCTACCTGATCCTCAAGCGCGGCCTCCCGCTGATCGTGCTCGTCGCGGTACTCTCCGCGGCCGGAGCGCTCCTCTACCTGGCCCTGCAGACGGACGATTACCAGGCCGAGACGACCGTCCTGATAAGCCCCACGCCGGTGAGCGTCCAGGGGACCGAGACGAGCAAACTGTCGCTCTCGGAGGGGAACAACATCAATTGGGAGACCTACCAGACGATCGCCTTCAGCCGGGCTGTGCTCGAGGATGCGACCAGCAGGCTGGGCCTCGAAGGGGTGGACGTCGACACCCTGCGCGGCAACGGCGAGCTCACCCTCCTGGCCGGACCCCAGAACGCCAGCCAGGCGGCCTCCCTCACCATCTCCCACGCCTTCACCCACCACGACCCCGAGGTCGCAGCGGCCGTTGCGGACGCATGGGCGGCCGCGACGGTGGACACCGCCGGCGCCAGCACTCTGGCGAGGCTCGAATCGCTCCGGGACGCTACTGCCGCCCAGCTGGAGAGCCTCGAAGAGGAGCTGACCCGCATCGAGCAGCAGTGGCAGGATTTCCAGTCGCGGGACGAGAGCGCCCTCATCGAATCGCGGCTCCTGGGGCTGGCCGGCCGCATCCCGCTCAACGAAGCGATCCTCGAGGAGACCGAAAGGCAGATAGCCACCGTCCGCGCCCAGCGCCAGGCCCTCGCGTCGCTGTCAGACGCCGGTGCGGGTGAAGGCGGGTCGGATGGCGCCGGTTCCGGTGCGGGCGCCGGTTCGGATGCGGGCGCCGGTTCGGATGGCGCCGACGCTCCGGATGCGGGCGCCGACGCTCAGGCGGCGCTGGCCTTGCTCGAGGAGGAGCTCGCGCCGGAGACGGTCGCCGAGATAACCGCGGCGTTGCGGTCGAATGGCGTCGCCGACGCCGACCTGGTCACGCTGGTTCGGCAGGTCGAGCTGCAGAGGCTGGCGTCTGAGGAGGCGGGGCTCATCGCCAAGCGCGACGAACTGGACCGCCAGCTCGACAATCTGCGCGAGCAGGCGCAGGAGTTGCGCGAGCGGCAGGCCGGACTCGTGCTCGAGCGCGACCGTCTCGAACGGCAGTTGGAGATCGCCCAGGCCGCCCACAGCGAACTGGCTGAGCTCGAGCCGATCATCGAGTACATCTACCAGCTCGCCCCGAGCAACGCCCGCATCCTGAGCCACGCCTCGGTCCCCACCGACCCGGTGGGCCCCCGCCGCGCCCTGGTGGCGGTCCTCGCGGCGCTGGTGGGCGGGATGCTCGCCCTCCTCTTCGTGTTCCTGCGCGCCGCGGTCGCCGAGCCTCCGGTCGAACCGCGCGCTCACGAGCCCGAACCAGCCCGACCGAGTCCGACCGGGCCCTGAGCGATGGCCGCATCTGCCGGCACCGCTCCCGATCGCGACCACGCCGACCTCACCGTCGCCGTCATCCACTACGAGACGCCGCAGCTGCTCGACCGCTGCCTCGACTCGCTCACGTCGGCCGCCCCGGCCGCCAGGCTCCTCGTCATCGACACGAGCGATCGCCATCCTCTCCCCGACGAGTGGGCCGCCACCCACCCGGCGGTCGAACTCGTGCGGGAGCGGAATCACTCCTACTCGGCGGCCGTCAACGCTGCGCTTCGCCGGTGCCGCACGAGCAGATTCTGTCAGCTGAACGCCGACGTCATCGTCGAGCGATGGACTTTCGACGAGCTGGAACGGGCGATGCAGGCGAGCGGCGCGGCGATAGCCGGGCCGCTCGCCCGGGACGGCGAAGGCCGCATCCAGCGCAACGGACTCCCCTACCGTTGGCACCAATGGCGAGCACGCAGGTCGGGGAGCTGGCATTACGCACCCTGGCTCTCCGGCTGCCTGCACTACGTTCGCATGGAGTCTGTCGAGAGGGTGGGCGGCATGGACACCAGTCTGCGCTTCTACAACGAAGACCTCGAGTGGTGCCTGCGGCTCCGCGCGGCGGGTGAGAAGTGCGCGCTGGTGAACACCTGGATCACTCACCTCGGCGGCAGTTCGACGCCCTCTTCCGCCGAACCGATCGTCGAAGGGATGCGGGGCGGCTACCTGGTCACCCGTCGCTACCACGGCCCGCTCCTGCGCACACTGCATCGCTGGGGAGTCTTCGCTTCGACCTCCGTACTGGCCCGCGTGGCACGCACGGCTCCCGAACGCGAGGCCTACCGGAGGGTGGCAGCGATGATGCTGCGGAACGACGTGGAGGAGAGTCCCTTCGGGGAGAGTCTGGGGAGCGCCAACCCTACGTTCGGCGCGACCCCCGCTACGCTTCGCCGCGAGGCCCGCGCGGATCGATGAACTTCCGCTTCACGCCCCTGGCCATCCCCGACGTGGTCCTCATCGAACCGCGGGCCTTCCCCGACGAGCGCGGCTACTTCATGGAGAGCTACAAGGAGAGCGCCTTCCGCGAGGGCGGCTTAGGCGTCCGCTTCGTGCAGGACAACCGCTCGCTCTCTAAGCGTGGAGTCGTGCGAGGACTCCACTACCAGCGCCCTCCACACGCTCAGGGCAAGCTGGTGTCGGTAGTCGAGGGCGAGATCTTCGACGTGGCGGTCGACCTGCGACCGGGCAGCGAGACCTTCGGCAGTTGGCTGGGCGAAAGGCTCTCGGCGGAGAACAGGCGGATCCTCTGGATACCCGAGGGGTTCGCACACGGCTTCCAGGCGCTGAGCGAGACGGCCCACGTCTGCTACAAGACGACCAGCGAATACGCCCGGGAGGCCGACGCGGGCGTGCGCTGGAACGACCCGGAGATCGGCGTCGAGTGGCCCCTCTCGCCCGCCATCCTGTCGGCCAAGGACGAGTCGTTACCGGGACTCGCCCAGGTCCGCCTGGACTTCGCTGAACTGGACGCACGATGAAATTGCTCGCCCTCGATCCTGAACGCAACCTCGGTGCTGCTAGATTGGCCCCGAGGTACCTATCCGTATGACCCGCCCCATCATCGCCGTCCTCGGCGGCTCCGGTCAGCTCGGAACAGACCTGGTCGAGGTCCTGCGCCAAGACGTCCGGTTCGACGTCGTGGCCTTCTCCCGCGGTCAGCTGGACGTCACCGACGCCCAGGCGGTCGGGCGCGAGATAGTTGCCGGCCGATTCGAAGCCGTGATCGATACAGCGGCGATCACCAACGTCGACTGGTGCGAGGAGAACGGTGCCGAGGCGATGGAGGTGAACGCCACCGGGGCCTACCTGGTCGCACGCGCCTGCCGGGAGGCGGGGAGCAGGAACGTGTTCGTGAGCACCGATTTCGTTTTCGACGGCGAAAAGGAGGGCCCGTACGACGAGGCGGACGAGCCCAGGCCCATCAACATCTACGGCGCCAGCAAACTGGTGGGCGAGCGAGTCGCCCAGATCGCGGCGCCCGACAGCCTCATAGTTCGCATCTCGAGCGTCTTCGGCAAGGCGGGCTCCCGGGGCAAGGGCGGGAACTTCGTCGAGACGATCCTCGAGCGGGCGCGAGCCAACCAGCCTCTGCGAGTGGTCGACGACACGGTCATGTCGCCCTCGTACACGATGCACGTCGCCCGGGCGCTCGCCGACCTGCTCGCAACCGGAGCGACCGGCCTGGTACATCTGAGCAACCGCGGCAGCTGCAGCTGGTTCGAGTTCGCCAGCCGCGCGCTCGAGCTCGCCGGCATCGACGCCGACATCACCGCGGTCGGGTCCAGCGAGTTCGCGCGGGCGGCCAGGCGGCCGAGCAACAGTACCCTCGAATCGGCCCGGCTGAAGGGTCTGATCGGGCGCGAGATGCCGCACTGGCTGGACGCGCTCGAGGAGTATCTGCAAGAGAAGGGGTATCTGGTCAATGAAACGGTCGGGGAGGCTTTCGCTTCGGAGGATCCGTCATGAAAGGCATCATCCTGGCCGGCGGGAGCGGCACCCGCCTCTACCCGGCCACTGTGGCAGTGAGCAAGCAGCTGCTTCCCGTCTACGACAAGCCGATGATCTACTACCCGCTCTCGGTGCTGATGCTCGCCGGCATCCGCGAGATCCTCGTCATCAGCACGCCTCACGACCTCCCCATGTTCGAGAAGTTGCTCGGCGACGGCGACCAGTGGGGGCTGAGGCTCTCGTACGCCGAGCAGCCGAGGCCCGAGGGACTGGCGCAGGCCCTGATCATCGGCGAGGAGTTCCTCCAAGGTGACCGGTTGGCGTTGATCCTGGGCGACAACATCTTCTTCGGTTACGGGATGACCGGCATGCTCGAGCGGGCAGCCGCCCGCGAGAAGGGCGCCACCGTCTTCGGCTACTACGTCAAGGACCCCGAGCGATACGGCGTCGTGGAGTTCGACCCGCGCGGCCGCGCAGTCAGCATCGAGGAGAAGCCGAAGAAGGCGAAGAGTCACTACGCGGTAACCGGCCTCTACTTCTACGACAACCGCGCCGTCGAATTCGCCAGGGCACTCAAACCGTCGCCACGCGGAGAACTCGAGATCACGGACCTGAACCGGCGCTACCTCGAGCGCGGCATCCTGAACGTCGAGAAGATGGGCAGAGGGATGGCGTGGCTCGATACCGGAACACATGAGAGCCTGCTGCAGGCCAGCAATTTCGTGGAGACGGTCGAGGCGCGGCAGGGCCTCAAGATCGCCGTGCCCGAGGAGATCGCCTACCGCAAGGGGTGGATCGGCCCGCGGCATCTGCGGAACCTGGCCGAATCGATGCAGAAGAACTCGTACGGCAAGTACCTGCTCGACCTGGCCGACGAAGCGGTTGTGGACTGAGTTCGGCACTCACCGCGACCCCTCGATCGTATGCGCTTCGTCATTCCCGCGGTTCGCGGTTGGCTTACCGGCCCCGGGTGGCGGACTTTTGCCGTGCCCTCCTAGGCGCCAGCCCGCCCCGGGAGGCCTATGGGCCCCCCGACTCCCTACGGTAACGTTTGCAGAGAGTCCGCGAGCGGGCGAGAACGCGTAAATGCCGTCCAATACGCAGTTGATGGCGTCACGAAAGTCGCGCCTGTTCGAAATCGGACGGTGGGCGGGCCACGGCGGGCACCTCTACTCCGACTCGTTCGAGGTCGAGGCAGCGATCTCAGAAGATCCGCGCTTTCTGCTCGGGCTCCCTTCGGCCCGGAGCGCCGGCGCGCCGGAAGCTGTGCAGGACGGCGAAACTAGGTTTCTTCTCTGCCGACGAGCTCGACCGCCGTACCTCTCGATGGGTCCGGCCGGCCGGCCCAAATTGCATATCACCTTGCAAGCCCGTATGCAAACGTTGCCGTACGGGCGCGGGAGGGGGTTGCCATACGGACGCGAGACGGAATTGCCGCACGGGCGCACGAGGGGGTTGCCGTACGGGCGCACTAGGGGGGGTTGCCGTACGGACGCGGGAGGGGATGGTGCCCGCGGCCGGCGGCGAACGCCGCATCGAACCGAAGACCTAGTCACCTGGCAGCGCCAGGCCGCTCGGCGCCCCTGCGCCGCCACGCCGTAGAAGTCACTGCCTGCTTCGCCGGCACCGTGCTAGCATTCCCACGCTCATCGTGAATGCCGCCGGGCAGGCTCGGGGGAGTCGTGCCGCGGACGAAACACGGGAACGAACAGCATCTACCTAAGCAGCGAGGAGAAGGAGAACATGAACGTCACCATCATCGGCACCGGCTACGTGGGGCTCACGACAGGGGTCGCGCTCGGCTACCTGGGACACGACGTCACCTGCGTCGACAAGAACCCGGCGATCGTCGAGAAGCTCAGCAACGGACAGGCGACCATCCACGAACCGGGGCTCGAGGAGTTGCTGCGCTCCTCCCACGCCACCTTCACCACCTCCTTACCTGAGCTCGACGGCGGCATCGTGATCATCGCCGTCGGCACCCCCACCAAACAGAACGGGGACGCCGACCTGCAGTACGTTGACGCGGCCGCCCGCGAAGTCGCCGACCGGATCCAGCCCGGCGCAGAGCTCGTGGTCGTCAACAAGTCGACCGTGCCCATCGGCAGCGCCCGGCACGTCGACGGCATCATCCACCGCGCCCTGGAGGCGCGCGGCGTGAAGGCCGAGGTGTGGACGGCCTCCAACCCCGAGTTCCTCGCCGAGGGCAAGGCCGTGCACGACACCCTCTACCCAGACCGGATCGTCATCGGGGCCGACAATCCGAAGGCGGTGGGCATGCTCCGCGAGCTGTACGCCCCACTGCTCGAGCAGACGTTCGAGGCGCCGCTGGAGACACCTCGGCCCGAGCGTTATCCTCTGCCCTCGCTCATCACCACCACGCCGACCTCTGCCGAGCTCACCAAGTACGCCGCCAACAGCTTCCTGGCGACCAAGATCAGCTTCATCAACGAGTTCGCGGGCCTCGCCGAAAAGGTCGGCGCCGACATCACCCAGGTCGCCCGAGCCATCGGCCTCGACGACCGCATAGGCCCGCGCTTCCTCCACGCCGGTATCGGCTGGGGCGGAAGCTGCTTCGGTAAGGACACCCGGGCGATCATCGCCACCGGCGAGTCTTACGACTACGACATGACCATCGTCCGCAGCGCCATCGACGTGAACCAGCGTCAGCGCATCCGGGTGATCGAGCGGCTGCAGGACCAGCTGAAGGTACTCCGCGGCACCACCATCGGCCTGCTTGGCCTCTCTTTCAAGGGGAACACGGACGACCTGCGCGACTCGCCGGCGCTGACCCTGATCGAGTGCCTGCACGAGCGTGGCGCGGTGGTGCGGGTGCACGACCCGATCTCGATGGATCGCTGCCGCGAACTCCACCCAGAGCTGGAGGTCGAGTACTGCGAGGACGAACCGTGCCTGGCGATCGGCTGTGACGCGGTCGTGGTGGTGACCGACTGGCCCCAGTACCGCAACCTGCCGCTCGAAGAGATGAAGAAGCGGATGCGCGGCAACCTCGTGCTCGACGCGCGTAACCTCCTCAACCCCGAAGAGGTGCGTAGGCAAGGCTTCGAGTACGTGGGCATGGGCCGCTGAGCCAGGTAACCGAGGGAGCAGCGTCGGTGGGTGACCGGAGCGCCGGGGCGGTTGCTCCGGTCGCCAGCCGATGAGTTAGCTTTGTACCTGTGAGCCTCGCGGCGATCATCACAATCGGGACCGCCGTGGCGATCATCGGCTCTCTGGTCTTCACCAGGATGGCCCCCGACCTCGCCTTCGGCGGGGGCCTCGTCCTACTGCTGGTGACAGGCGTCCTCGAGCCAGCCGAAGCGTTCGCCGGCTTCGCGAACGAGGGCGTGCTCACCGTGGGCGCGCTCTACGCCGTGGTGGCCGGCCTCCGCGACACCGGCGGAGTCCACTGGATCTCGCGGAAGGTACTGGGCCGGCCCAAGTCGCAGACCTCGGCCATGCTCAGGCTGATGACGCCAGTGGCCGGTCTGAGCGCCTTCCTCAACAACACTCCTATCGTTGCCATGCTCATCCCGGCCGTGCGTGACTGGGCGCGGCAGAACGACCTCGCCCCATCACGGCTGATGATCCCGCTCTCCTACGCGGCCATCCTGGGCGGCACGATCACTCTGATAGGCACCTCGACGAACCTCGTAGTGAACGGTCTCCTCCTCGCCGCGGGCGAGGGGCGGCTGGGGATGTTCACCCTGGCCTGGGTGGGGGTGCCCACGGCGATAGTCGGCATCCTCTTCATCCTGGTCGCGCGGAGCCTGCTGCCCGACCGAAGAAGCGCGATGACGCGCATCGGCGACCCGCGCGAGTACAGCGTCGAGATGACCGTGCTGGGGGACGGTCCGCTGGTGGGCAAGTCGATCGAGGAGGCGGGCCTGCGCCACCTTCCCCACGTGTTCCTCGTCGAGATCGAACGCGAGGGGCGGTTGATCACCGCCGTCTCGCCGCAGGAGACGCTGCAGGCGGGGGATCGGCTGGTGTTCGTGGGCGTCGTCGACTCGGTGGTCGAACTCCAGCGGATCCAGGGCCTGAGTCCGGCTACAGAGCAGATCTTCAAGCTCGATGCCCGGCCCTCGCAGAGGATCCTCATCGAGGCGGTCGTCTCCAACTCCTTCCCGATGCTGGGCCGGCGCATCCGCGAGACCCGCTTCCGGGCCCTCTACGGCGCGGTCGTCATCGCGGTCGCGCGCAACGGCGAGAGGTTGCGGGCGAAGATCGGCGATATCATCCCGAGGCCGGGGGACACCCTCCTGCTTGCCGCTCGGCCCGACTTCGTCGAACGGCACCGCAACTCACGCGACTTCTACCTGGTCAGCCCGATCGAGGACTCTGCCCCGCTGAACTTCGAGCGGGCCGTACCGGCGCTCGTCATCCTCGCCGGCATGGTGACGGTAGTGACTCTCGGGATCCTGCCGATGGTCGAGGCGGCTCTGCTGGCCGCGGTGCTGATGATCGCCTTCCGCTGCACGTCCACGACCTCGGCTCGGCGTTCGATCGACTGGCAGGTGCTCCTGGTGATCGCCTCTGCCTTCGGACTGGGGGTGGCGATGGAGAAGACCGGGGTGGCGGCATCGGTCGCGACCGGTCTGCTGGACCTGTTCGGAACCGATCCGCTGGCGGCTCTGGCCGTCGTCTACTTCGTTACGGCGTTCTTCACCAACCTGATCACCAACAACGCCGCCGCCGTGCTCATGTTCCCGATCGCGTTAGGCGTCGCCCGCGCCCTGGGCGTCGACTTCATGCCGTTCGCGATCGCTATCGCCATGGCCGCATCGGCCTCCTTCGCAACGCCGATCGGCTACCAGACGAACCTGATGGTCTACGGTCCCGGCGGCTACAACTACCGCGACTACTTCAAGATCGGCGTCCCGCTCAACATCGTCACCGGGCTCGTCGCGTTACTCGTCATCCCGATGGTCTGGGGTTTCTGACCCGTTAGGAGTTCCCGTTGGACGCTGAACAGTTGGACAAGCTCGCAAACGACGTAGTGGCGCTGGCCCGGCGGGCCGGCGAGGCGATCCTCGAGGTCTACGAGACCGAGTTCGATGTTCAGGAGAAGGAGGACCGCTCACCGTTGACCGAGGCCGACCTGGCGTCGCAGAAGATCATCGTCGCGGGTCTCCGCGAGCTGACCCCCGACATCCCCATCCTCGCAGAGGAGTCCGGTGAACTGCCGTACGAGGAACGGCGCTCGTGGCAGCGCTCCTGGCTCGTCGACCCGCTCGACGGGACACGGGAGTTCGTCAAACGGAACGGTGAGTTCACCGTCAACATCGCCCTGGTTGAAGGCGGACGGCCGGTCCTGGGCGTTGTCCACGCTCCCGTGGTCGAGGTTTCGTACTGGGCGTCGCGCGGGAACGGCGCCCGGCGTGCCGACGGCTCCGGCGAGGCTCGCGTGGCGGTCTCTCGGCCCTCCGGGGGCGAATTGCGACTGGTGATGAGCCGTTCCCACGCGAACGAGGCAACGCAGAGGTTCGTCCGCGAGCTCGAGCGGCAGTTCGACGTGGAAGCGGTCTCCAAGGGCTCAGCACTCAAGATGTGCCTGGTCGCTGCCGGCGAAGCCCACATCTATCCCCGCTTGGGCCCGACGATGGAGTGGGACGTAGCCGCTGCTCAGTGCGTCGTCGAGGAGGCGGGCGGAGAACTCGTCACCTTCGACGGCCGGCCGATGCGCTTCAACCGGCCGAACCTCGTCAACGAACCGTTCCTGGCCTGTTACGGGGATTCGGAGAGGTGGTTGGGGCTGCTCCGGTCTAACTCCCGGTAGTGCCACTTCGCACACTCCTTAATGGAAGCGGCCGCGAGTGAAGGCTGCAACGGAATTTTCCGTGCCCGGCGGTATACTCGCATCGCGTTGGGCCTCCGAGGCTTCCGCAGCCGGCTCCGGCGCCAGGTAAGCGACTACCGAGCAACTTTCTCGAGGAGTTTTTCTTGATGCAGTCACCTTCAACCGCGCCCCACGGTGGCGTTCTCATCGATCGATTCGCACCCGAGGACAAGACCCACTCCTTCCGCGAACGTGCCTCTCGCCTACCCGTACTGCGCCTCTCGGCGCGCTCGCTCGCCGACGTCCGCTGCCTAGCCACGGGTATCTACAGCCCTCTCGAAGGCTTCGTGGACGAGAAGACGTACGATTCGGTCGTCGAAACGATGCGCCTGCCGAACGGCCTCGCATGGTCGATACCGATCACTCTGCAGGTGAACGAGGAGCAGGCGGCGCATGTTTCGCGCGGCAGCGAGGTGGCCCTGGCAGACTCGACTGGCCGAGTGATCGCCCTGCTCGAGGTGACCGACGTGTACCGGCCCGACCAGCAGAGAGAAGCCGAACGGGTCTACGGCACGACCGAGTTGGCCCACCCCGGCGTGAAGGCGATGCGCGAGGCCGGCAACGTCTACCTGGCCGGACCGATCACCGTGATCGACGACCTGCCCGAGGAGCGCTTCCCCGAACTGAGCCTCACACCGGCGCAGACCCGCGAGCTGTTCGCGGAGCGGGGCTGGCAAACGGTGGTCGCATTCCAGACCAGGAACCCGATCCACCGGGCGCACGAGTACCTCACCAAGACGGCGCTCGAGATGGTCGACGGCCTCTTCATCAACCCCCTCGTGGGCCAGACCAAGGGGGACGACGTCCCGGCCGAGGTGCGCGTGCGCTGCTACCTCGCCATGATGGAGCATTACTACCCCGCCGATCGCGTCATGCTGGGCACTTACCCAGCGGCTATGCGCTATGCCGGTCCTCGCGAAGCGGTGCTGCACGCCGTCAGCCGCATCAACTACGGCTGCACTCACTTCATCATCGGACGAGACCACGCCGGGGTGGGCAACTACTACGGCACCTACGAAGCCCAGCAACTGATCAGCCAGTTCAGTCGTGACGAGCTGGACATCCAGATCCTCAAGTTCGAACACGCCTTCTACTGCAAGAAGAGCAAGCAGATGGCCACGACCAAGACCACGGTCAGCGGCCCCGAGGATCGGATCTTCCTCTCCGGGACCAAGGTGCGTGAGATGCTTTCGCGCGGTGAGATGCCGCCCGAGGAGTTCAGCCGGCCGGAAGTCGCCCAGATCCTCATCGAGGCGTACCGCCAGGCCGCGGAGCGTGAAGAGAAGGTAGGAGCGAGCAAGTGAGCGTCAAGATCGCCGACGAGATCGAAGCACAGTCCTCGGCCACCACGATCGAGAAGACGGTCGAGGAGAAGGCCACCAACATCACCTGGCACGAGCACGGCGTCACTAAGGCCGAGCGTGCCCACCGCAAGGGGCAGAAGCCGTGCATCCTCTGGTTCACCGGCTTCTCCGGCAGCGGCAAGAGCACCATCGCCAACGCGGTCGAGGTCAAGCTGGCCGAGATGGGCTACCACACCTATCTGCTCGACGGTGACAACATCCGCCACGGCCTCAACAAGGACCTGGGATTCAGTGCCGAGGACCGCACCGAGAACATACGCCGCATCGGCGAGGCCGCCAAGCTCTTCGTCGACGCCGGCATCATCGTGCTGACGGCGTTCATCAGCCCCTTCCGCAGCGACCGGCAGATGGTGCGCGACATCGTCGAGGAGAACGAGTTCCTCGAGATCTTCGTCGACACCCCGCTCGACGTGTGCGAGGACCGGGATCCGAAGGGCCTCTACGCCAAGGCACGGCGTGGGGAGATCCGGGACTTCACGGGGATCGACAGCCCGTACGAGCCGCCGGTGAAGCCCGAAGTGCACCTCTACCCTGCGCGGGAGAGCGTGGAGCAGAGTGTGGATAGGATCGTGAATGGGTTGGAGGAGCGGGGGGTTTTGCCGACCAGATACTAATCCACGAGCCGGCAGATGCTTTGGGCCTTTCCGACGGCTACCCGCCGATACTAGAAGCATCAGTCCGCTCTCGGGTTACTATTACATCTGATTGAATGCTGAAATTGAGACAGTAGAACTTGCCCACCTAATCTCCCCGATACTTAGCGCCGGGCAGAGAATCGGTCATCTCTACAAGCTCCAGGTTTCCGTGGCTTCGAAGAACCGGCATAGTACACCAGCGACAGATGACGGAGTCGGCCCTTCGGAGGTCGCAGAGTGATCCCTGTGACCAGACCGTACCTGCCGGAAAGGGAAAGGCTGGACCGCCGCATCGACGGCATATTTGAGCGACAGTGGCTGACCAATAACGGTGAGCTAGTACAGGAACTCACGAAGCGCTTGGAAGGGTACCTGGGTGTAGAGAACCTCCTCCTCGTAAGTAATGGCACTCTAGCCCTGCAGATCGCTTACCGCGCTTTGGGCCTCAGCCAAAGCGTAGGGTCCGGGCCGCCAGAAGCAATTACCACCCCGTTCACGTTTGTCGCCACCGCAAGCTCACTGAAGTGGGAGGGAATCGAACCAGTATTTACTGACATCGACCCCTACACCTGGTGCCTTGCCCCGAATCTCGTTGAAGCCGCCGTCACATCAAGGACGAGAGCTATTGTCCCCGTTCATGTTTTCGGCAACGCATGCGACGTCGAAAAAATCGACGATATTGGACGTAGGCTTGGCCTGAAAGTAGTTTATGACGCGGCTCACGCTTTCGGCGTCAACCACAACGGTCGAAGCCTACTCGATTACGGTGATGCATCGATTCTTAGCTTTCATGCCACCAAGCTATTCCACACAATCGAGGGTGGAGCGATTGTCTTTCGGCGTAAGGAAGACTTCGTCTTGGCCAAGAAGCTTATCAATTTCGGCATTACCGGCCCCGAGAGCATCGAGGGCCTGGGCATCAACGCTAAGATGAACGAATTCCAGGCGGCGATGGGCCTGTGCGTACTCGAGGAAATCGACACCAACCTCAATGGCCGAAGGATCATTTGGGAGGAGTATGTACGGGCCCTCGGCGACAGATACCAGTTGCAGCAAAGAGACACCAGCAGCAACAGCAATTACGCCTATGTGCCCCTTCTCCTTCCGAACGAGTCTGATGTGATAACCGCTCAGGAGATACTCAGGGCAAGAGGGATCGAGACAAGGCGGTACTTTTACCCATCCCTTGACACTGTCGAATATCTCCCACTGTCCCTCGCCGCAACTCACTCCGCCGATGTCTCTCGTCGTGTCCTTTGCCTGCCCATTTACTTTGGCATGCCGATTGACGTTGTATCAGTGGTCGTTGATGTGCTTGACCGGGTGTCCGCAACCTGACGGCGCGTGGCTGGCCAGTATCATTCACAGAAGCTGCTCTTTCTTATGACGCGTGCCGGAACTCCGACGACAGTGGAACAATCAGGAACGTCTCTGACAACGACCGCGCCTGCCCCAACCTCCGACCATCGCCCTATTCCGATTCGATCCCGAACGGCTGAACCTACTCCCAACGAGCAACCGTCCCCCACTCTAACCCAGCCCGCAAGATTGCACCCTGGACCGACATGGCAGAAGTCGCCGATCTCCGCGTCGTGTGCAACCGTTGCCCCGGAATTGACGATGCAATGAGCACCAACTACTGTGTCTGGCTCAATCACTGCTCCGGCTGAAACGAAAGTTCCTTGCCCGAGCTTGGCGGTGTCGTCGACGAAAGCCCTCGGATGCACGAGGCTTATCCATTCGAGATGCGGATATCGTTCCGAAACTGATTTCCTCGCGCTGTTGTCCCCGAAAGCGAGGATTGCCGCTCCTCCGTCGATTCCTTCGGCCTGTGCGAACGGTCCGATGACTCTGGTATTGAGTAGTACTTTGCCTTCAGATTCGGGATCGTCATCTAGCGCCCCGGCAAGCTCGTAACCCAAAAGGTTGAGCGTCTGAATTATGAGCTTTGCGTGGCCCCCGGCGCCGAACACGTAAACCTTCATGTGAGATGGTAGCATCTCCTTTGCTGGCCGAATGGGCAGGCTCCTTCGAATCCACCGCATGGCGGCCCTCATGCGCTTTCCGAAAGCCATAAAACACACAATGGGAAATCGCTCAGCCGACGTTGCAGCGGAAGGTGCGTACCGGAGCAACAACACGTGAATCGGAAGATCGCGTTCGGGGTTCTCTGGAACCTGGCGACTCTGATGCTGGGAAGAGGTGCCTCTATCATCTTCACCCTCTTCCTCGCTCGGCTCCTGGCGCCGGAAGCATTCGGACTGATCGCCATGACAGCCGTAATCTTCGAAGTTGCCGACGTACTGATCCAGTCCGGCCTCGGGCACGCATTGATCCGAAGTAGGAATGTGTCGCACGCCGACCTCAGCACAGTATTCCTAACAAACATCGGTTTAAGCATCATCGCGTATGGTGCCCAATACTTTCTCGCACCGCAGATCGCTGCCTTTTATGGCGAGCCGGAACTTACGCCCCTCGTACGCGTGGCTGGCCTAATAGTACTTTTGAACGCGTTCAAGGTCGTCCAGACAGCGATCTTTCGCAGGGAGCTTAATTTCAAGCCGGAGCTGATTGCAACGTCCACAGGCGCGCTCATTTCCGGCGTCGGTGCTCTATGCCTGGCGTACTTCGGGGCGGGGGTCTGGAGTTTAGTAGCGCAACTCCTTTTAGCCGCGGCCGCATCGTCAGCGGTACTGTGGACAGTCAGTGACTGGCGCCCGTCCCTCATTTTCAATCCGGCGTCGTTCAATCGGCTTTTCGGATTCGGATCTCAACTTGCCCTCGAGGGTGTCATCGAGGTTGTGTACCAGAATTCGTACATCTTTGTAGTCGGGCGGCTCTTCAGCGCCGAGTTGACCGGCCTCTACTTCTTTGCCCGAAAGATTATCCAGCTGGTCTCGCATCAACTGAGTCGAGCAGTGGAGCAGGCTATATACCCGGCGCTTGCGCCGCTCCAGGATGACAACTCGACATTACGAGAGAAATACAGGCAAATCGTCCACCTGACTCTATTTACGATGGCCCCCGTAATGTCGCTGATGGCAGTACTCGCCGACCCGCTTTTCTCCCTCCTATTCGGAGACCGATGGGGTGGAGCCGTTCTATATGTTCAGTTGCTGGCAATAGTCGGAGCGCTCCATCCGCTCCACGCCTTGAACGTCAATGTACTAAACCTAAAAGGACGTTCAGATCTGGTCGTTCAAAGCGGTCTATTGAAGAAGGGCATGGGTTTCGCGATACTGTTCGCAACAATGCCGTTCGGGCTAACCGCGATAGTTGCCGGGCAAGCTCTGGGGTCGATTCTTTCGCTTGTTCCCAACATGCTCTACACTTACCGGTTGATTGAATATCGGCCCGCGGTCCAGATTACCGAAGCGTCGAAACCACTGGCGGCAGCGCTGCTAGCTGGCGGAGCGTCATACTCTACTCGCCTTCTTGCATCAGATTTGAGTCCACTAGTCCAACTGCTCTCCGCTGGTAGTCTCGGACTGTTGGTTTACCTCGTCGGCTGCGCCGCAGTCGGTGCTGAGGGCTATCGCCTCACGATGCAACGAGCTGCCGCAGCTCTGAGACTTCGATATAGTTCCGAAAATCGGTAAGGAAGTGATGGACCATCGAATTGACCCAGGAGCCGCTCCACCTCCAAACTTGGTTGCCTTGCCGAGTTCCTTAGGCGTGGCCCGAACTGCCAGTAGGATAGGGGCTACAGCAATTGTTCCCTTCATGCGACGTCGTTATCGGCATTTCAACCTTGAGCAGGCACGGATGGTGGTTTCCAGGCAAACGAGAGAACTAGGCGGGCAAACTGCACTAAATGAAGAACCTCTTGTTTCCCTGTGTGTGATAACGCACAATCATGGGCGCTTTTTGAAGAGCTCTCTGGAAAGCGTTCTTACGCAGCAAATCTCAGTGCCAACCGAAGTTCTCGTCTCCGATGACGGCTCAACCGACGAAACTCTAACCATCGCACTGGCGTGTCAGGAGCGGCATCCGAAGCATGTTCGGATCTTGGCCTCCCACAACCGGCTAGGAGGCTTCATCGGTCATGGTCACCTGAACCTGCTTCGCGTCTTCTCTTTGGCGCGCGGTGAGTTCCTGGCCATCCTTGAGGGGGATGACCTCTGGACCTCGGTTCACAAGATCGAGCGGCAACTTCAACTGTTGATAGAAAACCCTCACCTGTCGTTCGCTGCGACCGAGACTGTCGCGGTTAACGAAGATGGTGCGAGTCTGAACGCAGAACGTCAGTCGCATCACCGGCGGGGCAATCCTGTGATCCGATTCGAGGACGCTGTCGACTTCGACCGCCCAATTCCCGCGCACCTCGGTTCCATCGTAGTCCGCAAGTCCGCGTTGCGACTCTCCGACGCCTTTATTGCTCCGTTCGCCGCCGATCGAGCCCTGCTCCTGCACCTCCTAGCCTGCGGCCGGCCGGGAGCCAAGATCGAAGAGGACATGCACATCTACCGGTCCCACCAGCAAGGCATCACTAGAACCCAATGGACGAGCGGCATTCGTACAACGCCCAACGCACTCTTCTACGATCGACTCGCGGCCTTCTGCCGAAAGAGCTGCAAGAACGAGGCTGACAGTGAGCTCGCGCTCCGCCAGAGGGACCGCTGGTGTGCTAGGGAAATGCTCACGCGGTCGAAAGGAGCCCTAGGAGGATTATGGCCTGTAGTTGGCCGAAAGTAGTGGGGACGCCATGAGCAGGAGTTGCTCGGTGGTGGTCACCTTCAATCCACGAGAGTCCCTGTTTCTAAACATGCGGCTATTGAGTGCCGAGACCAATCGAATCATACTGATCGACAACGGTTCAACGGGACAATCGATGGACGTCATTGAACTGGCTCAAACAATTCCCCAGCTTGAGCTTATACGCCTTCCGGAGAATCAGGGCCTGGCCACGGCGTTGAATATGGGGATAAAGGCAGCAATACAGCAAGGTTTCGAGTGGATAGCCACCTTCGATCAGGATAGCGCTGTCACTCCAAATTACTTCAAGGGGCTGCTGAGGGCATTCGAATCCTGCCCAAACACGGAACTTGTCGCCTCAATCTCTCCACGTTACATGGACGAAGTCAGCGGAACCGTTACCTCGTTTGCGACGAGATGCCACGCCGACACCTACTGTTTCGTTAAGGCGAGTCGAACATCGGGAACGCTTTATCGAGCGAGCATATTCGGAAAGGTTGGCTTTTTCCGGGATGATTTCTTCATCGACTGTATAGACGTCGAGTATTTTCTACGTTGTCGGGCGGCCGGATTCTACGCCCTGGAAGCGCCTCACGTCAGACTCGTGCACAATCTTGGCCAGACCGCGTCCCACCGCTTGTGGTTCCTAGACAGGACAGTCACAGTAACCCATCACAGTTGCTTGCGAAGGTATTACATGACACGCAACCGAATAACCGTCTACCGGCGATACGTGTCCTTCGATCCCCTATGGGTATGGAACGATTTGCTGGGAACACTGAAACAAATGGTCAAAATAGTACTCTTTGAGGATTTGGTTTTGTGCAAACTACTTGCTACTTTCCAGGGTCTGATTGACGGGATACTTGGAAAAGCCGGACCAAAACACCGGGCTGGGAAGTCCAACAGGGCTTGCACCTGATGGACGAGACGGAGTCGGAGTTGGTAGGGAAAAATCTTGGTCAAGCGCAACAGAGATCGAGCGCACAGAGGAATGTTAGTGTCTGCGCCGTAACAGTAACCTACGGGGACCGGCTGGCAAAAGTTCAGCCGGTAATCGCACGGCTTGAATCAATGCGGTCTGCAGGCTCGCCATTGAATGAGATAATCGTGGTCGACAACGGCTCTGCTGATGCCACGCGTAACTATCTACGGGAGCTTGCAATCGCAGGCAGAGTAAGTGTGATCAGCATTGGCTATAATGCCGGTTCGGCTGCTGGCTTTACAGCTGGGCTCGAAGCGGCCGTGAAGTCGAACTGCAATCACGCGTGGTTACTGGATGACGACAATTTGCCGGAACCGGATGCTCTCATGGCAATCCTGACTCAGGTAGAGAAGTCTTCTTCGCCAGCCGCCTACCTTTCACTGCGAATCGACCGCGAAGAGTACAGCCGTTTCGCAAGCACTAGATCCCCCGTGGACGCCTTCGAATGGCCCGACAGCTTCCTTGGCTTCGCATGGCAACGCACCTTCACCAAAGTGCCGCGGAGTCCGCAACAATTCACAGCCCGATCGACGTGTACTGTTCCCATTCCGTACGGACCTTACGGCGGCCTATTCCTGCCAACTGAACTGATACCCGTCATCGGACTCCCGCGCACTGACTATCACCTGTACGGAGACGACCACGAGTTTACTTATCGACTTAGCCGGCTTCAGATCCCCCTGCTCCTCGTGCCCAGCAGCAGGGTGCAAGATCTGGAGAGTTCCTGGAATATGGGAAAGAAAAAAGAGGTGCGCGAGAAGGAGTTCTTCATCTCTCCCCTGGTTCTCCTGTCTTCGGATCCAAACTTGCGCCGGAGACTCTACTATTCAGTCCGCAACCGAGTTCACTTCGAGTCGCATTTTAGGGTCGCCAACCGCTTTTGCTATCTCTTCAACGCGTCAGTCAAGCTTCTTGTCGTGTATTCACTTGCACTACTCGCATGCGGCCTTCGTCTCGACCTAACGCCTTTAAGGAACACCGCTATCCTCGCCCAGGCGGTAAGGGATGGGCTCGAAAGCCGCCTGGGAAAGACGGGCAGGTGAGCGCCCAGAGCATTAACTTGATTACTGGGGGCGCGATTGTGGGACCGCGTCCGGTGAACTGCCAATGAGAGTCCTCGAACTAATCGATCGCGCAAGCCGGGGAGGCGCGGAGAAGCATACGCGGCTGTTCAGCGAGGAATTAGCCCGTCAAGGGCACAAGGTGTGGCTGGTGCATCCAGGGGGTCCTTACACACCTGATTTTGCGGCGAGCTCCCGTCATGGCGTCAACGTGATTGAACTGCCCGCACTGCGCTCCAATTTGATCGTTGCGGTTCGATTGCTCCGTTCGCTCCTCGCTCACGAGGACATCGAGGTCATACACTCTCATCAGTACAGGGCAGATCTAGTTACTGCGCTAGCCGCTTCCGGGCAGGTGCTTGCGACTACTATCCACAACTTCCTCGGCAAGGACCTTCCTTGGACGCGTGCCCCCTTCAGGCGTGCTCTCTATTATCCATTCAGCAGATTCGCACTCTCCAGGATGAATCTTGTCATCGCAACTTCCTCTTACGGAGCGGCATACGTTCGTCAGTTCTTTGGAATAGACGATGAACGCTTGAAGATTATCCTCAACTCTATCGACCCTGCCGAACTGAGTAATATCAGGCCCGCCGAGAAAACGCGAGCAGAATTGGAACTGCCTCGGGATCGACCACTAATAGCCTGCGCCGCAACTCTCGAGCCGCGCAAAGGGCAAACACACCTCCTTCGCGCCATAGCGAAGGTGTGTAGCGAAATCAGTGAACAGCACCCTGTCCTGCTCCTCCTTGGTGAAGGGCCTCAAGAACGTGAACTCACTCAACTCGCAAAAGACCTTGGGATCGAAGACTCCGTCAGACTGCTGGGATTTCGCGCGGATGCGAAGGACGTCATCGCTGCATGCGATGTCTACATACAGCCATCGCTCGTCGATCCTCTTCCCAGAGCACTACTCGAGGCGATGTTCCTTCGCGTACCGGTCATAGCCTCCAACGTGGATGGTATCCCTGACGTAGTCACCAATGGTCGTACAGGACATCTCGTTCCACCTGCAGATTACAGGGCGCTCGCGCTTTCGATCTTGCGCGTCCTTCGAACGGACTCCAGTGAAGTAACCGGGCGAGCCCGAGAGTTCGTGCTGCAGAGATGTACAATCGGTTCAATGGTCCGCTCCTTTCTTGAGCACGTGGAAAGAATTCCTCGAACTACGAGCTGAGAATTTGAGCCCCCCAGCAAGAGAGGAACAGAAACAGGCAGCGCTCGGGCCGCCCGGGCCTTCTTTCGACTCCCCGCTGAACACTCGAATCCAAAGGGCAATGAATTCGCACGCAAGTCGGAACCTCTTGGCGCAGCTTTTCCTCTACCTGGCCATACTTTGTTCCTCGTTCGACATATTCCTTGTTATCGAAGTCGGGATGACGATCAGAGCAACTTACATCCTCCTGGTCCCAACTGTGTTGATTGCCTTGTCGCTCGTGATCACTCGCAGGCGTGTCGTCATCCCATTGGGGCTCGGACTGCTTCTAGCCTGGACGGCTTTCGTAATTCTGTTCGTCCCACGCTCCGGCCTTCACCTGCGCGGGATTGCGTACGCTGCCCTACTGGTATATTTCGTAGCAGCACTATCGGCAATTGTTCAGGTCATTCGATCAGTTAATCAGCTTTCCAGGCTCGTTAGATTCTATCTGTTATCGTTCGCGCTAGTCGGACTGTTCGGTATTGTCCAGTTCCTACTACCTCTCGTAGGGCTGCCTGGAATTCTGGTTCAGCAGTGGTGGATCAACGACTCACTCCCCAGGTCGAACGGCTTCTCTTTCGAACCGTCCTACTTCGCGACCTACCTCCTGCCTGGGTGGGTGCTCATGGCCTTCCTTCTTCAGACCCAGAGTCGCCTGATACAACGGCGATGGCAGCTATATTTGCTATTTACTATCGTCACGATTGCCATGGTCGTGTCCTCTTCCAGGATGGGACTGGCAATGATGGGCGTCTATTTCGTCTACTTCCCGGTCAAAGTTTTCTGGGGTGCGGTTCGCGGTAGGGCTTACAGTAGACCTATTGCATATTCTGCTGTTGGCATCGCGGGAGTGGCTGCTCTTCTGATACTCATCTTTGCGACCGGTACTGAGAAACTGTTCCTCGAAGGGACGGGCTTTGCCGGAACGACGAGCCATTCGACTGAAATCAGGCTGAACGACTTAGAGGACACGCTCTCCGTCTTCGCTCAAAGCCCACTCCTCGGTTATAGCCTTGGTGGAGTAGCACCGGCTATCGCAAGTTACCGTGGGAACTCGGCGGATACCCTTTCAGAGGTGCAGCGGCACGAGGGAATGTCGATATTCGCCGAGGTTCTGGCTGCCAGTGGGATTATCGGATTCCTGCCTTTCCTGGCATATATGTTGCTGCTAGCTATCGCACCGCTACGACTGGCTGCTTCTGTATTTGATCGCGAGCAGCGGCTAATTCTCATCGGTCTAACTGTTGCCTTCATCTTCCAACTCGTCCTACTTCAACTTAATCAAAACGTCCTCCGACCGTATTTCTGGATTCATATAGCGATACTGTCCGCGGCATATTCAGTCGCCCGCGCTAACCTGAACCGCAGGGTGGCAGCAACATGATCGTCATCGACGCCCGAATGGTGAACGCCTCCGGTATCGGCGTCTACCTCAAACAGCTTCTGCCAAGGATAGTCGCCGCGCGGCCGCAACGCCGCTTCATCCTCCTTGGGGATCCTGGTGAGCTGTCAGCGTTCAACTGGGCAGGGAGTGACAACGTCGAGATCAGAGAATTCACTGCCCCTGTTTACTCGATTTCAGAGCAGGTTTTGGCTCCACTTGTAGTACCACGAGGATCACGCCTCTACTGGGCACCGCATTTCAACGTTCCATTGGGCGTCGGAACGAAGCTGTTAACAACCGTTCACGACGCCTTCCATTTGGCCATGCCCCAATTCGTACCAGGCTACCACCGCCGTGCATACGCGGCTGCGATGTTCCGTTCATTAGCGTCCCGTTCGCAAGCGATACTCACAGTTTCCCACTTCACTCGTCGAGAACTGCTCAGGCTCACGCCTGTCCATCCGGAAAAGATCCAGGTCATCTACCTGGGTGCGGATCCTCTCTGGCTTCGAGCTGAAGGCGCGAACTTGAAACCCCATGCGCGCCCGTACCTTCTCTATGTAGGTAACGTCAAACCTCACAAGAACCTGATCAGCCTCCTTACGGCCTTCCGCTCGCTCGTAGGCTCGATCCCCCATGACCTCGTTCTGGTTGGCAAGCGAGAGGGCTTCTTGACCGCCGATTCGTTTGTGGCTGGAGCGGCGAGGGCGCTCGGCGACCGAATCCTTTTCACCGATTTCGTGACAGATGAGCAACTCAAGGCGTACTTCACGCACGCCGATGCCCTGGTTCACCCCTCCCTTTACGAGGGATTCGGCCTGTCTCCACTCGAAGCGATGGCTTGCTGCACCCCGGCCATCGTGTCGAACGTGGCCTCGCTCCCTGAGGTCTGCGGCGACGCTGCTACCTACTTCGATCCTCGAAGCCCTGACGACATCGCGCGAGCCATTCTCACCCTCTTGAAAGACCCGCAGCTAAAGGCGGAGATGGTCAAGAGAGGAAGGCAACGGGCAAATGACTTCAGCTGGACGAATACGGCTGCGGCGACAATGGAAGTACTCGACCGACTCGTCGCCTAGGGGTACAGGTCGACCGGTATACGCTCGCTCTGTATGCAGATACAAGTACTATGAGGAATCGCTGAAATGCGCGTTGCACTGATTCACGAGTGGCTCGTCAACTACGCCGGATCGGAACGGGTTCTCGAGCAGCTCGTCACGCTCTATCCTGAGGCAGACGTTTTTGCCGTTGTCGACTTTCTCGAGCCCGACGAGAGGCAGTTCATCGCTAACAAGCCCGTTACTACATCGTTCATTCAGCGGCTTCCCCGGGCACGCAAACAGTTCCGTCGATACCTTCCACTGATGCCCTTGGCCATTGAGCAACTCGACCTTTCAGGCTACGACCTGGTCATCTCCAGCTCGCATGCCGTGGCTAAGGGAGTTATCACTGGCCCCGATCAACTTCACATCTCGTACGTCCACTCGCCTATGAGGTACGTCTGGGACCTTCAACATCAGTACCTCAACCAGGCACGGCTTGAAAGTGGTCCTATGAGCTGGCTTACACGCTACATGCTGCACCGGCTGCGCATGTGGGATGTGCGGAGTTCGAACGGCGTGGACTACTTCGTCGCGAACTCCGAGTTCATTCGACGACGGATCCGAAAGACGTATCGGCGAGACGCCGCGGTCATTTACCCGCCCGTAAACGTGGACTCATTCCCGCTGGAACTCGATAAGGATGACTTCTACCTGACGGCGTCGAGGCTTGTTACGTATAAGCGGATCGACCTAATCATCGAAGCCTTCGCCGGAATGCCCGACCGCAAGCTCATCATTGTTGGGGAGGGCCCCGAGCATCAAAAGCTAGCTCAGATGGCCAACGATAACGTGGAACTTCTGGGCCACCTGCAGTTCGATCAGCTGCGCGAGCTAATGGGCAAGGCGCGAGCCTTCGTCTTCGCGGCGGAAGAGGACTTCGGGATCGTTCCCGTCGAGGCCCAAGCGTGCGGTACTCCAGTCATCGCATTTGCACGTGGAGGCGCGCTCGAAACCGTCCAAGGACTGGACTCGCCCCTCCCAACCGGGGTCTTCTTCGAAGAGCAAACGAGCGCGTCCTTGCAGCGGGCAGTAGAGCAATTCGAGATGAACGAAGCAAGTTTCAGCCCGTCTCGAATTCGGCAGAGTGCGCTCCGATTCAGCGAGAAGCGCTTCCGCGAAGAGTTCGAGGCATTTGTGGATGAGTGCTGGAGGGTCCAGCGGCAGACGGGCACGTACTCCAAACCGCAAGCTTCGTCCGCGAGCTGAGCGAAGAGCGACATCATGAACAAACGCCCCCGCGAAGCTGATACCTGGCAGTTTGCCGGAGTATTGACGACCGCGCTGCTCGCATCCGTGGGATTGGTCCTGACGTCGCTAAGTGCGATCATCTCCCGCAACGAAGCACCATCGAGGTCCTGGGGCGTAACTTGGGGAGGCTACTTCAGCCTTTTGCTCCTAGCCGCGCTGATCGGTACGCATTCGGCCGTCTACCCCTTCGTAGCCGGTCTACTACCGGTCACAATTTTGGCGACCTGGGCATATCAGCCGAACCGGAAAGTCACGTTCAACGCTCTTCTGGTCGCGCTCGTGCTGCTACTCTCCTTGCTGGCATTGGAGCACTACCTGGGCGCCTACACATGGCAACCTTCAACCTTTTCCAGTTTGAGCAAGACGATAGAGCAGTTGACTACGGGGAAATTGCAGTCACCGGGCGGCCAGCGCGCATGGCGAGTCGAGAATGCTACGGGCACCGAATCCCTCTCGTTCGATGCTCGCAGGCTTACGTCCCCCTCCAGTAACTATTGGGACAGATCGACCGCTGCAATCGATCTGTCCCACCCAGGCGAGGTGACCAGAGCCTCGTTCCCGTCTCGCGGCGATCCCTACTTGATGAGAACATACCCTCTGGACGATCGAGTAGGAGGCAGAACGTTTCGGGCCACAGTGACCATGAGGAGTTCACTAGATGAGCCTGTACGTGGGGGAATATGGATACAGGCATGGGGACCGGGAGGATCTGCTGGGCCTCTTCGGGTAGAGGTAGGCAACAAGTGGAGAACCTATCAACATTCCTGGACGGCGCCTGCTGCTGCTACCGATACTCTCATCAGGCTCATCCTCAACAATTTCGACGGGAGCACGATCGAGATCTCTGAAGCCCACCTGGAAGTGCTTGCCGAGTCAGGCGAGTGGCTCGACTTGGGCCCCCCGATAGGCAGCGGAGCTGCGCTTACCCTCAGTTGGGCAGGGGAGCCAACGAGCGCCCGCCAACCGCTCTCCTTGACCACGGACTGGAGGGCCTATGTGATCGACGTTCCTGAGTTGCCGGATTCCGCCGATGGTCCCCTCAGACTCCGAGCGAGTCTTGGGCTTCAGGAAGGTGTTGAGCTCCAGATGCGCAACGTCGAGCTGGTTCCCGGTGACGGATCGTCGATCGAACCGGTCCAGTCGATTACTCGTCGTAGTCTCTGGTTCTCCTACCCGAACCTAGCCGGGCATGTCCTTCTTCTTGTTGCGCTTACTCTAGTCTCACTGACACCGTCGATCCGGCTTGGTCTACTGATTGCAGTCATCGCAATGGGCGGGGTGGCGTCGACCCAAAGTGCGACAGCTCTGGTCGCCGGCTTGGTGGGTTTGCCGCTGCTGCTCGTTCTGAAAGTGAAGGGCGCATCACCGAAGCGCATCCTTCTTATCGCTATTCCCGTGCTCTATCTACTTGGCTTCGCTGGAGCAGTCGTTTTCGCGCCACAACTCGTCGAGTCCGTTCTCGAAAGCCCCGGGCTGACCCGTGTTCAAATCTGGCGGACGGCATGGAAAGGTTTTCTGGCGCACCCGCTAACCGGAGTCGGTTTCGGAGGAGAAGAGTTCAGCGATTACTTCGCCAGCGCCTACCCAAGGAACCTACCGGATGCCATACCGAACGCGCACAATCTTTGGTTGACCCACGCTTCTGAACTCGGCGTAGCAGGACTCCTGGCCTCGCTCTGGCTCACCGGGGGTCTGCTTATCCTGGGTTGGAACTGGGGCCGCTGGCACGGAATCGCCTTCTTGCTTCCCGTGTTCATCCTGAACACCCTCGACTACAGCTTCTTCTCCTGGTGGATACTGTTCCTGGTCATCCTTGGCCTCAACCTGATGCGGGGGTCAGCGGAACCTCAGCCTCATATTCAACGCTAGGCCGAGCACTATTACCACGATTATTCCGCCCCAAGCCCCTAGCCAAGCTGGGATAACCCCGCTCAGCGCCAAAGAGATGCCGATGCTCAAGAGCAGGTACCAAGCAAGGGTGGCAATCAGTGCAAGGCCCAAGGCGACCGTCCGGGAACTGACGAACGTCATCGTGAGTGGCAGCGCCAGCAGCAAGAGCGCGACATTCGCTACTACCTCGACGAGCTTTCGGTGCATCAGGACTTTAGCCTCATATCGTGCGAGAAGGGGAATATTGGGATTGCCGGCATACTCAGCCAACCTCAAAATCGATCTACCGCTGTCGTAACTACCGCCGCTGTACTGAGTAATCAGCTGCGACTTCGTTCGCGGCAGTCTTACCATCGCGACATCGGAAGCCTCGCTTACTCTAATGAGCTCGTCCAGAAGGACCGACGATTCTTCCACTTCACCAGACTCCAAGCTTTCAAGACTTAAAGACACGTGGTCGACCTGGAAGAGGGACATCTCGTGCCCCTCGTACACGGCACGCTCTGCGATGAAGACCTCGAGACCGCCATCTCGCCAGGAAGTGAGGCGCACGCCGTAGAGCAGGTCTGTCCTGGTATCCGAATCGCTGAACGAAAGCCGATACTTCCCTACCGGAAGCTCCATCCCCTCCAAGCGCCACAGTCCGCTGTTTCCCTCCGTCATCTGCCACCAGAGGGCCGCCTGGCGTGGACTGCTCACAGGCAGTACAAATTGGTTGATGCCCAAGGCAATGAGAGCCGCCACGGCTGATACCGCTACGAAAGGAGCGGCGAGCCTGGCGGGTGAGACGCCGCCGGCGAGCCACGCCCGCAGTTCGCCCGAACTGACAAGCCGGCCCAAGACGAACAGGGTAGCCAGAAAGACACTTACCGGAAGCACCTGTACGATATACAGCGGCAGCTGTAGGGCCAACCAACTAGCGAATCGCAGGAGGGGCGGATCGTCGAGCCACTTCATCGACGGAAGGACGCCGTTTATGAGGCTCAGCATGCTCAGTAGGAGAACGGCGCCTACGAGCGGAGAAACAACTTCACGGGTAAGGGAAAAGTCTAGCCGCCTCAGGATCCGCGACCTTGGGGGGAGGCGCGCCATTAACGCTCGGATACTATCACTCCTGGCAACTGATTCGTGGGAGACGATTACACATCTCCGCTGCCAGCGAGCATGGGCCACTAGAGCATTTTCCGCTATACAATCTGTTGCTGTGGTGGTAAGCCAGTAGGCAGTATGACGCTTTCGATCCAAAGGGGTGCTTCGTTCCTCGTTGGTGTGGGGTTTTCACTCCTCCCCGCGATAGCACCCTTCATCGCGGTAATCTTCTTCCTCTCAGTCCGTTGGAGGCCGGAGCGGAGGGACATTATCGGTCTGTCGGGGGCGGTCCTCTTCTCACTGCCGCTGTTGCTACACAGTGGCGCGCCTGCCGCTCTGCTGAGCCTACTCCAACTAGTTGCCGCCTGGTTGCTCTATCGAGCGTTCGCTCGACTGGGCGAACTCCAATACCGCGGCCTTAATGGTCATCTGCTGGCCAGGGGGCTGCTGGCAGGACTCGCACTTATCGTTCTGCTCGGTTCGCTTCAGATAGTGGACCTGAACCGGCTCGGCCGCCTTTGGCAAACAGTGATTTGGGACGGTTCCCCTGCCCTTTACGCCCATACCGTGCTGGTGCTGGGAGGGGCAATTGCTCTCCTGACGCCGGAGCGGCGCCTCAGGCTAGTGAGCCTTGGGCTTTCCGCAACCGCGATCCTTATCTCGGGCAGCCGCGAAGCGGCGATCGCCTGGGTGGTGATGACGCTCGGCTTCCTTCTGCTTACCCCAGCCTTCGACATCAGGCGCCGTGTTGCCGAGTGGATCGTGTTCGCGCTCATGTTGGTCGTAACAGCAGGGTTGGGGTCACTACTCGGTTGGGGTCACTTCGGCTTCCTCCTCGACATCACCCCCGCCAGCGAGAATCGAAACATGCTTCAAGGAACAGAGATTCCGGGCGGAGCCTGGTGGTTCGAACAGGGCGCAGAGAGAAGCGAAGGCAGTGCAACCATTGACGGCATCGAGTACAGCGTCTTCGAAGTGTGGAAGACAGAGCCAGAAGGGTGGCGCAGGCTGCAGCAGGTAGTTCCCATCGAACCGCGCACGCCATACACATTGAGCGGCTGGATTCGCGCACCGAAAGGCGGTGCCCGACCCGGTTTCCACGGTTGGGGCGAGGACATCGGCGGAGCAGGCGTTCTGATTGTAGAGGGCGCACTATCGGGCGGCTCCTGGGTCACAAGTGTTACCGGGCCAGGTGCCATCTTGGGGTCAGGTATCGCTGATAGCTGGGGTGAATGGCGGCGGGTCTGGATTTCCTTCGAGTACTCCGGTGACGAGACTCTCTATTGGTGGGCTGGTTTGGCTCCCGATCAGAGGCAAGCCTTAGGAGAACCCGCACAGTTCGCCGGATTTCAGCTGGAAGAGGGCGTAGAGCCCACCGCGTACATGCCGGGTCCGGCGACTCAAGGGCTGGGGCTGAGCACAGCCCGAATCCCCTACTGGCAGGCGGCCGCCGAGGGCATCGCCGACAAGCCGCTCCTGGGATGGGGGACATACAGCTTCGAGGACTATTTCAGGCACGTGTGGCGTGACCAGAGCCAGTTGCTGGTCGTGCCGGTCCATACGCACAACCTTCTGCTGCAGACGCTCTTCGAAAGAGGAGTCGTTGGCCTTGTAGGGCTGATGATCTACGTACTGGCCCTGCTGTCCGCCGCCGTCAAACGACTCGATTTCGGCTTGCTAGTAGTAATTGCGGCCGTGCTGGTAGCAAACATGTTCGATTACACGCTTCTCTATGGCGGTGTCCTCTACCCCCTTGCATCTGTTGCGGGATGGCGAGCTGGAACCAGGCGAGGAGTTCCGGCCCAGCGAGAAGCAGTCGCAAGACAGGCAATCGTAAGGCTCAGTCTAGCCACGACCGATCTGCTCATGGCGTTTGCTGCTCTACTTCTTGCCTTCTGGATGAACTCGGGCTTCGGCTCCCACGATCTGAACACCAGCTGGACCGGGTTACCTTCGATCTCACTCTATGCCTTGCTTCTCTGGCCGATCCTTTCCTGGCGAGAGGGTCTTTATCCCGGTTACGGAACGACAGCGCCAGAAGAACTGCGGAAGCAAGTCAGCGTGGCCTTCTGGGCATGGATACTACTCGCGGTTGGCGCCTACACCTTCCCCGACGCACTGGCTTTTCCACGGCCTCAGCTCTACCTCATGGGGGCGCTGGTTATTGTTGCTCTACCCGTAGGTCGAGCCGCATGCAAGAGACTCCTCCATCTGGGCGACATGTGGGGTGAGCCGGTAGTCGTCTTGGGAGGCGGCGCCACCGGTAGTCGAGTAGTAAAGGCGCTCAACGCATACCCTCTGGACGGTCTCAAACCTGTTTCCGTTTTCGACGACGATCCGGACAAGGTCGGCACGTCCATCGACGGGGTGCCTGTGCTTGGGGCTATATCGAAGGCGGCTGCCTGGGGTGCGGCCAATGGCGTAAGCAGAGCGATCTCCGCGCTAGGCAGAACTCCTCCCGACATTAAAGAGATCGGAGCAGCAGACGGCAGGCGATCGTTCAAGAAAGTCCAGTTCATCCCCGACCTGCAGGGCCTCCCTGTCTTGGGTGTCCAGGCTGGTTCCCTTGACAACCTGTTAGCCCTGGAGGTGCGGAACGAACTGGCCGTTCCCCTCAATCGCGTGGTTAAGCGCTCGATAGACATCGTCGCCTCCATCGCTCTCCTTGCAGCGCTGAGCCCGCTTCTACTGGCTCTTTCTCTGGCAATACGTCTCGATTCGCCTGGCCCAGTTCTTTACAACCAGCGACGAATCGGTAGGAACGGCAGACCGTTCCGGATCTGGAAGTTCAGGAGCATGGTCGCAAACGCCGACGCGGCGCTATCGGATTGGCTCGACAAGCACCCCGAGCTTCGAAGCGAGTGGCAATCCAACCAGAAACTGCTCCGGGACCCTCGGATAACGCGAGTCGGAGTCTTCTTGCGGAGCACCAGCCTCGATGAACTACCGCAGCTCATCAACGTCGTCCTAGGACAGATGAGCCTGGTTGGCCCTCGACCCATCGTCGACTCAGAGGCAATCAAGTACGAACGGACATTCGACCTGTATCAGATGGTTAGGCCGGGCATGACAGGGCACTGGCAAGTCAGTGGTCGCAGTGATACGGGGTACGGACAGCGGGTCGAGCTGGACAGTTTCTACGTAC
Organism: Trueperaceae bacterium; assembly: GCA_036381595.1. Classification (NCBI taxonomy): domain Bacteria; kingdom Thermotogati; phylum Deinococcota; class Deinococci; order Trueperales; family Trueperaceae; species Trueperaceae bacterium. The sequence continues at coordinate 16,891 of DASVCN010000023.1, read as the reverse complement.
GCAACTGGTCTGTCTGGCTCGACATAATCATCCTGATACGCACAATCGGTGTAGTTCTGCGCCGCAAGGGGGCCTACTGACCCATGGTTCGAACCAGCGCGATGGCCGCTTACGGCTTCGGCCGTGAAGAAATCGGGCATTAAGGCAGCCCGTACGTTACTTTCGTATTCTAGCTCCGGGCATGCATTTTCGGTTCAACGGGCAGCTGGACCAACGACACCACATCTACCGAGTTCCCGATTTCGAACCCAGCCTCTGCCATGAAGTCGATCGCGTTCGGCAAAATCGAGGCGGACGGCGAGTTCAGACTCAAGGTAGACGATGTGGCGTCAACTGACCCGGCTCCGGCGAATACGGTCTTGACACATCAGCCCGGCGCATACACCTGCAGTAGAGACGATGTCGTTCTGAGCGATCCTTCCGTTTACGTTGTCGCCGTGTACGCCTATGCAGACGGACGGTGTCCGGTTCGGCAGATTGTGTCGACGGCTCGGGGAACGCCCTTGCCTTCAGCTACGAGCTTTAGATCGTCGCGGGGTGGCAGGCCGCGACATCCAGTCAAACCGGACTCGGCTCGACGACCCAGGCCCTTACCTTCAGTAGCGATAGGCCTCCCGCCGATGTCGAATGGAGGTACATTTCTCCCTGATCGGCATTGTAGGACTCTCATAGGCGACGTCGACTTGAGAAGACAGCGTGCCGGCGACGGGAGTCATCCTCCGTCGCCGGCACGATACATATCGGTTTCCGAACGGCTGACACCTTTTCGCGATGTCTTCGACGTGCCGAATGGCCCGTCGGACTGCTTTACTACTCAGCCGCACCTCGCTAACAGCACCTCCGCCAAGCGTACGAACTCCCCCGCCCCCCAAACCACATAATCCGGCCGATACTCCTCGGCTCGAGCGTCGCCATGGAAATGCCGGTAGAGCGCTTTCTCCAGCGACTCCTCGAGGAACGGCTCGAACTCCGGCCGACCCACACGCTCGTCCAACGGCACCGCCCTCAACGACTCGGGCAGCTCGGCAGCCAGCCACACGGAAACCACTCCCGCCCGCCTCGCGCCAAGCACGTCGTGCTCCAACGTGTCACCCACATGCGCCACCAGCCCGGGAACGCCCGCGAAGAACCGGGCGTCTGGTTTGGCGAAGCCGACCCGGTCCGGCGAAAGGACCGTATCGAACAGCTCGGCGATGCCTAGGGCCTCCAGTACCGGCCACTGATAGGGGTGGTAGCCGTTGGTGGCTGCGGCTAACCGGAAGCCCGCGTCCCGCAGCGCCTCCAGCCCTTCGCGCGCGCCGGGCAGGAGGGCGATCATCCCCTCCTGGCCGCAGCACTCCTCTACGATGCCGGCGACGTCGGGAACCGGAGCGGCGCCCAGAGAAAGAGCGACCGCACCGTAGATGGAATCCCAGTCATAGGCCGAGACGAACTCGCCGCGGGCCATCCGCGCCTTCCACTCCTCGGAGATCGCGTCGTTGATCCGCCGCAAAGCCTCCTCAGGCTCCAGCCCGGACAGCCCGGGCGCCTCCCGCAAGTGAGCCCGGATCCGCGGCAGCACCCCCTTGTAGAACGGGTTCTGGATTATGACCCCGTCGAGGTCGAGGCTGATCGTCTGCCTCTGGCCCTCTCCAGAACGGGCCGAGCTAGGCGACTGTTCCGCGGACCTAGTGCCCACTGACGGTCGCCCCTCCGAAGCGCGCCACGACAAGCCTCAACCCTTCAACGCCCCCACCGTCACTCCCCTCAGGAAGTAGCGCTGGAAGGCGAAGAACACCAGCACCACCGGAATCGCAGCGAGCACGGCGCCGGCCATGTGCATGCCGTAGAAGAGCGGAACCTCCTCGCGCAGCAGCACCAGGCCCACCTGGAGCGTTCGCATCTCGCTCGAGTTGGTCACCACCAGTGGCCACACGAAGCTGTTCCACTGGGCGACGAAGGTGATGATCCCCAGGAACGCCAGGCCGGGCCGGACCAGCGGGAGCACCACGTGCCAGAACACCTGGACCTCGCTGGCGCCGTCGATGCGGGCCGAATCGAGCAGCTCGGTGGGCAGGGTCTGGATGAACTGCTTCATCAGGAACACGCTGAACGGGTTGGCCAGCAGAGGGACGATGAGTCCCCAGTAGGTGTCGACCATGCCCATCCGCACGACGATGATGAAGAGCGGGACGAGGATCGCCTCGAACGGCAGCATCATGGCGAGGATGTGGGTCCAGAAGAGGGGACGAGAACCGGCGAAGCGGAGTTTGCCGAAGGCGTAGCCGGCGGTGGAGGCGAGCACCAGCGTCATCGCCGTGATGGTCACCGCCATGATGGTCGAGTTGAGGACCCACCAGCGGAAGTTCGGGCGCTCGAGGATCGACCTGAAGTTGTCGAGGCTCGGCTGCTTGGGGAACAGGTCGGGCGGGAACTCCATCGTGAGCACCGACGGAGTCAGTGAGGTGACGAACATCCAGTAGAGCGGGATCAGGGCCAGGAAGCCGAGGACCCCCAGGATGAGCAGCACCAGGACGGTTCCCCAGGGCCCGGGCCGCAACGGGTGCTCGGGATTGACTATCGAGGAGCGCATCCACGAAAGCATCAGTACTCCACGTTCTGCCCCAGCCACTTGAACTGCAGTGCGGCGAGGACGAAGGTGATCAGGAACAGGACGATCGCCTGGGCAGATGCCAAGCCAAGTTGGAACTCACGGAACGCCGTCTGGTAGATCAGGTAGACGACGGTCATGGTGGAGAAGCGCGGTCCGCCCTGGGTCATGATGTAGATGCTGTCGAAGACCTGGAAGGTGTTGATGGTGCCGGTCACGACCAGATAGAGCAGAGTCGGCCTGATCAGCGGGATGACCACCTGGCGGAAGACCGTACCCCTGGAGGCGCCGTCGATGAGCGCGACCTCGTAGTAGTCGCGGGGGATCCGGGCCAGCGCGGCAGAGAGCAGCACGATGCTGGATCCTCCGCCCATGATCACCTGCATGCCGATGAGCGCCGGCAACGCCGTGCGGGTATTGCCCAGCCAGGAGACCGGGTCGAAGCCCAGGCCCACCACGAGGGCGTTGAGCAGACCGAACGTTGGATTGAATATCCAGAGCCAGATGAGCGAGATGATCACGCTCGAGGTGACCGAAGGAAGATAGAAGGCCGACTTGTAGAAGACCTGCATCCCAGGCGAGAGCGGGTCGATCAGATAGGCGATCAGCAGAGCCTTGCCCAGCCACAGCACGACGACGGCGGCCGTGAACATCGCGGTGTTGCGCAGCGCGATACCCATCAGCGGGTCGGTCAGGGCGCGGCGGAAGTTCTCCAGGCCAACGAAGGTCACTTCGTTGGGCCGGTACTCGAGGAACGCCAGCAGCAGAGCCCCCGCCACCGGGAGCAGGAAGAAGATCGCGAACAGGGCGGTGTGGGGCAGAACGAACAGGTAGCCCCACATGCTCTGCCGCAACCAGAGCCCCACCCTCCGTTGGATGGGGCTCCGGTTAGTCGTTGAGATCGTGCTCTGCAACGATTAGTTTCCGAAGACTACGCGGTTGGCTTGCTCGACGAACTGATCGAGCGCTTCCTGCGGAGTGAGCTGGCGGGTGAAGGCCGCCTGCAGGGCCGCCGTCAGGAAGTCGAGGGCCGGCGAGACGTCGATCGAGGACGGGCCGTAGTAGGGGATCCCGTAGGAGATGGCGTTCTCGTACACTTCGACCTGCTGCTGGATGTTCTCGGTGTACGCCTGAGTGCGCTCGAAGCTGAGCTGGTCGTTCACCGACTTGCGGGCGGTGATGTAGAGCAGGTCCTCGAGGAGGGCGATGTTCTCCTTGTTGGTGATGAAGCGTGCCAGCTCCATCGCCATCCGCTGCCGCTCGGGATCGTCCTGCTGGAAGACCAGGAAGCCGCCGGAGGTGCGGTAGGCGACCGGGCCCACCTCGGGATCGTGCGGGTAGGGAGCGATGACCACCTTGATCGGTTCCTCCAGTTCGCCGCTGTTGATGTAGCGGGCGATCCGGCCGATCTCGTAGATGCCGCCGTAACCCATCGCGGCCCGGCCCTGGTGGAGGTTGTTGATGGTGTCGTAGACGCCCAAGCCCTCCGCCCCGCGAGGAGCGATCTCGTACTCGTAGATCATGTCGACCATGAGCTGCAGGCCCTCTACGCCCTCGGGCGAGTTGAGCACGAACTCGGTGCCCTCCTCGTTGATGAGGCGCGCGCCGAAGCGGTGCAGCCAGGCGAGCATGTTCTCGGTGTCCTGGGCGGCGAGGGTGATCGCGTAGACGTCGGTGGTGCCGTCGCCGTCACGGTCGAAGGTCAGTTGCTGAGCCTTGTCGAGGAACTCCTCGATCGTCCACTCGCGGTAGGGGAGCTCGGGCATCTCGACGCCGCGCTCCTCGAAGATCTCGGGGTTGAGGAGCAGGGTGGAGCCCATGCCGTTGTTGGAGTTGTTCCAAGGCCAGATGTAGTGCTTGCCGTCGATCAGCCCCTCTTCGAGGGTGTAGTCGATGAAGTCCTCGCGGTCCTCTTCGGTGAGGTACTCATCGATCGGCGCGAGCAGCCCCTGACGCACCCAGTCGGGGTCCCACTGCAGGTCCTTGAGGACGTCGGGAGCGTTGCCGGCGAAGATCGCGGTGGCGACCTTCTCGCCGAACCCCTGGTTGGGGACGATCTCGTACTCGACGTTGACGTTGGGGTGGAGCTTCTCGAACTCCTCGCTGATGTAGCGGGCGAACTCCTCGCCCGTGGGCGTCTCCCCTGCCGGGAAGCCCGGTGGGCGGATCCGCCAAGGGTTGATCCACCATGTGAGGGTCATCTCCTCGGCGTTCTGTTGCGCGACCGCCGGCAGCCCGGTTAGGGCCGCTGCCGCCACGAGCAGGTATACGACGAACCTGTTCCTCATCCTTGCCTCCCTGTGGGAAAGTGTCGTGGAGTGCAATGTACCACTAGTAGGCCACCCTGGCAACCGCGCTCCCCACCTGCTAGCCTCGCGGCATGCGAGTCGCGGAGGATCCTCAGGCCGTCGTGGCGGCCGCCGTCGAAGCGAGGGAGGTCCCGGGCGCGGTTGCCGTCTACGGGACCAGGGAGGGGACCTCGAGCATCGGCGCCCACGGCTTCGCGCGTTTGGCCGGTGCCGGCAGAGAGGCCTCCGCGAAGTCAGAGAAGCGGCGGGCGGAGGTGCAGCGAGCGGGGGCGCAGGCGGAGGTGCAGCGAGAAGTGGCGCAGGCGGAGGTGCAGCGAGCTGGGGCGCAGGCGGAGGTGCGCCGCGTGCGGTCGCCTGCACAGATGCATCGCCCCGAGCTCCACGCCCAGCAGCCGGCTCCCACGCCTGGCGCCGAGGTCCCAGAGGAGATGCACGCCCAGACCCTCTTCGACCTGGCCTCGCTCACCAAGGTCGTCGCTACCCTCCCCTCGATCCTCGCGCTGCTGAGTGACGGGCGGATCTCGCTCGAGGACCGGACCGGCGACTTCTTCCCGTTCGCTCAGGGGGCTGCGGCCCGGCTTAGCCTGCGGAGCCTGCTGAGCCACTCGTCCGGTCTGCCGGCGTCGCTGCCCCTCTACCGGGAGGTCGGCACGGTTGCCAATGCCCTGAGCCTTATACTCGGCGACACGCTCGAGCTCGAACCCGGCAAGTACGTCTACAGCGACCTCGGCTTCATCACCCTGGGCGCGGTGGTCGAGGAGGTGAGCGGGCAGGGCCTGGAAGAGTTCGCCTCCGAGCGGGTGTTCCGGCCCCTCGGCATGGTCGATACCGGCTTCGGGCCGGTTGTGGGCCGGCAGGTGGCCGCGACCGAGAACTGTCCGTGGCGCGGCCGGGTGATGCAGGGCGAGGTGCACGACGAGAACGCCTTCGCGCTGGGCGGCGTGTGCGGGCACGCCGGTCTCTTCGGGACGGCCGAGGACCTGGCGAAGTACGCCCTCGCCTGGCTGCGGTTGGACGAGCGCCTCGGGCCCGAGCGCCTCCTGAACGAAGCCGTGAGCGAACAGCTGGAGCAGAACGGCGTGCGGCGGGGTTTGGGCTGGCAGCTCGCGGGAGAGAACTCGAGCGTGGGTCCCCTCGCCAGCAGCGGCGCCTTCGGCCACACCGGCTTCACCGGCACCAGCCTCTGGTGCGACCCGGTGCAGGGCTGGTTCGCGGTGCTCCTGACCAACCGGGTCCACCCGCAGAGGGACGACGGGGCGCGGATCCACCGGCTGCGCCGCCGGTTCCACGAGGCCGTCGCGCGCGCGGTCGCGAGCTAGCCGACGCCCGCTACCCCAGCTTCTCGAGTTCGCCGCTGGCCAACTCGAGCGCCAGCACAGCCGCGCCTTCGACCGGCTCCCGCGTCACCCGCTTAAGCTCCATCCCCTCGGGCAACTCCCGGCGCAAGCTCTCAGCGACGATCGGGCTGAGTCTGGCGACGCCGCCCATGAAGGCGACCGGTACCTGCCGGTCGAGCCTCCGCGCCACGAGCACCGCCAGCCGAGCGAGTTCGACCCCCGCCAGCTCGAGGATCTCCCGGGCCGCGGCGTCGCCCCGCTGGGCGGCCCGAGCGACCGCGGGGGCTAGGGCTGCGACTCGGCTGCGACCGCCTCCGTATACCTCCCTGACGACCTCCTCCCAGCTTTCGCCGCGCAGGTCCAGGTAGATCTCCTCCGCCAGTGGCCGATCGGCCACGCGACCCAGCGGCTCCTCGTCGCGCCATCTGAGCACTCTCTTGAGCCCCTGCCGGCCGATCCAGAAGCCTCCGCCGGCGTCATCTATGAGATAGCCGTGGCCGCCACTTCGCAGCACCTCGCCAGAAGCCGTGAGGTGATAGGCGATACTCCCCGTCCCACCGTAGACGAGGACGCCCTCTGCCGGCCGGAAGGCAGCGGCGTAGGCGATGCGCATGTCGTTGCAGAGGCCCACCTTCTCCTCCGCCACGCCGAGCGCCGCGGCAATGCAGCGGCGCAGGTCGTCAGCCACCGGGGCGCCGGGGTGGAAGCCGGTGAAGCCGGCCACGACAGCGTCCGGCTTCGATACCGCGAGGACCTCTCCGGACAGCGCGCCCAGCGTCTCGCGCACCGACCCGAGAGCGGCGGCGTCCATGACGTGCCCGCCGGCCGCCGGCAGCTCTCCGCGGGCGACCTCAGCCCCTCCGTCGCTGAGGAGCCATCTGATGCCGGTTCCCCCTGCGTCGATGCCCAGTCCGATCACGCTAATACCGTCTCCGTTCGGCGTTCAGTCCACGTGAAGTGGTCCACCCGGCCCGACTCGCGACCGTTCCGCAACCAACACGCAACTGGCCCTCTGGTACGGTAATGGTACATGCGGTAAGCACGATCATAGCCAGACAGAGAGGAGGCGGTGGAACATGCCTTCATTCATCACCGTCGACAAACGCCTCCCCAGCCCCGCTTACATCCAGTTGCAGATCCAGCTGAGCCGGGCGATAGCGAGCGGCAAACTGGCGCCGGGCACGGCCTTGCCCTCGGAGCGGGAGCTCGCCGAGCAGCTTGAACTTTCGCGCATGACCGTCCGCCGGGCGTTCGAGGAGCTCGTGGCGGCGGGTCTGCTCGAGCAGCGGCAGGGTTCCGGCACCTACGTGCGCGCGCAACCGGTGGAGCAGACGATCGACCGGCTCGCCGGGTTCAGCGACGAGGCGAGCCAGCTGGGGTTCCGGCCGGGCGGACGGACGCTCGAGGTGACGACCACTCCCGCCGACGGGCCCGCGGCGATTTCCCTGGGGATCGAAGCCGGCGAACCGGTCCTGCGCATCACCCGGGTTCGCACCGCCCACGAGATGCCGCTGGCGCTGCAGGTCGCCCACCTCCCGCCTCGGCTCGCCGATCTCTCGACCGAGCGCCTCGAGGCGCTCGGCTCCCTCTACCGGACGATCGACGAGCAGTTCGGCATCCGCCCGCACCGGGCCAGGCAGACGGTCGCGTCGCGGCTGTCGACGCCCACCGAGCAGCGACTCCTGGAGTTGGAGCCCGGAACTCCGGTCCTGGCACTGGAGCGGACCACCTTTGACGGCGACGGGGTCGCGTTCGAGTACGTCCGCAGCGCCTACCGAGGCGATCGCTACCGGATGGCGCTCGACCTGCGGGCGTCGCCGGCGGGCGAGGATGGCGGCTGAGCAGAGATCGCGGCGAACGACTACCCAGCCGAGAGGCTGCGAGCGTAACGGTCGAAGACGAGCCTCGAGACCGAGCTGACGATCCGGCTGCCCAGGTTGTCGGGGTGGAACCTCTCGTCCGGGCAACCCTTCGTCATGATCGCCACGACGTAGGCGGAATCGGCTGCCTCGATCACTCCGGCGTCGTTGCGCACGCCCCGCAGCGACCCGCTCTTCGAGGCGATGGTCAGCCGGGACTCACCGGTCTCGGTGCTGTACGAGTCGAAGTCGAGCTCCCGGCCCAACTGGTCGGTGAGCTGCTGCTTGCGGAAGATCGCCTGGGCGACCGCCGTGAGCCGAGGGGGCAACAGGTCGCCACGCCAGAGGCGAACGAAGTAGTCGGCCAGGTCGCGCGGGCAGGTCATTGAACTCCTCGTGTGGCCGGCCCCCGTCTGCAGCTTGCCCGCTAGCTCGGTCCCGTTCCAACCGTGTCGCCGGCAGGTGTCGTTCACCTCGCCCACGCCAACCCGATCGATCACGAGGTTCGTGGCGGTGTTGTCGCTCACGATGATCATGAGCGTGGCGAGGTCGAGGAGAGTGTAAGCGCGGCCGGCCGAAAGCGACTTGAGCACCCCCGACCCGGTCACCTGATCCGCCTCGGTGAGGGTCACCTCCTCGTCGAGCGATGCCTCGTCCTTGTCCACCTGCTCGAGCAGGGTGAGCAGGACGAAGACCTTGATGGTGCTGGCGGCGGGGAACCGCTCGGACTCGTTGTACCGAAGGACGTCCCCGTCCGGTCGTCCCGGCACTGTGAGCAGAGGCGTGGCGTAGAGACCTAGCGTCCCACCGAGCTTCCGCTCCAGCTGGCGCAGGTTGTCGAGAATCTCGTCCATCGGTTCAGTTTATTGATCTGCCGCTGCGCGGCTAGAACTCTGTTGGCAATGTCCTAACCAGTGTGGGCAGAAGCGACAGCGCAGGCAACTCGAGGCTGCGTCGAACCAGCAATGTACCGCCCGTTAATTGAGGAAATCCCGGCGGAACTAGTCTCCCGTCCTCAGCGAACCTTGAAACGCCTCCCGTTAAGGTAGGCGCCACCGGCCGCGATACCATCAACTCATGCGTACTTCGCTGGAAACCGGGATCGTCGCCCACCCGGTGTCTCTATCACCCTTCGAATGCGGGGAGTTCGACGAGGCCCTCACCGGAGTTCGCGTTGTTCTGCTCGGCGAGCAAAGCCATGGCGACGGAACGGCGTTCTCGGCCAAGGTCGAACTCGTCCGCCATCTGCATGTCAAGCATGGGTTCGACGTCCTCGCCTTCGAATCCTGCTTCTACTCCCTCAATAACGTGGTGGAGGACCACTCCGGTCGCGACCCGGTCTCCTGCCAGGTAGCCCGACAGCTCTACGGGCACTGGAGGCACGCCAAGGAGTTGATACCGCTCTGGGAACTCCTCGACGAACGGGCCAAGGCCCGCCAGCCACTCGTCGTAGCCGGCATCGACCCCCGGCACTCGGGCATTCATGTCAGAGAGCACCTGGTCGCGGATCTCGAATCCCTTCTCTCGGAACACCTGCCGGACGAGCTGGACACCGAAGCGTTCGCAAGGTTCCGCGACCTACTCGAAGGCGTGCTAGAGCACGAGTACCGGCACATGGCCAACGCACTCGACCGGGCATACTTCCTGAACACCATCTGGCGGCTAAGACGAAAACTGTCCCAGGTAGATGGTGTGTCCTTCTGGCAGCAGGAGCTGATCAACCTCGCCTACTTCGCGAGGAACGCCTGGAGCTTCGAAGGCCGCGACCAAGGCATGGCCAGCAACCTACTCTGGCTCACCCGAGTTCGCTACCCGAACAGCAAGATCATCGTCTGGACCCACGACTGGCACGCAGCAAAGTGCAGCTCCACCATCAAGGATGCGGACGCCGAGTACCAGGAAACGCTCGAAAAGCACCCTGACATACCCCTCGGAGAGGTCGCAGCCGGCGCCATAGGAGATGAACTCTACAGCCTCACCTTGATCGCCGGTAACGGAAGCGAGTTGCCGAACGCCTACCGCGGGGACTATCAGACATCGCGTCCCCTACCACCAGCCCCGCAGGACACCCTCGAGGCGCTACTCCTGCACTCACAAGCCGAAGCAGCCTTCGTCAACCTCCGCGAACAGCCGACCCAGACGTTCTCGATAAGCGGTCTCGAGCCTGCGAAGTGGCTTCACCTCAACTGGGCTCGCGTCTTCGACGGAGTCCTATTCCTAAGAGAGATGAAACCCCTGCAGGAAAACAAACGATCCGAGACAACCTAGATCGTCGCGCCAAATTTGACAAGTGACACTTAGCCCCTAACCTAGAAGTCGGCGAACACTCGCGACCAGTGATGGGGCTGAACTTCGCGGAGTGAGACGGACCGCCACTCGCAAGGGTCATCGGCGAGAGGAACTCCCACCTCTACGTCACCACCCCAGTAAGCCAGGCGCTCCTGGCAGATGCCGCACGGGGTGAGAATCACGAACGAGCCGTCGGGTCGCTCCCGTGAAACGCAGACAGTCGCCGCGATCTGCAGTCGCCTCTTATGGGCCTCGGCAATCGCCCCTGTCTCGCAACAGAGTGCAGCAGACTCGCTAGGCGCATCGACGTAAACGCTGGTTAGAATCTCACCGTTACTGGCATACATGGCGGCAGCTCCCGCCCAGCCGTCACCGTCCGGATCACCCACATACCGCGCAGTTGCAGTCTCGACTGCAGCGCGAACCAAAGCTTCATCCACCTGCACAAGGCCAACGATAGCAGCTCCCCGAGGCACTCAACCTCCTCAACTAAAGGACGTTCAATGCTAGCAGGGCACCAACTTCACTGACATCCGAGCGGCTTAGCCTACTGGACGAAGTAACGCTGGTACGCCCGCCGTCGCGCAGTGCCCGACAAGGTCGCGTACCGCAAGGTCGTCTCCCGCAGGCTACTCGAAGGGCCCGGGGGACCAGACACTGCTACCGCTCAGATTGTCGAAAGAGGCCCCGCCGTTCTGGCACCCATAACAGCACCGCCAGCAGCCCTAACTCTAAGGGGAACCCGACCCGAGGTGACGGCTCCAACCAGGTCTCTAGCGCCGTACCACCAAGCGCAAATGCAAGAACGAACACAAGAACCTGTAACCAACGAGGCAACGCACCATACTACAATGGCAAGCGAATGCGAATCGGCCCTCTCGGCATCTACGAACTGCTCATCCTCCTGAGCAGCGCTGTAATACCGACAGCCCTCTTCTGGCAGACATTCAGAAAGGCAGGGCTGCCCACCACCCTGTCACTTCTCACCCTCATTCCCCCGTTCGGCCTCGTCCCGCTACTGATACTCACCTTCGCGGAATGGCCAAGAAGCCGCGGCGCTTAGAATCCAACCTCCACATTCGCGCCAGTAAGTTCAGAATTCCCTGCGACCCACAAATCTAGCCTCGTCCATCTCACGCGAAAGCACAAAGACAAGCCGAGTCTGCCAGCCAGCAGCACCGGCGGGGTGACCCCTCACCAGCGAAGACCAGGAGCAGGCTCGACCACACGGCCGATCGAAGCTATCGATCCGCGCCGACCACGCCCCGCGCAACCGACAGCTAAGCCGACTTCACCGCCATCACCGGTTTCCCGCTCTTCATCTCGGCGAAAGCGCGGAACTCGCTGCTCCGGGTCATCAGCTCGAGGTAGCGGCCACTGGCGACGATGCGCCCGCGGGAGAGCAGGTGGATGACGTCGCACTCCTGCACGGTGCTGAGCCGGTGGGCGATCATGATCACCGTCTTCGCCTCTGCGATCCGCTCGAGCGTCGCGAACAGGTTCGATTCGGTGACGTTGTCGAGAGCGCTGGTGGCCTCGTCGAGGATGAGGATGCTCGGGTCGCGGTAGAGAGCTCGGGCTATGCCCAGCCTCTGGCGCTGTCCGCCCGAGAGCCGCACTCCGCGCTCGCCCACCAGGGTGTCGTAGCCCTGCGGCAGGCCCTCGATGAACTCATGGATCTGGGCGACCCTGGCTGCTTCGACCACGGCCTCCATGTCCACCTCCCCGGCGGGCACCCCGAAGGCGATGTTGCGAGCGACGGTGTCGTCGGTCAGGTAGATGCTCTGCGGCACGTAGCCGATGCTGCGCCTCCAGCGCGCCAGGTTCTCTGCACTCAACGGCTTCCCATCGACGGTGATGAGGCCCCACTCGGGTTCCAACAGGCCCAGGATCAGATCCACCAGGGTGGACTTCCCGGAGCCGGTCTCGCCCACGAACGCCACCCAGCTGTTCGGTCTGATCGAGAGCTCGATGTCGCTGAGCACCGGAGTGTCGGTGCCGGGGTAGGCGAAGGTCACCTCCTGCAGCCTCAGCTCCTTCTCGAACGGCAGCGGCTCGAGCGCCTCCCGGTACCTGAGTGACCGGCGGGAGCCTGCAGGAGCGGCCTCGATCCGAGCGAGCACGCCGTGAACCGAGTCGAGGGCGGCCGCGCTGAAGCGGATCTGGGTCATCGCCCGGAAGACCGTCTGGAGCGCCGGCAAGAGCCGGTACCCGCCGAAGGCGTAGAGTCCCACGACCGGGATGATCGACGAGGTGGTACCTCCGCGGGCGATGAGCAGGAGCAGGATCACGATGATCCCGCCGAACGCTACCGCCTCGAGCGCGTACCTGGGCAGGGCGCCGAGGATGTTGGCGCCTGCGTTGGCTAGCGCGAAGCTCCGGGAAGGCTCGTGGTACTGGGCGATCAGCTCCGCCTCCCGGCCCAGCACCTTCAGTTCCCTGATCCCGCCGATCGACTCGTTGGCGGCCTTCATCCGCAGCCGGTTGGCTTCGGCACGCTGGGCTCCGAAGCCGTTGAGCCGCTTCCTGATCGTCCAGTAGATCCCCGCGTACGCTCCGCCCAGCAGAACCGTCATCACCAGGGCGAGCAGCGGGTCGACCAGGATGAGCAGCGCCACGATGAGGCTCGCCGCCACCCCCTTCGCCAGCAGCTGCAGCCCGGGAACGACGATGCCGGTGATGACCTGCTGGACTTCCAGGAGGACGTTGTTCACCAGCTCGGCGCTGTTGTGCCTCAGGAAGTAGGAGAAGGGCTGCTGGAGGTAGCGAACGAGCAGGCGCCTGGAGATCGTGTGGTTGCGGAGGAAGCCGAAGCGGTAGAGGCCGTACTGGCTCAGGGCGGCCGCGGCGTTGCTGAGCAGCAACAGGACCAGCACCAGCAGGCCGAGGACGAAGATGAACGCTTGCTCGCTCTGCACCCCGGTTGCCTGGTGCAGGCGGGCCAGCAGAGGATTCGACTCGATCGACTCGGGGGCCGTGAGCACGCTCAGGAAGGGGGCGATCGAGGCGACCCCGGCGACCTCCATGAGGCCCGCCAGTATCACGACCGGCAGAAGGAGGTACAGCTGCCTGCGCTCGCGCGGTGTCAGTAGATCGAGAATCTTGCCGAGTGGACGCATAGGACCTCGTGGGTGCGCGCAGATGAGGAAGCGGAGGTGACGGCCCGGCCACGCGTTGGGAGCCACCAGGTTTCAGAGCATCTGGGCAAATATAAATCCTGTGTCGAGGCTCACACTCCTCAACGCGCACAAGTGGGCAGAGAATCCCGGCGTCTCGCTGCTCGGCGGGGCCAGCTAGAGCGTCCAGTCCTCCCGAACGACGAGCACGATCTTGCCGATGTTCCTGTTCTCGCTCATGTAACGGTGGGCTTCTTCGGCTTCCGTGATCGGGAAGATCCGGTCGATCACCGGTTTCACCCTGCCGGTTTCCAGGTCGGGGCAAAAGCGCTCGAGGAAGCGGTCCTTCAGCTCGACCTTCTCCTCGAGTGGCCGTGCCCGAAGGGTGGCGCCGACGAGCTCGAGCCGCTTCGCCATCAGTCGACCGATGTTCAGCTCTACCCTGCTGCCGCTCTGCGCCGACACGAAGACGAGCCTGCCTCGCGTGTTCATCAGCCGGAGGTTCTTCTCGAAGTACTCCTTGCCCACCATGTCGATGACGACGTCGACGCCGCCGCCCCCGAGGTGGTCGCTGATGCGCTCCTCGAACTCCTCCTCGCGGTAGTTGACGCCCAACTCGGCGCCCAGCGACTCGCACGCTGCGATCTTCTCGGCGCTGCCAGCTGTGACGAACACACGGCAGCCGGCGCGGCGGGCCAGCTGGATGGCGGCCGTGCCCACGCCGCTCGCGCCCGCGTGGATGAGCACGGTCTCGCCGTCCTTCAGCCGCCCCTCGCCGAAGAGGGCAGAGAACGCTGTCAGGAAGACCTCGGGGAGCGCGGCCGCCTCCACCAGCGACATCGCCGCGGGTACCGGGATGAGCATCCGGGCCGGGACGCTCACCTGCTCGGCGTAGCCTCCGCCTGGCAGCAGCGCGCACACCCGATCACCTATCGACCAGCCGCTAACGCCCTCGCCCAGCCGAACGACCGTCCCGGAACACTCGAGACCCAGGATCTCGCTGGCGCCGGGCGGTGGCGGGTACTTGCCGGCGCGCTGGAGGAGGTCGGCCCGGTTGAGGGCGGTGGCATGGACGTCCACCAGGACTTCGCCGGGACCCAGACTCGGGGATGGCGCCTCGCTCCAGCGGAGGGGAGCGCCCTCCGCCTGGCTGCCGACGACGATCGCTTTCATCTTCGCTCCCTCCCCGCAGGTCGTTGGGCGGGCCGTTGAAGAAGCCGGTGAGAACAACTGCTACTGGAGGAAGGGTAACAGGTCACCCTCGACCGAACTCAGTCAGCCGGATATCGAAATCGAGTGGAACGACGTCCGATACCTCGATGTCCCCCAACTCCTCGTGTTCGCTGTTGAGCAGGATGTTGCGCTGGAGGGGCATCACCGCACTTGGAACACTGAGGGCCGGGTAGACTCCGTCGAGTAGCCAAGATTCACCCAGATCACGGGTCGAACTGGGTATCGGGTACACTCGCCAGTCGGCCGGAAGATCTTGGTCCGGTAGCTCGTACACCAGCTCGTCAGAGATCATCGTTCGAACGATGAAGCGATCTTTCAGGGCAGCGAATGTCTCGGCGTTTGCCAAGACCTCGAGCATGGCGAGAGCAGGACTGTCGCTGGCATAGCCCACCAGTCGCCCCCGGTGATTCCAGCGGCCGGGGTGGTCGGCGGCACCGGCGCCGCTGAACGCGGAGTCCACGTAGTCAGCGCCAGTAATCCGCCAGATCCACATCAGGAGGGTATGCCGCGCTCGATTCGACCCAGCAGATCCTCCACCTCTCGCGCGCCTGCGTCAGTCCTGGCCATTATCAACGGGCTCACCTCTCCCAGCGCGCGCTTGGAGGCGCGCATCCAGATCCGCGCCTCCGCCTCGTCTCCGAACACCTCTACCGCTCGCGCGAGTAGCCTCGTTGCTCGATAGAGACGGTCACTTTCGCTGCTGGTCAGTCGACCCTCTCTCTTCCGTCGACTGAAGGTACTGCGAGGGATGTCGATCGCATCGAGAATCTGACCCTCAGACACCTCGAGATGTTCTGACATTCGGCCGACCGCCGCACTGTCGATTCCGCCTTCGACCGCCCTTATGACCGCCAGTGAGTCGCTGGTTCCGACTCCCAATATCCGGTCCATGACGAGGCGCGCACGTCGTTTAGGCCCTGCGTCGAGAGCGATCTTGTACCCCGTACCTCTCTGGCTCGCCTTTGTCATCGCTCCTCCCATTTGGGTAAGTCAATTGTACCACATGGCCATAGGTAGGCTGAGGGGCCTGCTAGCCGTTCCGCCGCCCGGCCGCCTCGATAGCCGCCACGACCTCGGCGTCGCGGATCGAGAGGTCCTGGCCGTTCAGTTCGGGTAGCGGATGCGTGCAGAGGAGCGCCACCAGCCTGGCGGGCCTCTCGGGCGCGGCGAGCCGCTCTCGCGGGATCCGGCTGACCTCGTTCACCCCCGAGGCGCGGATCTTCACCTGCATCTCGGTATCCACCACCCCCGGTTGGAAGCCGAAGGCTAGTACGCCGTTGTCTGGGTTCTCCTCGGCGATCGCGGCCGTGAGCATCGCCAGAGCCGCTTTCGAGGAGCAGTAGGCGCTCCAGCCCTCCTTGGGCCCGTGCGCGGCGCCCGAGCTGATGTTGACGATCACTCCACCGCCTGCGGACCCGAAGTGAGGCAGCACCGCCTGGACCGCGTGGAAC
Organism: Trueperaceae bacterium; assembly: GCA_036381595.1. Taxonomy (NCBI): domain Bacteria; kingdom Thermotogati; phylum Deinococcota; class Deinococci; order Trueperales; family Trueperaceae; species Trueperaceae bacterium. The sequence goes on along the minus strand of DASVCN010000023.1, from coordinate 707 downwards.
GGGCCCAACAGGTTGACCCGCACGTTCCGCTCCCACGCCAGCGGGTCGCACTCTCCCAGGCGCGCGATCGGTTCGATCATCCCGGCGTTGTTCACCAGGATGTCGAGCCGGCCGAAGTGAGCCACGACGTCGTTCACCAGCCCTCGGACCTCGTCGCCATCGGCCACGTCGCAAGCGAACGCCTTGGCCTTGCCCCTGGCCGCATCGATCTCGCCCGCATCGATCTCCCCCGCGCTCTCCTCGCCCGCATCGATCTCGGCAGCGTCCACCTCGCCCGCATCGGTCTCGGCCGCGCTCTCCTCGCCCGCATTGATCTCGGCCGCGACCTCCTCGCACGCCTCGAGCCGCCTCGAGGTCACCGCGACGTCGACGCCGCTTCGGGCCAGCTCGACCGCGATAGCCCGTCCCAGGCCCTGACTGGCGCCGGTTACCAGCGCTACCTTCCTCGCACCCGCTTCCACTCCATCGCTCCTCTCCATCTGCCCGGCAGCGGTCCCGACCGCCGCACGAACAGCGTACTCACTTGGATCTAGCGACAGATTGAGACCATACGCCGGTTCGACCTAGTCTTCGTGCGGCTATGAGGGTCCTATCGGTCGATCGGGCACCACATGCTCCCAATCTCCGTCGTTTCCTGTGCCAGCCGTCCGCGCAGCCTGCTAATGGTAGTCTCCGGAGCCTGCCAGTGGTAGCGTAGAGCTTCTGCT